>CAZJIS010000007.1:0-36211 GCA_964546125.1 uncultured Clostridium sp.
AACACCGCCTTTCAGAATACTATCAGTTTAGCCGCAGCGCGGATTTCTGTCAATCCTCCATCTCGGGAAGCGAGGCGACGGCTTGAATGATCGCCTCATTGACGCCGCTTTGCGCGAACGCGCGCGCCTGCATGAGCGCCGAAGAGAAAGCCTTGCCGTCGGAACTGCCGTGCGCCTTGATGACGCAGCCATCGATGCCAAGCAGCGGCGCGCCGCCGACTTCTTTATAATCCATGCGCTTTTTGAGGCGCTTGAACGCGGGCTTTGCAAGCGCCGCGCCGAGGGTGGAGCGCGCGTCCGCCTTGAGTTCGTTTTTGAGCATGGAGAAGATCACCTCGCTCATGCCCTCGGTGTGCTTGAGCAGGGCGTTGCCCACGAACCCATCGCACACGAGCGCGTCAAATTCGCCCGATAAAATATCCCGCGCCTCGCAGTTGCCCGCAAAATGGATGGGCGCGGCCGCGAGCATCCGGTAGGCGGCCTTCGTGAGTTCATCGCCCTTGCCCTCCTCCACGCCGTTGTTCAAAAGGGCCACGCGCGGCCGCTCCACGCCCATGGCGCGCTTCATATATGCATCCGCCATCACGCCGAACTGCTGGAGATAAGAAGGTTTGCAATCGGTGTTCGCGCCGGCGTCGATAAGCATGAGCCACGTGCCGGCTTTCGTGGGCAAAAGCGGCGCGAGCGCGGGGCGTTTGACGCCCTTGATGCGGCGCACGATCAGCGTCGCCCCGGTAAGAAGCGCCCCCGTGCTGCCGGCCGAGACGATACAATCGGCCTCGCGGTTCGCCACGAGCTGCAGCGCGCGCACGAGGGAAGAATCTTTCTTGCGCTTGACGGCGAGGGTCGGCTGTTCGTGGTTGTCGATCACCTCCCCGGCGTTGAGCAGAACGAGGCGCTCCTTATCATAATTTGTTTCGCCTTCAAGCTCCGCGCGAAGGGCATCCTCTTTGCCGCAAAGGATAATAGAAACATCTTCAAACGCGCGGAGCGCCAGAAGCGCGCCCTCCACGGCGGCGGCGGGCGCGTGATCCCCGCCCATTGCGTCTAATGCGATGCGTATCATAGCAATTTGATCCTCTTTTATGAATTTGTGGGATAGTTTAGCACAACCGGAGGCGTTTAGCAAACCACAAAAGGGCTTCCCGCGCGGGGAAGCCCAATGTCGTCGGAATGCCGGGGGTGATCAGGCTTTCTCTTCTGCCTTGATGACCTGCTTGCCGTCGTAATAGCCGCAGCTCTTGCACACCCTGTGGGCGAGCTTCGCCTCGTGGCACTGGGGGCACTCGACAATGCCCGGGAGGGACAGCTTCCAAACGCTGCTCCTACGGGAATTCCGCCTCGCCTTGGATGTTCTTTTCTTGGGGACCGCCATGATCACACCTCCTTATCGTCTTCCAGCAGGCTCCTAAGCGCGAGGAACGGATTGACGGTTTCTTCCGCATCCTGTTCGCGCACGCAGGCGCACTGTGCAGTATTCCAATCGCACCCGCATTCCGGGCACAGGCCTTTGCAATCTTCCGCGCACAGGCCATAGCCCGGCATGTTGAGGAAGATCACGTCGCGCAATAGCTCGTCAAGGTCCAATTCCTCGCCCGCGTAGGGGTAGGCCTCGTCCTCATCGCCCGCATTTTTTGCAAAGCGCTCGTCGAATTCCAGTTCAAAAGGTTCCACAAACGCTTTGCCGCAGCGCGCGCACGCGCTGTGGAACGCCGTTTGCACCTTGCCCCGCACGGCGAACTCGCTCCCATCGAAACTCGCCGCGACGCTCACCGCGAGGGGCTGAGCAAAACGGATCGTTCTTTCCTGGAAATCGAAGTCTTCCCACCGCTCGGTGAACTCCGCCTCGGCGACATAGCCGGGCTGCTTGATCGCGCGCGAAACGTTCAGTTTCATCGAAATTCGACCTCGTCTATTTTATCCATTGACAAATTGTTTGTCAACCACATATTTGCCCGTGAACGCTTCATTTCCGGGCAAGCGCCGCCGTGTCCCGCGCGATGACCATCTCTTCATCGGTGGGGATCATGTAGACCTTGACGCGGCTTGTCGGGCGGCTCAGCTCAGCCTCCTCACCGCGGGGGCAGGTCATGTTCCACTCGAAGTCCACATCCACGCCGAGGTACTCGAGGCCCTGCAGCGAACGCTCGCGCACCACGCGGTCGTTTTCGCCGACGCCCGCCGTAAACACGATCGCATCCACGCCGCCCATCGCCGCCGCATAGGAGCCGATGTATTTTTTAACTTTGTAGCAGAACGTATCGACCGCGAGCTTCGCGCGCGCGTTGCCGGCGTTCGCGGCATCGTCCAAATCGCGAAAATCGCTCGAAACGCCGGAAATGCCGAGCACGCCGCTCTTTTTATTCATGTATTCATCCATCTGCAGGCAATCGAAATTCATGCGGCGCATCATGTAGGTGACAAGCGCCGGATCGATGTCGCCGCAGCGCGTGCCCATCGGCACGCCCTCGAGCGGCGTGAGGCCCATCGACGTATCGACCGATTTGCCGCCCTTGATGGCCGCGATGCTCGAGCCGTTGCCCAGGTGACAGGTGATGATTTTCGTATCTTCAGCCGGGCGGCCGAGCTTTTCGATGGCGCGCGCCGAAACATAGCGGTGCGAGGTTCCGTGGAAGCCGTAGCGCCGGATCATGAGGTCCGTGTAGGCTTCATACGGCAGGCCGTAAATGAATGCCTCGGGCGGCATGGTCTGGTGGAACGCCGTATCGAACACGGCGACCATCGGCACCTCGGGCATGACTTCGCGGCAAGCGCGAATGCCCATGAGGTTGGCGGGGTTATGCAAAGGTGCAAGCACCGAGAGCTTTTCGATCTCTTCGATGAGTTCGGGCGTGATGAGCACGGATTGGGAGAAGCTCTCTCCGCCGTGCACCACGCGGTGGCCGACCGCATCGATCTCGCACATATCCTTCACGACGCCGATCTTCGGATCTGCAAGCGTTTCGAGCACCATGCGGATGGCCTCGGTGTGGTCCTTCATCTCGTTGCGGAATTCGTGCTTTTCCTGCCCGCCGGCCTTGTAGGTGAGCTTCGAGTTGCCGATGCCGATGCGCTCGCAGATGCCCTTGGCCTCGACCTGCCCGCTCTCCACGCTGATGAGCTGGTATTTGAGCGAGGAACTGCCCGCGTTGATGACGAGAATTTTCATGTTGTTTTGTTTCCCCTTTCCTTATGCCTGCTGGGCCTGAACCGTTGTGATGGCGGCGACGTTGACGATGTCCTCCACGCTGCAGCCGCGCGAAAGATCGTTGATGGGGCGCGCGAAGCCCTGGCAGATGGGGCCGACGGCTTCCGCGCCGGCGAGCCTCTGTACCAGCTTGTAGCCGATGTTGCCCGATTGAAGATCGGGGAAGATCAGCACGTTGGCATGACCGGCAACCGGGCTGCCCGGGCTTTTGAGCTGGCCCACGGAGGCGACGAGCGCCGCGTCCGCCTGCAGTTCGCCATCGACGTTGAGCGCGGGCGCAAGCTCTTTGACGAGCGCCGTCGCGCGGGCGACCTTATCGACGTTGTCGTGCTTGGCACTGCCCTTGGTGGAGAAGGAGAGCATCGCCACGCGCGGGTCCATGCCGCACAGCGCGCGGCCGGTCTCCGCCGAAGAAATGGCGATGGAGGCGAGTTGTTCGGCCGTGGGGTCGATGTTCACGGCGCAATCGCCGAAGATGAGCACGCCGTCGTCCCCATATTTTTGATTGGGAAGCTCCATAATGAAGCAGCTTGACACAGTGGAAATTCCCTTTGCCATTTTGATGATCTGCAAACCCGGGCGCAGCGTGTTGCCCGTGGTGTTGATAGCCCCGGCCACCATGCCGTCGGCCTTATCGTCTTTGATGAGCATCGCGCCGAAAAAGAGAGGGTCTTTGATTTGTTCGAGCGCCTTTTCATAGGTGACGCCCTTCTCCTTGCGCATGTCGTAAAACCATTGCACATAGCGCATGTAATCGGGCGAAGCCTCGGGATCGACGATGGCGATGCCCGTGAGGTCCGTGTGGAATTTTTCGGCGACCGCCTGCACTTCGCACGGGTCACCCAGAAGCGTCACGCGCGCGACGCCCGCCTCGACGATCCTCGCGGCTGCCTGTACGGTGCGCTCCTCCGTTCCCTCCGCAAGCACAATGTGCTTCGGGTCAGCCTTTGCCCTTTGCCTGATTGTGTCCAGGACAGACATGTTTGGTTTCTCCTTTCCGGTTCGAGAAGTCGGGACATGCAGTCCCGAAATAATATTATAACACAGACGCTTTGCCAATTGAACCGATCCGCGATAATTTGTTGCGCAAATCCCGCCTTTTCTTATTCGTGCGGTCCGGAAATTATGTTATAATCGATCAAAACGGGCGGAGGACGGCGGATGGCATCCTGCACGGGCATCATCGCGGAATACAATCCCTTTCATAACGGGCATCTATACCAGCTCGAAAGAGCGCGCGCGTCGAACCCCGGCGCGCGTATCGCGGTCGCGATGAGCGGCAGCTTCACGCAGCGCGGCGAGCCCGCCTGCGCCGATAAATTCACGCGCGCGCGCTGGGCGCTTGAGCAGGGCGCGGACATCGTGTTTGAATTGCCGAGCGTTTTCGTGCTCGCAAGCGCCGAGCGCTTCGCGCGCGGCGGGGTAGCGCTCCTTGCGGGCAGCGGCATTGTCGACGCGCTCAGCTTCGGCGCGGAAGATGCGGACGCGGTACTTCTTCGCCGCCTCGCGCGCATGAGCTGCCCCGAATCGGGCGCGCTTGGCGAGCGGCTCGCCGTCCATCTCAAAGCGGGCAGCTCCTTCCCGGCGGCGCGGGCCAAAGCCTGCGCGGACCTCCACGGCGGCGCGCTCTCCGGCGCGCTCACCTCCCCAAACAACATCCTCGCGCTTGAATACCTGCGCGCGATCGACGCTTTTTCTCCCGACATGCAGCCTTTGCCCGTTAAACGGGAGGGCGTGGGGCACGACGAAACCTCGCCTGCGGGAAACTTTGCAAGCGCTTCGGCACTGCGCGCGGCCTTCGCGCGCGGCGAGCGGGAACTTCTTTCGCGCTGCGCGCCCGAGGCGATCGCCGCGGACGCCGCGCGCCTCGTCGGCGAGCGGCGCATGCCCTGCACGGCGGAAGCGCTTTCGGACATTTTCCTCTATGCGCTTCGCAAGCTTTCCCTAAATGAACTCGCCTCGCTGCCCGATGTGACCGAAGGGCTGGAAAACGTCCTTTACCGCGAGGCGCGCAACGCGGCAACTTACTCTTCGTTCCTCGCGGCCGTCAAATCCAAGCGCTACACGGCCGCCCGTCTTCGGCGCATCCCCGCGTGCGCGATGCTCGGCATTACAAAAGATGTGCAGCGCGCCTTTCCCCTGCCGCTTTACCTGCGGGTGCTCGGCGTGCGCCGGGAATCCGCGGGCCTTCTTTCAACGCTTTCGCAAAAGGCATCGCTCCCTGTTTTAACGTGCAAAGCGGACCACGACGCGCTCGGCGCCGATGCCCGCGCCATGCTTTCCATTGACCTTTTGGCGGCCGAAATTCTCGCCTTGGCCTCTCCCTCTCCCCAGCCCGCGCCCTATGAATTCGCTCGGGCGCTGCTGATGGTTTGACCTTTTCTTTTGGTTATGTAATTGCGGCGGCGCGCGCATAGATTTGATGTATGAGAAAGCGCGTCGTTTTTTTGATTTGCGCGGCGCTGTGCGCGCTGCTGATCATCTTCAACCGCGAGGCTGCCGAAGCGGCGCGCGAGGGTTTTACTCTGTGGCAAAACGTGCTGCTGCCCTCTCTACTGCCGTTTTTCGTGTGTGCGCGCATCATGCAATCGAGCGGCGCCGTGCAGCCGACCGACCCGGTGGCGCTCTTCGCGCTCAGCTTCCTTTCGGGCGCGCCCTCGGGCGCACGGCTGTGCGCGGCGTTCGAGCCCAGCAAGCGCAGCCCGCATGGGCCGACCTATGTCGCCGCCTCGCTCAACACGCTCAGCCCCGTTTTCGTTTGCGGCACATACGCCGCCGTTATGCTCGGCGCACCGGCACTCGCCATACCGCTGATCGCGGGGCAATTGATCAGCGCGCTCGTTTTCTTTGGGCTCGCGATGCACTTTGGCGCGCTCGATGTGAAAAAGCATGCGGCATTCGAGCCGATACCGCTCACAAAGCTCTTCCCTACCGCCATTACGGACGCGGTCGGCGCGCTGATTGGCATTTGCGGCACAGTGGTGTTCTTCATGGTGCTCGAAACCGTGATGGACACGGCCGGCATCACGCGCGTGCTCACATGGCCAGCGCGCCTTATTGTGGATGCCCTCGGCGGCAAGAGCGGTGCAAACGGCGTGGAGGCTGGGCTCTCCGCCCTCATCGAAATTGCGTCGGGCGCCAACGAGCTCGTCGGCGCGGGCATGCATCCGCGCGCCCTCGTTACGGTTTCCGCTTTTGCTTTCACGTTTGGCGGGTTATGCGTTGCGGTGCAGTCGATGCTGTTTATGCGCATCGAACTCGGGCGCTACCTGCTCGCCAAGACCGCGCAGGCGTCGCTTTCGGGCCTCATTGCCTTTCTCCTCTTCCCGCTGTGCACAGGGGGTGCGGTATCCGCGGGCGCCAGCCTCGACGAGGTGCTCGGCAATGCGCTTGCGGCGGTCATCCTCTTCGCGGTGTCGCTTTTCAGCATGGGCCTCGTGCTGCTGCTGTGCGCCGTGCGAAGGCGCGCCGGGCTGTGGGAGGGCCGGAGCCCCCGCCCCTAAAACAGAACAAAACGGCCTCCGTTTCTGCGCACGTCAAACGGAGGCCGCTGCTTATTAACAGGATCGTCAATTATTCTTCGTCGTCGAAATCCATTTCATCGGCCTTTTTTCTGCGGCCAAAGAGCCTTGCGAAGATGGAGCCGTTGTCCTCATCGTCCTCTTGCTCATCGAACTCATCGTCGAACTCGTTTTCGGGCACAGGCGCCGCGGCGCGCGCAACGCTGCGGTGCTGCGGCGCGCGTTCGGATATAGGCGCGGGCTGCGCAACCTGCGTGGGCTGCGCGCCGGGTTCGGCACGGTCGGCGCGCGCGTCGAGATCCCTGCGGTTGATGGCAACGAGCTGGCGGTATTCATCGAGGAAGTTTTCAAGGTCGCGCAGCACATCGTCCGCATACTTCTTGGCGTTTTCAAAAACCATGCCGGCATTGGCTTCGGCCTTCATCGCGAGAAGCTTCGCGCGGCGCTGCGCTTCCTGGTAGATTTCATCCTCGGAGATCAGCCGTTCGTATTCCATCTGCGCCTTGGCCTGGATGCTCTGCGCGGTGGCGTTGGCCTTGGCGACAAGCGCCTCCGCATCGATCTGCGCCTTGTCGACGATGTCCTTGGCGTGCTCCTCGGCATTGTCGATCATCGACTGGGAATCGATAATCACCGAGTTCGCGCGGCGGATATCCTCTGGAATGGTCACCTTAAGATCGCCGATGAGATCCATCATCTCATCCGCGCTTACGAGGCGCTTGTTCGCGCCGCCGCCGATCTTGGGGCGGGGACTGGTTTCGATCAGGTCCTCGAGCTGCCCGATGATCGTGAATATCTGCATGTTCTGTGCGTTATTGCTCATCGTCTTTCAACCTTTCGAAGATGTATTTATATATCCGATCCGGCACGAGCGTGCCGATATCCGCATGATAATGCAGAAGCTCCCGCACCGCGCCGGAACTGATGTGCGCAAGCTCCGGCGGACAGCTGAAGTACACGGTCTCCACCCCCGGGGCAAGCAGCCTGTTGTAAGCTTCAAGCTCCGCTTCATAAACATAATCGGCCGCGCCGCGCAGCCCCCGCACGATGGCGACGGCCCCTGCCTCCTGCGCATAGCGGGCGGTAAGGCCATCAAAGCTCTCGGCGCGCGCGTTTGTAAGGCCGGCTTCCTCGATGGCGAGGCGGATCATCTCCACCCGCTCCGCTTGCGTAAAACGGGCGCGCTTCGAGGCGTTGTGCAGCACGCAAACGCGCACTTCGTCAAAGAGAGCCGCGGCGCGCACAAGCACATTGAGGTGCCCGCGCGTGAACGGATCGAAGCTGCCGGGAAAAACGGCGCACTTTTTCATGACGAAGTCCCCCTGTAAAACGAGACCGCGGCCTCGCCGTAAAAGCGCCTGTCCGCGAGGGCAAAACCCTCGGGCGCGTCGGGCGATTCCCCGGCGCGGTGCTCGGCGGCAACGATGAACCCCACATCGAGCGCGTTCGCCGCGCGAAGTGCCGCCATGGCCTTTGGGATCAGATCGCCGCCATAAGGCGGATCTAAAAACACGAGGCCGAACCTGTGCCCCGCCGTGGCCGCGCGCTTGATCGCCAGTTCGAACCCAAGGCACGAAAGCGCCGTTTGTTCCCCGAAGCCGAGCTTTTTGACATTTGCCCCGATGACGGCGCAGACCTCGCGCGAAGCATCGTTGAGCCACGCGAATGCCGCGCCGCGCGACACGGCCTCAAGCCCCAGCGCGCCTGAACCCGCAAACAGATCAAGCACCGCCGCCCCCGGAACTTCATGCTGCAAAATGCCAAAGAGCGATTCGCGCACGCGCTCGAGCGTGGGCCGCGTGAAATTGCCCTTGGGGGTGCGGATGAGCGCGCCCCGCTTTTCGCCCGCGATGATGCGAACGCTTCCGAAGCTTTTCATCGTATTATTGTATCATTGCGCGCAAGGCGCACACAAGCGTTAATGTGGATTCTTAACAATAATTCCATTGTTTGTAACAACATAATCCATCGAAACGTCGTTTTGGTCGCCCGGCACCCGCGAAAAGATCTGGCAATCATAGGCGAGCCCGACCTTCACGCCCGCAAAATCCGCAAGCAGCCTGTCGTAATAGCCCGCGCCGCGCCCAAGCCTCATGCAATCATCATCAAAAGCAAGGCCGGGAACGACCGCAAGGCCGACTTCATTTGGCGCGATGCGCGCGCAGCGCGCGGGGTCCGGTTCGAGGATGCCGTAGCTGCCCGGGCGAAAATCCGCCTCCGTTTCGGCGATGTAGAGCGCAAGGCCGCCCTCGGCGAGGCACAGCGGGAAAGCCGTGCGCTTTCCCGCGGCGCGCGCACGCTCCACAAGCGCCGCGGGCGAGCACTCGCCCCGGATGGGCATGTAGGCGAGGAGGGTATGCGCTCGCTCAAATGCGGGCAGGGCTTCAAGCCGCGCGCAGGCGGAGCGGGAAAACGCTTCCCGCTCCGCCGCACCGAGGGACGCTATGCGCGCCTTGGCTTCTTTGCGGAGTTTCTGTTTTTCGATCGCGTGCGTCACGCCTTTTCGTGGGCGACCTGCCCGTTGACGAGCGTGAGGATGCAGCGGCTGCGAAAATCGAGCGGGTGGCCGTTGAACACGGCGACGTCGGCGTCCTTGCCCGCTTCAAGCGAGCCGACGCGGTCGTCGATGCCGGTGATCTTCGCCGCGTTGATGGTCACAGAACGCAGGGCTTCCGATTCGGGCAGGCCTTCGCGCACGGAAAGCGCGGCGCAAATCGGCAGATACTGCTGGGGAATGACGGGCGAGTCGGTCATCATAGCGAACTCGATGCCGTTCTCCCAGAGGATGCGCGGCGCTTCAAAGGTGAGGTTTTTAAGCTCGATCTTGCTGCGATCGGAAAGCAGCGGCCCGATGATGACGCCCTCGCACTGCCCGCCCAAGGCCTCTTTGATGAACTTGGGGATCATATAGCCCTCGGTGCAATGCTCGAGGGTATAGCGCACGTTGAACTCGCGGCACAGGCGAAGCACCGTGAGGATATCGTCCGCGCGATGGGCATGAATCTTGAGCGGCAGCTCGCGGCGGATGACTTTGACCATCATTTCGCGGCCAAGGTCGCGCTCGGGCGCCTTGTCCGCGTCCTGCTCGCCGCGCGCAAGCTTTTTTGCATACTCCTGGGCCTCCATGAGGGCCTTGCGGAAAATCGCGGCCGTGGCCATGCGCGTTTCGGGGGTTTTGTTCTGCGAGCCGTAGCAGCGCTTGGGGTTCTCGCCAAACGCCGCTTTCATGGCGATGGGAAAGCGCAGCGTCATCGTTTCAACCGAATTGCCGAAGGTCTTGAGCGCGGCGAACTGCCCGCCGATGACATTGGCGCTGCCGGGGCCGGTGACGCAGGTGGTCACGCCCGCGGCGCAGGCCTCTTCAAAATTGCGGTCGAAGGGATTGATCGCATCGATCGCGCGAAGCTCCGGCGTGACGGGATTGGTGATCTCATTGCCGTCCGCGCCCACGCTGCCTATGTGATCCTCCCACATGCCGATGTGGCAGTGCGCATCCACCATGCCGGGCATGACATAGCAGCCCGAAACATCCCGCACTTGGGCCGCGGGAGCGGCAAGGTTTGCGCCCACGGCGGCGATCTTATCCCCGTCGAGCATGATGTCGGCCATAATCCAGTTGCCCTCGGGCGTGAGGACCGATCCGTTTTTCAATATCAGCATAAAAAACCTCCCAGTTTTATTCGGCAAAAGTTGCGAGCGTCGCTTCGATCATTCCGATCACGTCGCGGGCTAAAAGCATGCGTTCGGCAAGCAGGGCAAGGGCTTCGTCGGCGCTCGTCCCGAGAAGGTATGCTCCCGCGCACGCCGCCTCGAATGCGGGCAGGCCCTGCGCAAGCAGCGCAAGCACGAGACCCGCGAGCACATCTCCGCTGCCGCCCTTAGCAAGGCCCGGGTTGCCCGTCGTGTTGCGGAGCACGCGCCCATCCGGCGCGGCAATGACGCTTTCGTGGCTTTTGAGAAGCACCGTGCAGCCCCACGCGGCAGCAAAACGCAAAGCGACCTCTTCCTGTTCGGCGGCGATCTGCGCGGCGGGAATCCCCGTGAGCCGTTCCATTTCCCCAAGGTGCGGCGTAAGTACGATCTTATCGTGGAGCAAGCGCCCCCTCTCCCCCATGTGCGCGAGCGCGAAAAGCCCGTCCGCATCGACGAGCGCGGGCTTGTTCGCGCGGAGGACCGCGCGCACGAGCGCCTCCCTGCCCTCCCCGCGCCCAAGGCCGGGGCCGATGGCAAGCGCCGTCGCCTCCAAAAGATAGGGCGCGGCAAAAGCCGCGGCGTTCTCATCCCAATTTTCGCCCGGGCAGCGCACGCACATGGCCTCGGGCAAAGCGTAGAGCGCATCCCCGATGCTTTCCGGCACGAGGACTTTGAGCGTGCCCGCCCCCGCGCGAAGCGCCGCGCACGCGGCCATTGCCGCCGCACCCGAAAAGCCGGGGCTGCCCGCGATGAGCAGCGCCTTGCCGTAGTCGCGCTTCGAAGCGGCCCTCCGCCTAGGCGGAAGCCAGTTTGCAACAGTGTCTTTTGTGAGTTCTCGGGCGCTCATCTTATTCAATATTTTAGCACGCCCCCGCGCGAAAATCCATGCTCATATGCCGCGGATCGATACATCCCCCGCGCTGACGGCGATGGTTTTGCCCTCGTCATCGAGCACCTCGAGCATGCCGAGCGCATCGAGCCCCACGGCGCGGCCGCAAAACGCCCCATCGGGCGCAAGCACGCGCACGCTGCGGCCGAGCGTGAGCGAAAGAGCTTCGTAACCGGCGAGGAGCGCGGCGTAACCCGCTTCGCTCGCGCAGGCCTCGAGGAGCGGCTCACATTCGTTGAGAATCATCGCCGCGACCGCGTTGATGTCGCACTCTTCACCCAGTTCGCAGGCAAGGGAAGTGGCCGTATCCGCGAGTTCTTCCGGGAACGCCCGCTGGTTGACGTTGACGCCGATCCCCGCGGCGACGAAGCCCGAAACATCCGCTTCGCATAAAATGCCCGAAAGCTTTTTGCCCGAAACGAGCACGTCGTTGGGCCATTTGACGCCCGCCTGCACGCCGAACGCTTGCAGCGCGCGGCATACGCCCACGGCGAGCGCGAGCACATAGCGCGGCGCAAGGGCCATCGGGAAAGCGGGCCGCAGCAGGAGGGAAATGCACAGCGCGCCCTCCTGCGACAGCCAGCTCCTGCCCCGCCTGCCCCGCCCCGCCGTTTGCCGCGCGCAAAGCACGAGCGCGCCATGGGGCGCGCCCTGATGGCCAAGGCGCTTTGCCTCGGTGTTGGTGGAACCCGTTTGCTCATAAAAAACGACGGCACGGCCAAGGGCCTGTGTCGTCAGGCGTTTTTGCACTTCATCGGGATCAATCTTCGTCATCCTCTTCGCCCTCTTCCACATCGGCAAGGCCCTGCGCATCCCCAAAGACCGCCTCGAGCGCGGCGCTCATCGCCTCATAGGCAAAGCCGCGCCCCATGAGCCTTTTGATGACGCGGCGCTTTTGCTCTTCCCCCTCTAAGCCGGCGAATTGGCGCGCGTATTTTTCGGCAACCCGGCGGGCGTTCATTTCCTCCGCCGCATCGTCCACAACGGCCATGGCTTCGTCGATGAGCACGCCGGGAAGTTTGCGCGCATAGAGCTGCTCGCGCAGTTTGCGGCGGCTCAAGGGCTTCGTCGCAAGGCGGGTTGAAACAAAATCGGCGACGAAGCGCTCGTCGTCGATGAGGCCGAGTTCAACAAGGCGCGCCATCGTTTGGATCACATCCCCCTCGCCGAAGTCGAGCGCATCGAGTTTTTCCTCCACCTCGCGCACGGTGCGCGGTTTGGCGGTGAGGTAAGCGAGCGCCGCGTCCATCGGCGATTGGCCCTGTTTTGCTTTTTTCGGCTTCATTCCCATTCGTTCTCCTCCGCGCGCCGCAAAAGCTCCGCGCGCGTTCGCAATTCCTCAACGCTCATGGGCGGTTGGTCGCTGCCCATGCAATCCCTGCAAACAGAAAGGCACTCGGGGCATTTGCACCCGCTTTGCAGCCCCTCTTCCACCTGCACCATGTATGCCCCGCAGACCCTGCACGCGCACCTCATCCCAAAGCCTCCTTCTGCGCCGCCTCCGCGCTTGCCTTCATAAGGCGCATGACGGCGGCGTGTTCATCAAAATGCGGCAACAGCGTTTCGTAGCTTACCGAAAACTCCGGCCAGCCGCCAAGGTAGGTGGTGATCTCATACGGGCGGTAGAGGATGACGACCGAGTGGCTCGTCAAATAAAAGAGCTGCCCGTTCTCCATAGGCAAAACATTGGAAAGCAGAAGCATACCGATGCTCTCGGCCTGCCTGCGTATGACATCGGGCACGACGGAGCGCCAGGCTTCGTTTTCGGGGTCAAAGCAATTTTCAAGCGCGATCTCGCCGCCCGTTGCAGCATCGAGTGTAACGGGAAGTTTAAGGTAGAGTTCACTCGTTTGCAAATCGTAATAGCTAAAGAGCAAAGAGAGCACGCCGCCCTCGTTGCATTTGACGTTGAAGTAAGTATAGACGGGCGCGCTCATCTGCGCGAGGCCCGCGAGGAGCTTGCGGTAAACGGCGGCGTTGAGCGCATCGTACCCCTCGGTTTCAACCGCGGGGTAAATGAGCGCGTTGCCGCCGTAGGTTTCCTCGCGCCGCACGAGGGGAAGGCGCAAAAAGCCAAGCGCCTCCGCCGTGGCGCCGGGGGCGCGGGTTGCCTCGGGCGTTGGAGAGCCCGCGGGCGCAAGCGTCGCCCCGCCATTCGCGCCCGAAGCGCAGCCTGTCAGGAGCAGCAGCGCCGCAAGCGCCGCCGCCATGAGCTTTCGCATGCCTGGCCTCCTTTCCCGATCCTACCGTTGATGATAGCACGCGCGCACAAAAAAATCCCGTGAATAAAGGGTTAATTGATCTCGATGAGCTCGGTTTCGGCGAGGGCTTTTTCGATCATCCCCGCAAAATCGACCGCCGCCTCGCTCGTGCGGATCTCCGCGACCTTGGGTCGCGTGACAGGGTGCGCCGGGACGAACACCGTACAGCAATCCTCATAGGGCAAAATCGAGGTTTCAAACGTATCGATGCGCTTGGCAATCCGCACGATATCTTCCTTATCAAGGCCGATGAGCGGGCGGAACACCGGCATGTCGACCGCGTCGTCGGTCACGCAAAGGCTCTCGAGGGTTTGGCTTGCGACTTGCCCGAGCGCCTCGCCGGTGATGAGCGCGAGCGCGCCGTCTTTTTTTGCGAGCGCTTCCGCGATTTTCATCATCAGCCGCCGCATGATGAGCGTCGTTTCCTTGGGCGGGCATTTTTCGTAGATGGCAAGCTGAATTTCGGTGAACGGCACGAGGTGCAGGCGCATTCGCCCGGCATAGCGCGCCAAAAGCTCCGCGAGCCGGACGACTTTGTCGCGCGCGCGCTCGCTCGTGTAGGGATAGCTGTAAAAATGCACGGCCGAAAGCTCAAGCCCCCGGCGCGCCATCTGGTAGCCGGCGACGGGACTGTCGATCCCGCCGGAAATGAGCAGCATCGCGCGTCCCGCGGTGCCCGTGGGCATGCCGGCCGCGCCCATGATCTCGCGCGCATATACGAAGGCTTTGTCGCGCACTTCGACGCAAAGTTTGGTTTCGGGCGCGTGCACATCGACGCGCAGCTCGGGGAAGCGCTCGAGCATTTCATGGCCGAGCTCGCGGTTGATCTGCTCCGAATTCATGGGGAAGAGCTTGTCCGCCCGGCGGCAAAAGCACTTAAACGTGCGTTTGCCGGCCAATTGCTCCTCGCGCATCGCATCGGCCGCCGCCTCGACGATAGCTTCCCAGCTCTTTTCGGCCGCGCGCGCAGGGCTTATCGAATGCACGCCGAACACGCGCGAAAGGCAAATGCCCGCCTCCTCAATGTGCCCCGGCGCGACGCCGGACACGAAGATGCGCCCCTGATCAAAGCGCACCGAAGCATTGAGCCCGTCGAGCGCACGCTTGATGTTCTCGATCAGCCTGCGTTCAAAAAACGGGCGGTTGAGGCCCTTGAGATGAATTTCGCCGTAGCGCACGAGCAGAATCTGTTCCAAATAGATCACTCCCTGATTATCATTATCTTCTTTTATAGCGGCGTAAAAACGCCACCTGCTCGGCGACCGCCGCCGAGGCGATGTCCATTTCCTCCTGCGTGTTGAAGGGGCAGAGGCTGAAGCGGATGGCCCCCTCCTGCCGCGCGCCGTCAACGCCCATCGCGCTGAGGATGCGGTTTTTTCCCTTTTTGTGCGCGGAACAGGCGGAGCCTGTTGAAACATAGATCTCGCGCGCCTCGAGCGCGTGCAGCAGCACCTCGCCCCGCACGCCCGGAAACGACAGGTTGAGTATGTGCGGCGCGCCCTCCTCCGGCCGCGGCCCGTTAACGGCCGCATCTTTAATCGCGAGCAGGTTATTTGCAAGGCGAAGCTTCATTTCCATGATGCGCGCTCGGTATTCTTCAAGGTGCGCGAGATATGCGGCGACCGCCGCGTCCATGCCCAAGATGCCCGGCGTGTTGAGCGTGCCCGAGCGGCGGTCCCGCTCCTGCCCGCCGCCGGCCTGACCGCCCGCAAAGCGCAGCTCCTTTTTTACATACAGCGCGCCCACGCCCTTTGGCGCATGGAATTTATGGCCGCTGAGCGTATAAAGATCACAGTTTTTTGCAAGAAACGGCGTTTTCAAAAAGCCCTGCACCCCATCGGCATGAAAAACCGCCTCGGGCGCCGCCGCTTTGACGATGCGGTTGATGGCCGCAAGGTCGTTGATCGCGCCCACCTCGTTGTTGACATGCATAACGCTCACAAACAGCGTGTCGGGCGTGATAAGAGCCGCAAGCGCTTCAAGATCCGCCGTGCCGTCGGCGCGAACGGGCGCCTCGACGACCTCGTAGCCCTGTTTTGCATAGGCTTTGACGACCTCGTACGCCGAGGCGTGCTCCACGGCGCCCACGATGAGCCTGCCCGTGCCGCGCCGCGCGCGAAGCGTGCCGGAAACGGCCATGTTGTTGCCTTCCGTGCCGCCGGAGGTGAAAACGATCTCCTGCGCCTGCGCGCCCATCGCGCCCGCAAGCCGCGCGCGCGCGGCTTCGACCGCGCGCTCCGTTTCGACCGCCGGAGCATAGGCCGAGGAAGGGTTGAAAAAATTTTGGAGCATATAGTTGCGCGCCGCATCCGCCGCGGCGTCGAACGTGCGCGTGGTGGCGCTGTTATCTAAATAAATCATCCTGTGATCCCCCAAGGTGGTAGTCGGGTTCCCCCCTAGCATAGTATGCTTCCCGGAGACCGGACGAACCTATGATATGATACCATGCCTTCACGACATTTTCACGCATTTTATGCGCGCGCATTGCCACCTTGCCCGGTTTGGGGTAAAATGGATGTTGAGCACCGGATCGAAAAAAAGGAGAGAATCATGGGTTTTTCGGAGCGATGCACGCAGGGCGCGCAAAGGGCGCTTGCCCTCGCGCAGGAGGCCGCCCGCGACATGGGGCACAACTATGTGGGCAGCGAGCACCTTTTGCTCGGCCTCATCCGCGAGGAGGAAGGCGCGGCGGCAAAAGCGCTCGCCTCCCTCAACGTTGGCGACCGCGCCGCGCAGGAGCGCGCGGACGAATTGGTCGGCCGCGGGGACTATCATTTCACCGATAGCTTCGGCTACACGCCGCGCACGAAAAAAATATTGGAGCTGAGCCTCTATGAGGCCAAATCTCTCAAAACGAGCTACATCGGCACGGAGCACATTTTGCTTGCGATCATGCGCGAACGGGATTCGGTCGCCGTTCGCATTTTAGAAGACCTCGGCGCGGATCTCGCGCTGCTGCGCGCTTTGCTCACCGGCGAGGAGGCCGCGCGCGCAAGCGCCCGGCCCGCGGGCGACGCTTCGGCCACGCCCATACTCGACCGCTACGGCATAGATCTGACCGCGCGCGCCCGCGAGGGCGAGCTCGACCCCGTGATCGGCCGCGAAACGGAGATCCAGCGCATTTTGCAGATCCTCACCCGCCGCACGAAAAACAACCCCGTGCTGCTTGGCGACCCGGGCGTTGGCAAAAGCGCGGTGATCGAGGGGCTCGCCCAGCGCATCGCCTCGGGAAAGATCCCGGAGCTTTTGCGCGAAAAGCGCATCGTGAGCCTCGACCTTGGCGCGATGCTCGCGGGCGCGAAATACCGCGGCGAGTTTGAAGAGCGCATCACCGGCGCCATCGCCGAACTTCGCGAGGAGGGGCGCACGATCCTTTTCATCGACGAGCTGCATACCATCATCGGCGCGGGCGCGTCTGAAGGCAGCATCGACGCGGCCAACATCCTAAAACCCGCGCTCGCGCGCGGGGATATCCAGGTGGTGGGCGCGACGACGCCCGATGAATACCGCCGCCACATTGAGCGGGACGCGGGGCTCGAGCGCCGTTTCCAGCCCGTGAACATCGGCGAGCCGAGCAAAAAAGAAGCGGAGGCCATCCTCTTTGGCCTGCGCGACAGATATGAGGCGCACCATAAGGCGCGCATCACCGATGAAGCCATCCGCGCGAGCGTGGACCTTGGCAGCCGGTATATTTCAGACCGTTTTTTACCGGACAAGGCCATCGATCTCATGGACGAAGCCGCAAGCCGCGTGCGCCTTCGAGCCTACAACACGCCGCCGGATGTGACCGAGCTTCGCGCGCGGCTCGACGCCCTCCTCAACGAAAAGGAAGAAGCCGTCAACAACCAGAACTACGAGCGCGCCGCCGCCATTCGGGATGAGGAGCAAAAGCTTCGCGCGAAGATCGAGCGCGTGCGCGCCGATTGGGAGCGCGAGCGGGACGACCGCGAGTCCATCGTCACCGCCGACGACATCGCTGAGGTCGTCAACGCCTGGACGGGCATCCCCGTGAGCCGTTTAAGCGAAAGCGAGAGCGAACGCCTCTTGAAGCTTGAGGAGAAGCTGCACGAGCGCGTCATCGGGCAAAACGAGGCGGTGCTGGCTGTGAGCCGCGCCATCCGCCGCGCGCGCGCCGGTTTGCAGGACCCGGGAAGGCCCATCGGCTCGTTCATTTTCCTCGGCCCGACGGGCGTTGGCAAAACGGAATTGAGCAAGGCCCTCGCGCAGGCGGTTTTCTCTGACGAAGAAGCGATGCTGCGCCTTGATATGAGCGAATATATGGAAGCGCACAGCGTGAGCAAGCTCATCGGCTCGCCGCCGGGGTATGTGGGGTATGACGAGGGCGGTCAGCTCACAGAACGCGTGCGCCGCAAGCCCTACAGCGTGATTTTGCTCGACGAAATTGAGAAAGCCCACGCCGATGTTTATAACATGCTGCTCCAGGTGCTTGAAGACGGCCGTCTCACCGATTCGCGCGGGCGCACGGTGGATTTTCGCAACACGATTATCATCATGACCTCCAACGTGGGCGCGCAGCGGCCCGGCCGGGGCGCGGTGGTGGGTTTTGGCGCGGCTTCCGCCCACGCGGAGCACGCGCGCGAGGAAATGCTCAGCGACCTTAAAAAAACCTTCAGCCCCGAATTCCTCAACCGCGTGGATGAGATCATCCTCTTCAAGCAATTGAGCCAGGCGCAGACCCTCGCCATCGCGCGGCTGATGCTTGAACGCGTCAAAGCGCGCATCGCCATGCGAGGCATCACGCTCACGGTGACGCCCGAAGTCGAGGAACTCCTCTCGCGCGACGGATTTGATCCGCTCTTTGGCGCACGGCCGCTTCGCCGGCTCATCCAGCACCGCGTGGAGGACAGCATGAGCGAGGAATTGCTCGCCGGGCGCATCCGCTTTGGCGACGAGGTTCTGCTCTCCGTTTTGGACGGCGCGCTGCATTTTACGAAATTATGAAGAAATGTTAACAATTTGTTTATGCCGTCGACATTGCAATAGCGCAGGTTCCCCATTAGAATAAAAGCGTATTCCGAGTATTTATTGACAGGAGTCCAATGTTTTGCCTATGAAACGCACGCTTCGCACGCTGCTCGCCCTTTTCCTCGCGCTCGTTTTAAGCGTGGGGTCTGTGGCTTTTGCCGATAATAACGCGGACGGCAGCGGCGAGGATTCCGGCGAAATCGACAATACCGGCCGCGCGGGCGTTTACTATTGGGATCACCTTGCCCGTTTCTTCCGCTTTCTCCCCGAGGGTTTGCGCGTGCTGCTCGAGCGGGACGGCAACGCGGATCTCTCCACACCTATCCCGTCGCCCGAAGCGACGTCCGAAGCGACACCCAAAGCGACGCCTGAGGCGACGCCCGAGGCGACGCCCGAAGCCGTTGCCGACGAACCCCTTTTGAATGAAGAAGAGCTTGCCGAGGCCGCGCAGATCCTCGCGGGGTGCATCATCGGCCTTGACCCCGGCCACCAGAGTGAGGCGGACTATGGCCTGGAAGCCATCTCTCCCGGCTCCCTGCTCACGAAGATCCGCCAGAGCGTAGGCTGTTCGGGCGTGCGTACCCGCGTGCCCGAGCACAGGATCAATTTGCTCGTAGCGCAGAAAGTGCGCGCGCTGCTCGAAGAATGCGGCGCAACGGTCGTGATGACCCGCACCGGCGCGGAGGCGTCGCTTTCCAACATCGAACGCGCGCAGATGATGAACCAAAGCGGCGCGGCGTTTTGGCTGCGCATCCACTGCAATGCCTACCAGGATGCCGCGGTGAGCGGCGCGAGCGTACTCGTCCCCGCCCGCACGATGACCCCCTCGATCTATGAACAAAGTCTTCGCCTTGGCGAAAGCATCGGCGCGGCCTTTGGCGAGGCGACCGATGCGCCCGCAGCGCCCCTTGTGAGCCTTGAGAACCAAACGGGCTTCAATTGGTCCGAGCTGCCGGTCGCGGCGCTTGAAATGGGCTGCCTCACCAATGCCGCAGACGATGCGCTCCTAGGTAGCGACGCCTACCAAATGCGCTGCGCCGTGGGCATTTTCAACGGCATTGTGCGCTACCTTGCTGCCGAGGGGAACGCCGCGCAGCAAGCGGCGGCGCAAGCCGAGGGCGCCGAGCCTGAGATCGGGCAAAACGGCGGCGAGCAATGAAAACCGTTTTAATCAACGGCAAGCGCGCGCTTTGCGTCGCTTTGCTGTTTTTTTATGTTTTGGCAAACCTCATCGGCTGTGCACCCATAGATCAAGGCGGCGCGCCGCCCTCGCCCGCGCCCGCGGCCGCTGCCACGCCTACGGCCACGCCGGAGCCCGCGGCGCCGCCGGCGGAATCTCCGGAGAATTCTCCCGCCGCATCGCCGTTTTCCGTGAACCCTCTCGCCGCTTTTTACCGCCTTTGGCGCATGGAAAGCCGCGCCGGGATCGACGCGCTTCTCGCGGCGCTCGCCGCGAGCAACAGCGCCCAAGCGCTGCGCCTTTCCCTCGCGCTGAGCGCGCACTTTGCCTCCCTCTCCGACCTTGGCGCGACCGTGTGCCGCCTTTTTGGCGATGATCAAAGCGGCTATGCGGATTCCGTCGCGGGCGCGGCGCACGGTGAGGGCACGATGGCAAAGCGTGAAGATGGGCTCTATGCTTATACGTTCTATTATGACGACGGCCTCATTCTCACCGGCGAATATCGGCTTGATGAGCGCGCCTCCTACGGGCTTGGCGCCTATGCGCCCGATACGCCCAACCCTTCGGCCGGCTCGGACCCCTTTAAGGAGCCCACTTTTGAAGCCGTAAAATCCTGCACGATCGAAAAGACCGCCGAGGGCTGGGCCTCAACGGTCGAAGAAGATGGCGCATTTTCCGCGTTTGAAAGCGCTTCGGGCGCGATCGTGTTCGTTTGGGGCGACGTTGCCGCGCGCCTTGCCGACGGCGCGCTCACAATCGGCCCGGCGCCTACAGAAGGGATAAAAGCGCCATCACGATGACGCCCGGCACGCCGAACACACCCGCCACAACCGCGGAGAGGAATGTGATGGGCAGCACCAGCCCGAAGAGCCCGCCGATCAGGTTGAACACGATGAGGATCAGCGCGCCGAGCAGCGCGTTGATCACGAGCTTCCAGATGATTTTGAGCGAAAGCTTCAATAGCTTGCAGATCAGCCACAAAATCAAAATGCCGATGCCAAACGCCGCGATGCCGGACAAAATGCCGATGAAGTCCATGTTCAAGCCCTCTCTAACCGCACTTTTTATTAAAGTTTATTTCTGTTTGCTCCGTTTGAGAAGAAAAACATATTTTCTCCTCGACGCTTCCATGTCGTAGATCGCGAACTCCATCAAGTCCGGATCGCTGACGTTTTCGTAGAATGCCATCGCCGCTTTCCAGCGCGCGAGGGCCTCGGCGACGTTCTCGCGCTGCTCGAGCGCGGCCTCGTTCTGCTTCAAAAATGCCATAACCTGCCTCCTGCTGATTCTTACAAGGACAAGTATGCGCATTTACCCTGCGTTCTATAACCCCCGCGGCGCAAAGCCCGATTGCTTGATCAGGCGCATGCTCGAATAGACGAGCAGACTGTAGACCGGAATCATCACCGCCTGGTTGATGATGCGGGGGATGAACGTTTCCCACGGCATTGAATAGAGCCAGATGAGCAAAAGCGTGTTAAGCACGACGCTCGCAACGAGCTGCCCCGTCGCCACCGCAAGGAGAATGCGCCCGAACTTAGGCTCCTGCCCGTTTGCAAAGAAAAGCCCGGGGATCAGCCCGAAGAACGTGCCGACGATCGTAAAAAACGGCACATACGCCCCCTTGGGAAAGAGCAGCGCCTGGAGAAAATCCGTGATTCCCCCGACCATCGCGCCATAGCCCGGCCCGAAGAGCACGCCCGCGAGAATGACCGGCAGCGCGCCGAAGCCGATTTTGAGCGAATAGACGCCAAGCGGCATGGCGGGAATGTTTAGAAGCCCGCCGAGCACCACACCGAGCGCCGTGAGCATCGCGCAGATGACGAGACGCCGGGTTTTCTCCCGCGACCAGGCGCGCGTTTCGCCCTCGGGGCGAAGCAAAAGCGCCGTGAGGATGAGCCAGGGCGCAAAGATGCCCGCCATCATCAAATAATCGGGGGCATCCCCCGCCCATTTGGACGAGAAATACGCATAGAGCGCGCTCGCAAGCGCCATGCACAATATGGCGAAGAGGAGTTTGACAAGCCTTTTTTTCATAACAAAAAACCTCCTTTACGCGGCCGGATTACCACATAGAGGAGGCATGCATCCTTTATGCAGCAGCGGGATTCGGGCGCCGAACCGCAAACCGTTCGGTTATTCGTCCGCCGGACAACTCCCCGTCCCGACGGCACTGCTCCCCGTTGACCGGGAAAACGCACAGCACCCTACTCTGCGTATCTATATATGGAATTTTACACCATGAAATACATTCTGTCCAGAGGGTTCATCTAGCCGCTAATTTCGAGCGCATAGGTCGCGCGCACGACCTCGCCATGGGTCTCCGTATCCACATAACAAACGTAAACGAGCCCGCCGGAAGCTGCGATGCCGATGTTGGTCGTCGTCAAGTCCGCAACGGCCGTGCTGCTGCCGCTGAGCCGATCATACATCCAGAGCCTGTAAGGATAGGGGTCCTTGCCGGAGACCGCAGGTTCGTCCGCCCCGTCCTCGCCCGTGTCGCCCGAGAGCATATTTTCAAAATAAAACAGCGTTTTCGCATCCGCCGACCATTTGAATGCATACACGCGAAAATCCGTTTGGATGCGCGCGGCTTCGCCCGTTTGCAGATCGATGAGCGCAAAAACATTCTCCGCGGCGCCCTGCTCGTTCTCGCTGTTGTTGGTGTAGGCAAGGTAGCGGTTATCCTGCGAGAAGGCAAACGCGTCCGCCGCAAGGTACAGCCGCCGGAGGCCCCCTTCGGGCTTGACGCGGAACATCTCGGCCCCGTTTTCCATTGAGGTTTCAGAGAAATAGACTTCTCCGTCCCAGAAGGCGAGGCTCGTTTCATCCACGCCCTTTTTATCGACCACGCTGTAGCGGCGGCTTTCGCTGGGCACGTTGAAGTCGTATTGGTTGACGACGATCTCGTTTGAGCCGCCGATTGAGAAAATGCGCCCGCCCGTGCCATCCCAGCAATAGGCGCTCACGGTATCCCCAAAGCCCATGCCCGAAAGATCGGTGATGAGGTCGCGCGAGTCCACATCGAACACATAGAGGTGCGCGCTCTCCCCGCTGCGCTCGAGCACGGCGAGCTTGCGTCCATCCGGCGAATAGAGGGCGGACTCAACCCGCTCGAAGGAAAAATTCAAAAGCTGCCTGCTCGCGCCCGAAGGATCGGCGATATAGAGCCGTTCGTATTCGGTGACGCCGCCGCCGGCTTCATATTCGATTATGCGGCGGCTGTAAAGAAGCCCCTCCCGCCCCGGCGTCATCGCGAGGAAGAGCCCGTCGGGAATCACGACGTCGAGCTTGACGGGCGCGCCGTCCCTGCGGGCGGGGGTCACATCATAAGCCGCGAGATAGTCCATCTCCTGCGTGTAGTTGGGAAGCTGCCCGTCTTCAAGGAGCACGACCTGCCAGTTGGCTTCGACCGCGTTCGATTCGCGCCGCAATATTTTTTGAAGCAGGGCCTCCGCCTTCTCGCGCACGCGCATCGCATCCGAAATGAGCAGTACGTTCACGCCGTTTCGGCTCAGCACCGGCGACATCTCCGGGCAGGAAAGGCTGCCCGCGCAATAATCGCGGTAAGCGTTGGCGAGCACGTAGAACGACGAGCCCTCGGGCGCATGCTCTTCGGCAAAAACATCGACGGCATCGGATGTTTGGCCCGGTGTGCGCTCAACCTCTTCGATCGGGCGCAGCGTGACCGTGAGCGTGCCGCCCTCTTCCTCGGCCCGATAGGCAGCCTCGCGGTTCAATTGCATGTAAAGCCGGAAAACCCCGCCCTGCGCGGGCGAATGGTTGAATACGCCGCCTATGAGGGCGGATGAATCCGCCTCGAAAGCGCGCACATAGTCCCAATAAGAAAGCGAACTGAACTCGATGACGAGCCGGTAGGGCCTGCCGAGCGTATAAACCTTATAGGAGGGCGCATGCGCGGCCTCGGTTTGCGCGCCGCTGCCCGAGAGGATGCTCTCGGAGGCGAAATTGAGCGTGAGCACGGTATCCCCGCCCGCATCGCGCATGACAAGCGCGGCGAGGTTCGCATTCTCGAGCGCGCTGCCGCCCGTGACGCCGCCCGTGCGCACAAAGCCCGCGAGGTCCTGCCCGGTTTGGGCGGGACCCTGCGCGCCGCCTTTGCCGCAGCCCGGCAAAAGCGCGAACAGCGCGCACAAAATAAATATCCACACCCGGTTTCGGATCTTTTTCATAACTCAGCACCTCATGAAAGTGCGTCCATTATAACACAGCCCAACGGCCTAGCACAGGCTTTTGCGCGCCGCGCGGCACCATTTCATACATTGTTTTCAAAATACGGCCCGAAAAGCCTATGCAGGTTTTTTCTTATTTGTTATAATTACATGGATATGAATCCCATTCAGGAGGATATTTTTGATGAGATGCAAACAATGCGGGGCGCTCAATGAAGATTATCTCGAGTATTGCGAGCAATGCGCCGCTCCGTTGACGCCCGTCTCCGCCGCGGATACCACCGCGCCGGAGGAGCGGGGTTATCGATCTTATGCCGCGTCCACGGGCGAAACACCGCCCGCGTGGGGCTTTGTAAAAGCGCCGCAATGGCCCAAGCCCAACTTTGACGCGAACACCGTAACCGAGGAAGATATTCCCGAAAACTATTTTGCGAGGTTCAACCCCCGCCCCGCCGACGCAGCGCGCCAGACGCCCGCGCCCGCGGCGCCGGCCGAGCCTTACCCTGACGAAGTGCGCGCGCATACGCCGCCCCCGCGGGAGGTTCCGCGCAAGACCGCCGCGCCCGCGCGCGGTTATGACCCCTACCGCGGCACGCAGGCCCCCCCTGAGGATGCGCAAGCCCCGCGCGCCGGCGAGCGCACGAAACCCCGCAAAGCTTCGGATGATTACGAAGATTATCAGGCAAGCTACAGCCGCCCCCGCTCCCGCAAGGCGGGCGGGCGTCCCGGCGTGCTGTTTGCGGCCGCGGCGGGCGGGCTGATACTGCTCATCGCGCTGTTCGGCTTCATCCTCGTTCAGGCGCGCCACGGCGGCAGCTTCTCGAAGTTCGTCAGCTGCACGTTTAAGGGCGATCCCATTTTGCGTGCGCCCAAGGTGGAGGCGACCACCACCAACGCGGGCGATCCGGGCTACCTGATCACCATCTACACAAAGAGAAACTGCTCGTTCCGCTTCACGGCGGGCGCAAGCGTGCAGGAGAAAGACATCCAATCGAACTCGGTGCGGCTGAGCATCCCCGAAAAGATCTGGATTCCGGACGAGCCGCTCGACACGGCGACGCTGAGCATCAAGCCGGATCTGGTCATCATCGATGCGAAAGGCCGGGAAACGCCCGTAGAGTTTGAAGAGCCGATCACCATCGGCGTGCCTGCGATCGGCCTCACGGTGACGCAGCCGACCGTTCCCGATCTCACGGTCGAATCCCTTTCGGTGCCCATCGCCGGCACGGTGGACGACAGCACCGCCTCCATTTTCGTCGGCGAGAACCAGCTTTCCGTCGATGAAGCGGGCAACTTCTCCACGACCTATACGCTGCCGGGCGCGGGCACCTATGCGCTCGAAGTCCGCGCGCAGAAAAACGGCTGCATGAGCGCTGTGCAAACCTACAACATCACCTACGGCGAGCCGACCGATCCCACCACGCCTGCCACGGGCAATGTGATAATCGGCGTGAACGACAGCGTCGTGCGCTACGGTACGGGCGCGACGATGCCCGTGAGCGGCACGATGGAGCCGGGCGCGACTATCTCCGTGAGCGGCGTCGAGCTCGAAGGCGCCATCACGCAGGATGCGGCGGCCGGCACGTTCAGCTTCACGGTCAAAACGCCGGACGCGAAGCTCTATGAAGTGGCGATCACCGCCACCAAGGGCGAAGCCGCGAAAACCACGACGCTGCTGCTCGAGCACCAGCCGGACCTCGACACCTACAGCCGCGGCGCTTACGCGCTCAATTACGAAGCCCTTCAAACCTCGCCCCACCACAATCAGGCCTACAAGGTGGTGGGAACCATCACGGAAGTGCGCCAGCGCTCGCCCTATATCATCGCGCGCATCCAAACGACCAAGGGCGACATCATGTTCTGTTACATCAGCGGCAAGGCGACGATCGAGGTGGGCGACGGCAAGACCTATGAACTCTACGCCGACCCCTACGGCACGGATGCGGAAACGGGCCTCCCTTACATGCATGCGTGGTTCATCCTTAAAAAGGCGGGCTGATGCTATCAAAAAACATGTCACTAAAGCTAAAATAGAAGCCAAGGGGCTGCGGCCCCTTGGCAATCCCTCAGGGATTTGATAAAGCTGCGGCTTCCGCTTTCAAAGCGGAAGCCGTATTTCATTGGGCTGCATTTTTTTGCGTGGTTCCCTAGCCCGCAACGCCCGCGAGCGCGCCGGCGATGATGAGCGCCGGCAGCATGTTGGCCACCTTGAAGCGATTGCCGAAAACGAGGTTCATGCCCACGCAGAAGATCAGCGCCGAGCCGACGAAAGAGACGTTGGCGATCACGCTTGCCCCAAGAAGCGGCGCAAGCGCACCCGCGAGCACCGTGATCGAACCCTGCAAAATCCCGACGGGGATCGCCGAAAAGATTGCGCCCTTACCATAAGCCGAGGCGAAGATCATGATGATCACCGCATCGAGCGTGGCCTTGGCGTAGAGAAGCGAAGCATTGCCGGCCATGCCATCCTCGATAGCGCCGACGATAGCCATCGCGCCCACGCAGGCGACGAGGGAGGCGTTGATGAAGCCCTCGAGGAAACCCGCGTCCCCCTCGCTTTTGGCTTTGTGCCGCAGCCACCCGCCAAAGCGCGTGAGACCCGCTTCGATGTTGATCCACTCGCCGATGAGCGAGCCGCCCACGAGCGAGGCGATCAGCACCGCCGCGCCCTTGGCCGCAAGGCCCCCTTCGGGGGATACTTCGATCAGGCCGGGCAGCGCGCCCGCGATGCCGAGGAAAATGGTGCTCACGCCGAGCGCTTTCATCAAAGCATCCTGCACGCGCTGCTTGAGCCCGTTTTTCACAACAAGCCCCAGCAGCCCGCCGGCGACCATCGCCGCCACGTTCACGATCGTACCCAATCCGCGCATGCGCGCACCTCCGCCGTTCTATAAATTTCAACGGCCCCCGCACTCGAAACGAAGGCCGTTTGTGTCGCATTGCGTCCTTAGAGCTTATGGCCCCAAGCGGAGGCTTGAGGGCAGAGCCCTCAACGTTCCCCTTTTCCTTTAATTGCAAATTCCTGCCGCCCTAAGCGTCCAATCCGGCGGCCCGATAAGCCCTGCGCAGCGTTTGGGCGGCGGCGGCAGCCGCGCGCGCCGCACCCTGCTCCATGATTTCGCGAAGGTATGCTTCATCGGTCATATAGGTGCGGAAGCGCTCCTGTATGGGCGCAAGTTCCGCGATGACGGCCTCCGCCACCTCGGTTTTGAGCGCGCCGTAGCCAAGCCCCGCGAAATGCGCCTCCGCCTCGGGCAGAGTCTGCCCTGTAAAGGAGGTGTAAAGCTCGAGCAGGTTCGAAACGCCGGGTTTTCCGACCGGGTCGTATTTGATAAGACCGTCGCAATCGGTGACGGCGCGCTTGAACTTTTTGACGATCACCGCAGGGTCGTCCATGATCGCGATATAGCCGTTGGGGTTCGCGTCGGACTTTGACATCTTCTGCGTGGGGTCCTGCAGGCTCATCACGCGCGCACCGACCTTGGGCATATGCCCCGCAGGTACGGTGAACACGGGACCATACACGTTATTAAAGCGGATGGCCACATCCCGCGCAAGCTCGATGTGCTGGCGCTGGTCCTCGCCGACGGGTACGATATCGGTATCGTAGAGCAAAATATCGGATGCCATCAACACGGGGTAGGTGTAGAGCCCGGCGTTGATGTTATCGGCATGCTTGCTGGATTTATCCTTGAATTGCGTCATGCGGTTGAGCTCGCCCATGTAGGTGGAGCATGAAAGCAGCCAGCTCAACTCGCAATGCGCGGGAACATGGCTTTGCGCAAACACAACCGAATCCGCGGGGTCGATGCCGCAGGCGAGGATGAGCGCGATGGTCTCCGCCGTGCGGCGGCGCAGGCCGTCGGGGTCCTGCCGCACGGTGAGCGCGTGGAGATTGACCACGCAGTAATAGCAGAGCCGATC
Organism: uncultured Clostridium sp.; assembly: GCA_964546125.1. Taxonomy (GTDB): domain Bacteria; phylum Bacillota; class Clostridia; order Christensenellales; family CAG-138; genus Phil1. Next base: position 27,856 of record CAZJIS010000007.1, read on the forward strand.
CGGCCCCTGCAGCAGCTTCCAGTTGCGCAGCGCCCCCACATAGTTGCCGAGCGTGGGCGAACCCGAAGGCTGAATTCCGCTGAATACGACTTTTTTATTTTCCATCGACACCAACTTCCTTTGCGCAGCATGCAAAAATGATACGCATGGTATTATACAGCATTTTTTTTACTCTGGCAATGAGAGGCGCAAAATGCTAAAATCAAAAGGAATATACATATCGGAGGAGTTATGGGCTATCAGGCGCTTTATCGAAAATACCGTCCGCGCCGCTTTGACGAGGTACTCGGGCAGGAGCATGTGACGACCATTTTGAAAAACCAGCTCGCATCGGGCCGCACGGCGCATGCTTACCTGTTTTCGGGCACGCGCGGAACGGGCAAAACGAGCACCGCGAAGATCCTTGCGCGCGCTTTGAACTGCCTTGCTCTCGAGCAGGGCGAACCCTGCGGAAGATGCGCCGCGTGCCTCACCACCGCGGGCGAAACGGCCGACATCATCGAGATGGACGCCGCTTCCAACAGCCGCGTGGAGGAGATGCGCGCGCTTCTAGATAAGACCCGTTTCCTCCCCCTTGAGCTCACCCGCAAGGTCTATATCATCGACGAGGCGCACATGCTTTCCGACAGCGCGAACAACGCGCTTTTGAAAACCCTCGAGGAGCCGCCCGCGCATGTGGTGTTCATCCTCGCGACGACGGAACCGCAGAGCATCCCCGCGACGATCCTCTCGCGCTGCCAGCGCTTTGATTTCCACCGCATCGGCGTAGGCGACATCGTGCGCTGCGTGGACGCGGCCGTGCGGGACGCAGGCGCCGCGATCGACCGCGAGGGCCTCGTCGCCATCGCGCGCGCAGCCGAGGGCGGCATGCGCGACGCGCTCTCGCTCGCCGACCAATGCCTCGCCTTTTGCGGCTCGAACGTCACGGTCGAGGGCGTTTACAGCGTGCTTGGCAGCATGGAGGGCGAATTTCTTTTCCGCGTCGCCGGCACGCTTCTCGCGGGAGACCGCGCGGCGGCGCTGCGCGCGCTCGACGCGGTGATCTTAGAGGGGCGCGATCTCTCGAGCTTCGCGCGCGACCTCACCGCGCACCTGCGCGCGCTGCTGCTTGCAAAGCTTTGCGGCGGCGATTGTGCGGACATCCTCGAGTGCACCGAGGACGCCATGCGCCGCTATGCGGCGCAGAGCGCGGAAGTTTCTGCCGAAACGCTGCTGCGCGCGGTCGATATTCTCATGGACGCGATGGGCAACATGCGCTACATGTCGCTGCCCCGCGTGCAACTCGAGTGCGCCCTTGTGCGCATTGCTTCCCCCGAGGAGGAAGCCGTGCAATCACCCTCCGTTTTGGTTGAGCGCATAGAAAAGCTCGAGGCGAAGCTCAAGGGCGCCCCCGCCGCCCCGCCCCCCTCCGAAATTGCGCCCGCGCCCGCACCGCGCAAAAAGCCGGAAAGGGCCGAGGCCGCGCAAAGCTCTGCAAAGCCCGTGCCGGCGCCGATGCAGAAAGCGCCCGACGACGCCGCGTCGCTGTGGGAAGCTTTGCGCCCGCTCGCTTCGGCAAAAAACCCTTCGCTCAGCGCACTTTGGTCGCGAAGCGCCCGCATCGCCCTTGCGGGAGATGTGCTGACGGTCAGCTTCCCGAACAAGACTTTCGTCGAAGTGTTTTCGAAAAACGAGGGCCTGCTGCTGCCGCTGGTTGAAGGGTTGCGGCCGGGCACGCGTTTTCGCTTCACGCTCGCGGGCGAAATCGACTCGCTTGAAGAACTCGCGAAAAACGCTTTCGGCGCGGACATAGAAATTGTGGATTGATGGACATTGGCCGCAATATGCGGTATAATAAGCTGTTAAATACGAGTTTTCGGAGGACGGTATGGCACGAGCGAATTTCCCGGGCATGGGCGGCGGCGGCAATATGCAGCAGATCATGAAGCAGGCGCAGAAAATGCAGCAGGACGTGGCGCGCATCCAGCAGGAGATCGCGGAGCGCGAATTTACGGCGACCGTCGGCGGCGGCGCGGTTTCGGCGACCGCATACGGCCGGAAGGAACTTAAGGGCATTGCCATCGACCCGGCCTGCGTAGATCCGGACGATGTGGAGATGCTGCAGGACCTCATCCTCAGCGCCGTGAACGAGGCGCTTCGCATGGCTGACGAAACGATGGCCAGCGAAATGAACCGCGTGACCGGCGGCATGAACCTCGGGTTCTAAGCGCGCATGGCGGTCGATTCGATCAACGCGCTTGTGCTGCAGCTCTCGCGGCTGCCGGGCATCGGCACGAAAAGCGCCCAAAGGCTTGCCTACTTTCTCCTCGACATGCCCGAGGGCGGCGCGCGTGAACTCGCCGCAGCCATCGTGCGGGCGCGGGAAAATGTGCGCTATTGCCCGGTTTGCGGCAACTATACGGAGGCGGAGCCTTGCGCAATCTGCGCGGACCGCCAAAGAAGCGGCGAAACGCTGTGCGTCGTCGAAGAAGCGCGGGACGTTTTTTCCATGGAAAAACTGCGCGAATACCGCGGCAAATACCATGTGCTCCACGGCGCGATCTCCCCGACAGACGGCGTCGGCCCCGGGGACATCCGCATCGCCGAGCTTCTTGCCCGGGTGGAAACGGGCGAAGTGCGCGAGGTGATCCTCGCGACCAACCCCGATGTCAAGGGTGAGGCGACGGCAAGCTACATCGCGCGCCTGCTCAAGCCAAAGGGCGTTCGTGTGACGCGCATAGCCCACGGCATCCCCATCGGCGGCAACCTCGAGTATGTCGATGAAATGACGCTGCTCAAGGCCATGGAAGGCCGCAGGGACATGTAAAAAAGCCTCTTATTTGCGGCGGCGTTCATATTTTGTTTACTTTTTGGCAACCTTTTGGATGAACGCATCGTTTATGATGTAAAGGACCCCGAAATCGTGCAGGAAGGAGGGATCGGCATAAAAAACAACGCGAAGCTTCTGGCCCTCGTGATGGCGGTGCTTGTGTTTGCGTGCGCCTGCTCGGCCACCGCCGGCTCCAAAACTGCCGACGAGCGCATTTGGGCCGACGCGCAGCGCGTTTACCGCAACGCTTCCCTCGTGGTGCGCGGCATAGCGCTGCGCTCCCACCTCGACGAGAACGGCGTTTCCTGCTATGATCTTGAAATCAACGAAGTGCTCGCGGGTTCCGCAAAGCCCGGCGATCTGGTTCACGTCGCAAACAGCGCGATGAAAGAGGGCGACACATATCTTCTCTACCTCGCCCCCGGCGGAGACGTTTATTTCAGCGAAGATGTTTCCGGCTACACGCTCTTGACAGAAGCGCCTCTGCCCGTGAACGAAAACCATGAGGTGCTTTTCTCGGGCGCAAAGCTCGCGCTCACCGACATCCGCGCGAGTATCCGCGCGCAGAGCCGCATCGTTTCCGTGCCGACGGACACTTATTATTACCAGAACCTCACGGCGCTCACAAATGCGAGCGCGGAGATTTTCATCGGCCGCGTGGCCCGCTTCCCCGCTCTGGCCGACACGCGCCTGCGCTCGGACTCTTTGGGCGCGACGGTCGAGAATACGCTGCCCGCATCCGCTTTGGAGGTGGAGGTGTTCGGCTCGATCAAGGGTGCGCTGCGCTATGGCGAGCACGTCGATGTGCTTTACTGCCCCGCGCTCAACGACGGGATGATCGATGCCACCACGCTCCAGCCCCTTACCTATGATGCGGACGATGCGACCGAACCCGTGGCGGGCGAATTTTACCTCTTTTTCCTCATCGGCTCGCCCGATGGCAAGCAAAGCTATTACTTCGGCGTGAATCCGATCCAGGGCTTTGCCGCGCTCGATGCGCGGGATCGCGTGCACACGAGCTACATGAACCGCGCGCTCTCGGGCTATTTCAGCCTCGACGCGCTCGTGCGGGACATTAAGCTTGCGCTCAACTGATCGGCTTGCCTGCACCTTAATTCATGCCGCTTTGGGGCCGATGGCGATCGGCCTTATTTTTTTGCCGCAATCTCGCGCACCGGCTGCGCTGTAAGTCCGGATCAGCCTGTTTGCGGCAAACCATATGCGATGCCCGCAAGGGCTTTTAGGAAAGGCAATGGATCAGCGTGTGTTGATGTTCGACAGCGTCTTGACCTTGCGGCGCGTGAGCGCGCGCATCAGGGCAACGCGGTTGTGGGCCATGATATCCGGGTCGCCGCTTGCCCGGGCAAGGCGTTCTTCGGCGCGGCGTTCAGCCGCAAGCGCACGCTGTTCGTCAATCTCCTCGGGCCACTCGCAGGCCTGCGCGAGGATGTAAACTCCATCGGCGCGCACCTCGATGAAGCCCTCGGAATGGAACGCATTGCGCGCGCCGCCCTCCTTGGGGTGAATGATGAGCTCGCCCACCGCGAGGGCGGAAACCATCGGCGCATGATCTGCGAGCACGCCCATGGAGCCCGCGATCGTGTGCACGCTCACATACACGGCCTCGTCCTCGAAGAACGAACGCTCGGGAGTCAGCACCATGAGGCGGAACGGTTTAGCCATTTTGTTTAATCTCCGCATGGCGGGCGCGCACATCCTCGAGGCTGCCCGCGAAGAGGAAGAGCGATTCGGGGATATCGTCCGCCCCGCCGCCCACGACTTCTTCGAAGTCCGCAACGGTTTGTTCGAGCGGCACCGAAACGCCGGGCGTGCCGTTGAAGGCTTCCGCCGCATGCATAGGCTGCGAAAGGAAGTTTTGCAGCTTGCGCGCGCGGTAGACCGTGGCGCGGTCCTCGGCGGAAAGCTCATCCATGCCGAGAATCGCGATGATGTCCTGCAATTCGTGGTAGCGCTGCAGCGTTTCCTGCACGCGGCGCGCGACGTTGTAGTGCCGGGCGCCCACGACCGAAGGTTCGAGGATGCGCGAGGTGGAAGCGAGCGGATCGACCGCCGGGTAAATGCCGATCTCCGCTGTGGCGCGCGAGAGCACGGTGGTCGCATCGAGGTGCGAGAAGATCGTCGCGGGCGCGGGGTCGGTCAGATCGTCCGCAGGAACGTAGACCGCCTGCACCGAGGTGATGGACCCGCGCGACGTGCTTGCGATGCGCTCCTCCAACTCTCCCAACTCGTTGGCGAGCGTGGGCTGGTAGCCGACCGCCGAGGGCATGCGCCCGAGCAGCGCCGAAACCTCGTTGCCCGCCTGCACAAAGCGGTAAATGTTGTCGATAAAGAGCAAAGCGTCCTCGCGCATCTCATCGCGTATGTATTCGGCCATCGCAAGGCCCGCGAGCGCCACGCGCATGCGCGAGCCGGGCGGCTCGTTCATCTGCCCGAAGGCAAGGCATGTGCGGGCGATGACGCCGCTCTCGCGCATGTCGTTGATAAGGTCCGTGCCCTCGCGGCTCCTCTCCCCCACGCCCGCGAACACCGAATAACCGCCGCGGCTCTTTGCGATGTTGTGGATGAGCTCGAGGATCAGCACGGTTTTCCCCACACCCGCGCCGCCAAAAAGGCCGATCTTCCCGCCCACGGGATAGGGCGCGAGCAGGTCGATGACCTTGATGCCGGTTTCAAACAGCGTGGTCGAGGGGCGCTGCACTAAAAGGGGCGGCGGCGCCTGATAAATATCGCGCAGTGGCGCCTCTATCTGGCCAAGGCCGTCGATCGGGCGGCCGAGGCAGTCGATCACGCGGCCGAATACGTTCTCGCCGACCGGCACACGGATGCCGCCGCCGGTATGCAGCATGCGCACACCGCAAAAAAGCCCCTCTGTCGGCTCGAGCGCGATGGCGCGCACGACCCCGGGCGCGTGGAGTTTAGCCACCTCTGCGTGCACGGGCATATCCCCCTCGCTCACGAGCAAAGTCTTGAGTGGGGGTTCCGCGCCTTTTTCAAAGCACACATCGAGCACGGGGCCCGCGATGCGGACGATCGTGCCCCAAATATTTTTGTTCATCGTTCGTTTCCCTCCGGTTCCGATGCGCCGGCTTCTTCCTCGCCCGCGGCGTTGGCCGCACCGATGATATCCGCCAGTTCCTGCGTGATGGAGAGCTGGCGCGCCGCGTGGTATTTGAGCGTAAGCTTTTCGATCATCTCATCGGCGCTGCGCGTGGCGCTCTCCATGGCGCTCATGCGCGAGCAGTTCTCGCTCGCATAGGAATGCACGAGCGCCCCGTAGAGAAAACCGATAATCAGTTGCGGGATCAGCGCCGTGAGCACCGCGCCGGGCGAGGGATCATAGAGGATCTCCATGTCGCGCCCGCGCTCGGGAAAGCCCTCGGGCCGTTCAAAATCGCCAAGCTCCGCCGGCATGAGCCTTTGGTCGCGCGGCTTATGCACGAGGGTGTTGATAAAGTGCGTGTAGACGATGCGCACCTCGTCGATCTCGCCCGCGTCGTAAAGCTCGATCAAAATCGTAGCGAGCTTGCGCGCCTCCTCGAGCCGGGGGCGCTCGGCGAGGTGCTCAAAGCGCCGGTCGGGCACATAGCCTTCGCGTTCGAAATGGAGCGCCGTGACGCTGCCGATCGCAAACAGCTTTGTGACCTGCCGCCCCGCCATGCTGCTCGTGGCGGCGGCGAGCGCCTCGTGGTTGTATGCGCCCGAAAGGCCCTTGTCCCCCGCCACGACGATGTAGGCGACCCGCCCGCCCTCACGACGGTTGATGTAAGGGTGCGCCACATCCCCTGTGTGCGCGCGGATATCGGCGATGACGTCGAGCGCGCGCGTAAAATAAGCCTGGTTTTTATGGATCGCCTCGAGCGCGCGGTGCATGCGCGCGGCTGAAACCAGCCGCATGGCGTTGGTGATCTGCCGCGTTTGCCGCACGCTTCGAATATGAAAACGGATGTCGCTCATGCTCGGCATGGCGCGCTCCTTTCCGCCTGCGCGGCCCTCACGCCCCGCCGACGCGTTCGTCTAAACATCTTTGAATGCATATGCGAAGGTCCGCTTCCTGCGCTTGGTTGAGCTCGCCGGTTTCGTCGATGCTTTTCAAAAGCGCGGGACAGCTCTTTGGCACGGCGCGGATAAGCGCGGCGTTGAACGCGCGCACTTGCGCGGTGGGCACGCCGCTTAAAAAGCCGTTCATAGCCGCAAAGAGCAGCAGCACCTGTTCGCTCAGGCGCAGCGGTTCATGCTGGTTTTGCTTAAGTGTTTCGGAAAGGCGGTCCCCCGCCTCGAGCGCGCCGCGGGTCACGGCGTCCACATCCGAACCGAACTGCGCGAACACCTGCAATTCGCGATACTGGGCGAGCGTGAGCCGCAAACTTCGCGCGACCTTGCGCATGGCCTTCTTCTGCGCCGCCGAACCCACGCGCGAGACCGAAAGGCCCACGTTCACCGCTGGGCGCATGCCCGCATAGAAAAGTTCCGGCTCGAGGTAAATTTGCCCGTCGGTAATTGAAATCACATTCGTGGGGATATAGGCGGAAATATCGCTCGCCATCGTTTCCACGATCGGCAGCGCCGTGAGCGACCCGCCGCCCAGCTCCTTTTTGAGGCGCCCCGCCCGCTCGAGCAGGCGGCTGTGCAAATAGAAAACGTCCCCGGGGTACGCTTCGCGGCCCGGCGGGCGGCGCAAGAGCAGCGACATCGTGCGGTAGGCGACCGCGTGCTTTGAAAGATCGTCGTAAACGACGAGCGCATCCCGTCCGTCATACATGAACTGCTCGGCGATCGCGCAGCCCGCGTAGGGCGCAAGGTATTGCATTGCGGCGCAGTCGCTCGCCGTCGCGGCGACGACGACCGTATAGTCCATTGCCCCCGCGGTCTCAAGCGTTTCGCAGATGCGGGCGACGGTTGATATCTTCTGCCCGATGGCGACATATACGCACAGCACGTTTTTGCCGCGCTGGTTGAGGATGGTGTCGATGGCGATCGTGGTTTTGCCGGTCTGCCGGTCCCCAATGATCAGCTCGCGCTGGCCGCGGCCTATGGGGATAATGCTGTCGATGGCGATGAGCCCCGTCATCAGCGGCTCGCGCACGGGTTCGCGGTCGATGATGCGCGGCGCGGCGCTTTCGGCGGGGCGCAGGCGTGCCGTCTTTAGCGGTTTCCCATCAAGCGGCCTGCCGATCGGGTCGATTACGCGGCCAATCAACTCTTCCCCCACGGGGATCTCCACCACGCGGCCCGTGCCGCGCACGCGCTCGCCCGTGCGCACTTCATCCACACCGTTGAGCAGCACCGCACCGACGCCCGCAAGCTCGAGGTCCATCGCCATGCCGTAAACGTCGTTCTCAAAGGCGATCAGCTCGCCGTAGCGCGTGCGCTTCAGCCCCTCGATGCGCACGACCCCATCCCCTGAGGAAAGCACCGTGCCGTATTCATAGACGAGCGGCTTCATCTCCAGCGATTCTAAGCGCGCCTTGAGGGTGGCGCCGATTTCGATTGCCGCAGCGTTCATATCCGTTCTCCCTCCCCGCGTGC
>CAZJIS010000007.1:36311-41720 GCA_964546125.1 uncultured Clostridium sp.
GTGGCGCCGATTTCGATTGCCGCAGCGTTCATATCCGTTCTCCCTCCCCGCGTGCCGGGGCGATCAACTGGCGCTTCGCGTCCTTCATGCGGGATGCGATGCTCGCATCATACGCGCGGCCGTCCACAAGCGCGAGAAAACCGCCGATCAAGCGCTCGTCCCGCACGACGTCGAAGTCGACCTCGCGGCCCGTCAAACGCGCGAAATGAGCGCGCACGGAGGCGATCTGCTCGTCGCCGAATTCCCCGGCGATGTAAAGCTTTGCCTTTTGCGCCATCGTCAACCCACCTGTTCAAAGAAGCCGTCGATCAGGCGCTGGTTGTCGGCCGCGCTGACCTCGCGCGCGAGGATGCGACCGGCAAGCTCCACCGCAAGCGAGGCGGTGTCCCGGCGAAGATCGCTGAGCATCTCGTCGCGCTCTTCCCCGGCCTGCACTTTTGCATTTTCAAGCGCGCGTTTTGCTTCGGCAAGCGCCTGCGCGCGGATATCCTCCGCCTCATGCGCGGCCTCTGTGAGCCGTTCCTGCGCACAGGCTTCCGCGGCGCGTTCAGCCTCGCGAAGGGAGCCTTCATACTGCGCCTTAAGGGCTTCGGCCTCCGCGCGGCCCGCATCGAGGCCGGCACGCTCGAGCGCGAATTTTTCGCTGCGCGCGGCCATAAAGGCGCTCACGGGCTTATAGAGGAACGCGCGCAGCAGCACGAACAGCACCACGGCGTTGAGGGCATACTCGATAAAATCGATTAGGTGAAATTCCATTGGGACCTCCTCGGGCCGTTATCTGCCCATGGTGAAGATCATCACCAGCGCCGTCACAAAGCCATAAATAGCCGTCGACTCCGTGAGCGCGAGGCCGAGGAGCAGCAGGGAGTTGATCTTCCCGCTCGCTTCGGGCTGGCGCGCCACCGCATCCACAGCCTTCGATGTTGCAAAGCCCATGCCCAAGCCCGCGCCCACGCCTGTGAACACCGCGAGCGCCGCCGCAATGGCAATCATGCCGATATCCGTCATACTGAAATCCTCCTCATGCTTTGAAGTTATTCCGCCGCTTCACCGATGAACGTCAGCGACAGGTTGATGAAAATGAAAAACTGGATCAGCGGGTGGAACGCATTGAAATAGAGTCCCAACACCGCGGGGATACCCACCGAAAACGCGCCGAGCGCCATGTAAACGAGCTCCATTACGACCATGCCGCCGAGCATGTTGCCAAAAAGGCGGCACGCGAGGGAAACCGGAATCGCGATCTCCGAGAGCGCCTTGAACGGGGTGACGAGCGCGTTGGGTTCCTTATAGGAGCGCAGGTGACCTGCGAGGCCCTTCTTGCGGATGCCCGTAGATTGAATGAGCACAAACGTGATCAAAGCGCAGGAGAGCGTCATGCTAAGATCGCTCGTCGGCGGACGGAAACTGATCAGTTCCGCGAACGCCGAGCCGATGAATAGCGCCGCGAGCGAGAAGAAATACGCCGCGAGCGCTTCGTTCGCATGCCCGCCAAACTTGCTCCTGGTGAAATCGGAAATCGCTTCCACCGCGGTTTCGAGCACGAGCTGCAAGCCGCGCGGCGTCTCCCGGAACTTCGGGATGACGAACATGCGCATGGCGAGCGCAAAGATCACGAGCGCCGCACCCACCGCCCACGCGATGATGACCGAGGTGCTCGTCGATATGCCCAGCACATCGACGCGCGCCGGGCTGATGGCGACGTTGAAAACCTCCCGCTCCGTGCGGAAAAGCCCGAGCGTCAGCCCCGAAAAGAGCCAAAGCCCCAAAACGCCCGCCGCCATGAGAAAGCCGCGTTTCTTGCGCGCCGCCGAAAAGCCCGCGCTCCCGCGCTCCGGCAGCGCAACGCGGCGCCGCGCGAGCAGCGCGGCCGCGCCGAGGAGCAGGGAGAGCGCCATCGCAACCGATTTGCCGATGCCGGGTATTTGCATTACGGATCACGCCTCCCTTTTTGCGCGCGCATATTGAGGATGAACGCGCCCACAATCAAAACCGCCGTCATGCCCACGCCGCACCAGAGCAGTTCGTTCCGCGCGAAAACGATCACGGGCACGAACGCCGCCGCGAGCAGCGCGAGCTTCGCGAGCACGATGAGCGGGATCGCCCCCGCGCGCTCCTTTTGCACCGCGCGCGTGAGCAAAGTGAGCAGATATAGTTCCCCCGCGCCGCACGCGAGGCCGATGAGAAAGCCGATCAAAACCGCCTACCTCCGCATTTTCCTTGCAAAAATCAATTACGAAACGCCCGACTATCGATCATGCAGGCATGCAGTCGACCGTCCGGCGTTCCGGGCGCTTCAACGTGTATAATAGTCCTCTTCGCCGTAAATGTAAACCCCCAAAAGACTTTTTTATACGTAGGTGTTATAACAATATATTTATTATTTACTAATATCCTCAGCTCGTGAATCCCGGTTGCCGCGCCTGCGCCGCGAAGGCGGAAAGGGCGATGGACAGAAACTTTTCTTCGGCGGAGGACCCGCGGCTCGTGAGCACGATGGGGCAGGCAGCCCCCGCGACAAAGCCCGCCATTTTTGCCCCGCAGGTGGTGATGAGCATTTTTCCCATGATGTTGCCGGCGTGGATATCCGGCGCAAGCAGCACGTCGCATTCCCCGGCGCAGGGACTTTTATAGCCCTTGAGCTGCGCGATCTCGCTGCTCACGGCGCAATCGTAGGAGATGGGCCCCTCGACGACGCAGCCGGGGATCTCCCCGCGAAGGTTCATCGCCTTAAGTTCATCCGCTTCCACGGTTTCCGGCATTTTGGGGTTGACCTTTTCAACGCAGGCGAGCACGCCCACCTTGGGGTTTTCGTAGCCGAGGCGGCACAAGACATCTACAGTATTCAAGATGATATCTTTTTTCTGCGCGAGCGTCGGGTAAGGGATCATGCCGCCATCGACGACCGCAAGGAGTTTATGATAGCCGGGCGCTTCAAAAATAGCGAAATGGCTCATCGTTCCCCCGCCGCCCGCGCCGCCTTCGCGATCGACCACGGCCCGGAGCAGAACGGCCGTATCAAGGAGGCCCTTCATCAAAAAATCCGCCTCGCCGCGGCGCACAAGGCCCACGGCATACCGCGCCGCCTCGGCGGGATCTGCGACGTCGCGCAGGTCCTCGCGCGAAGCTTCACGCCCAACGCCCGCGAGCGCCGCCTCGATTTGCGCGCGAACCCCCACAAAAATAGGTTCCGCAAGCCCCGCCGCGCGAGCGGCGAGCGCCGCCTCAACGGTGTGCGCATCCCCCGCGGCCGCGATCGCCATGCGCGCCGCGCCGTGCTTTGTTCCATGCCGCCGTATCAATTCATCAAAGCTGCCAAAGGCCATGGTACCATCCTCTCCCAAGCGGCCCGCGCCGCGTGCGTGTTTTCTTTATTTTACCATGTGGGCGCTCCAAAACCAATGCCCCAGCGGCAATCGGGCCGGCCCCGCCCAAATTGCGGAACCGGCCCTTTCGATGCGCCCCGGGAAACGCCCGGGGTCAGCTTAGGCGAATGATTGTGAGAGATGCGCCGCACGCGCTCGAGAGCAGCGTCGCCGCGCCCAAGAGAAGCGGCGCGAACATTTGCAGCGAAACGGTGGCGCCCGTGCCAAGGTTGACCTCGATCTCGTTGGAATACGAGGTGGTGTTCACCAACGGGATGACAACCGACGCGGGATTTGGCGTGCCGCCGATCATAATGCGCGCGCCAAGCAAGAGCGCAAGCGTGGTGTTGATGTGATAGGAGATTCTGTAAACCCCGGCCGTCGCCACCGTGAAAACGGTGTTCGTACCGTTGGCGCTTATGCCCGCGGTAAAGAGCTGGTTGCTGGGCAGCGGCACGGGCGTGCCTGTGACAAGCACCACAAGAGGTGAGCCCTGGGTGTTCGCGGCATACGCATGCGTCACGGTGAGGCTCGGCCCGCTTGCCCCTTCGGGGCCTTCAGGCCCATCCGCGCCCATGGCCCCCTCGGCGCCCGTCGCGCCCGAATCGCCGTTGGGGCCGGTCGCGCCGATCGCGCCGTCCGCGCCGGTTGCTCCCGTTGCGCCCACGGCGCCTGCCGCGCCGATGGGGCCGGTGATCCCTGTGGGGCCGGTCGACCCTGTGGCGCCGGTTACGCCCGTTTGCCCCGTGGGGCCGGTGGGGCCGGTGCCGCCCGTTGCGCCCACGGCGCCCGTCGGGCCTGCCGCCCCCATGACGCCCGTGGCGCCCGTCGCGCCGGTCTGCCCGGTGGGGCCGGCGGCGCCCGCAATGCCGGTTGCGCCCGTGGCGCCCGTTGCGGGGCCGGTGGGGCCTGTGGGGCCTGTGGCGCCGGTTGCGCCAGGAATGACGGGCGCGCCGAGCGCTTGCGCCATCTTCGCGTGCAGAAGCACCGTGCTCTGGGAGGTTCCCTCGAGCACGTCGCGCACGCTGTCATTAGCTTCAAGCACCTGTTCGAGCGTGGCGTTGCCGCCTGTGAGACCCGGCAGCGTGCCGAGCAGAAACTGCAGTTTTTCCCCTTCGGCATTGAGCACATGGCTCATGCCCAATTCTTCCATTGCAATGGAGGAAAGCACCAGGCTGAGCGCCTCGCCACGCGTCAGGAGAGGGTCAATGGTTGGATAAGTTGGCTGTGACATATGATGCATCCTCCTAGCTCAGGCGCATGATCATCAGCGACGCGCCCACGGAATCCGGCAGCAGCACGGCTGCGCCGACCAGGTTGAAGAGTTGCAGCGACACGGTATCGTTCGCGGCGATGTTGACGATCACCTCGTTGGAATAGCTCGAAAGCCCAAGCGGCTGGAAAACCGTGGATTGTATAAGCCCCGCGCCGTTGATTGTGATCCGCGTGCCCATCACAAGGCCCAGCGTGACGTTGATGTGGTAGGAGATGCGGTAGCGGCCGGCGGTCTGGATGGTAAACGTATCGTTCGCGCCGTTGACGCTGATGCCCGCCGGTAGAATTTGGCTGTTGGGCAAGGGCACGACCGTGCCGGCGGGGGCGACCGTGATGCTTGCGCCCGTGGTGTTTGCGGCAAACGCGGTGGTGGCGGTGTTGTTCGTGCCGGTCGGCCCGACGGGACCCGTAGCGCCGGTCGCGCCCGTCGTACCCGTTGCGCCGGTGACGCCCGTCGCACCCGTGGGGCCGGTTGCGCCCGTGTTGCCGGTTGCGCCCGTTGCTCCCACGCCGCCCGTGGCGCCCGTCGCGCCCGTTGCGCCCGTGGCGCCTGTCGCGCCCGTGGGGCCTGTCGCCCCTGCTGCGCCCGCAGCGCCCGCGAAGCCCGTGGCGCCCGTCGCGCCTGTCGCGCCCGTAGGACCGGTGGGGCCTATCGCGCCCGCGTCGCCCGGCATGCCGGTCGCGCCCGTCGCGCCCGTGGGGCCGGTGGGACCTGTTGCCCCGGTCGCGCCCGCGGGGCCGCCGGCGGGGCCGGTCGCACCCGTGGGGC
>CAZJIS010000008.1:0-41311 GCA_964546125.1 uncultured Clostridium sp.
ATTGGTACGATGCGGACGGCAACCAGAAGGATCCCGTCACCGCGCACGACTATGTGGCCGCTGCGCGCTATGTGTGCGACGCTGCGATGGATTGCAGCAACTCCTATTTAATGGAAGGCTGGCTTGTCAACGCCGCCGAGCGCTGGGAGTATACCTCCAACCTGCTTGCCGCTGTTGAACAGGGCAAGGAAGAAGGCGAGGACCAGGATTTCGTGCTCGACGCCAACGGCGTGCTCTATGAAGGCTCCGATTGGAATGCGGGAACCGGCAAATACGACACCTGGACCGAGATCCCCGAAGTCAAGGCCGAAGATGTCGGCGTTGTCGCAGTTGACGATTACACGCTCGAGTATCATCTCGAGATCGTGCGTCCCTACTTCCTGACTGTTCTCCAGTTCGGCACCTACTGGCCGGCCCCTGCCGCTTTGCTCGATGAGCTTAAAGAGAACTTCGCGCTCGACAACTACTCCATGTGGTTCAACGGCTCGTACATCCTCTCCACCTACAAGCCCAACGAGCTTCGCGTTTACACCCGCAACGAGAACAACTGGGATGTTAAGAACATCCACATCGAGCGCATCGAGCAGACCTGCAACACCGAAGCCAGCACGCTCGCGCCCGAAATGTTCCTGCGCGGCGAAGTCGATTATGCCGACATCGGCTCCGACATTATCATGGATTGGATGGCCGATCCCGAGAAGAGCCAGATGATTTCCACCTCCCGCGTTGTGGGCGACTATTCCTACTTCCTCGGCTTTAACTTCGAGCCGAAATTCGACGAGGAATATCAGCCGGAAAACTGGATTAAGGCCGTCAACAACGAGAACTTCCGCAAGGCCATCTTCCACGCTTTCAAGCGCCAGGATTATGTGGCGGCGCGCTTCCCGGGCGACGATCCGGAAATGCACCTGATCAACACCGTTACCCCGCGCGGCTTCTCGTTCAGCACGGACAGCGGCAAGGACTTCGTGACCTTCGGCGATCTTGCCAAGTTCAACGAGACCGACAGCTACGACGAAGCGCTCGCGCTCCAGTATAAGGAGAAGGCGCTGGCGGAGCTCACCGCGGCCGGCGCGACCTTCCCGATCAAGATGCCCATCAACTACAATGCGACGAGCACCAACTGGGGCAACGCGAGCGTTGTTATGGAACAGCAGCTCGAGAAGCTGCTCGGTGCGGACTTCATCGACGTCGTCGTCGTGACCTATTCGGGCAACTCCTTCCTCAACGAAACGCGCCGCAACGGCAACTATGCCATCCAGGAGCTCAACTGGGGCGCGGACTTCATGGATCCCGAGACCTGGGCTGATCCGTTCACGGATGAGAACAGCTACAACTTCTTCACGCCCAAATCCGACACCTACCGCGTGTTCCAGAACACCAAGACCGAAGAGACCATCGCTCTGACCGCGGAATACTTCGCGCTCGTCGACGCGGCGCGCGCCGAAACCGCCGATATCGACAAGCGTTTTGAGCTTTTTGCCAAGGCCGAGGCTTTCTACATCGAGCATGCGATCGTTGTGCCGATGTTCATCAGCGGCGGTTCCTACCAGGCTTCCAAGCTCAACTCGTTCGAGGGCCAGTTTGCGATGATGGGTCAGTCCAGCAGCCGCTACAAGGGCCAGTATGTTTACAAGACCGCCATGTCGCAGGATATGTTCGACCAGCAGTATGACGCCTGGTATTCCTCCATGGGCAACTAAAAGCTTCTTGTGCACGGGTACGCCGTGCATGGAAACCTGAAAAGCAAGGAATGGCTCTGCTCTGTACTTTGCGGGGCGGAGCCATTCGCTTTTTGCAGGGGCCCATGCGCCGGCGTTTCCCTTTTGGCGCATCCTTATACCCATGAACTAAAGGAGAACGAACGTGCTAAAGTATTCACTTATGCGACTTGCCCGGTCGGTGCTGACGCTGGTGATCCTCATCGCGATCATCTTCGTGCTGCTGCGTCAGATGCCCATTGAGGGATATTTCACTAACTTTGAAAAAATGTCTCCCACGGCAATTGAAAACGGCCTGCGCAAGCTAGGCCTTAAGGACCCGCTTCACGTGCAGGTCGGCCGCTATTATATCAAGCTGCTTCAGGGGGATCTTGGCGTATCATACCGCTATCGCGTAAACTACCCGATCAAGCAGCTCATTGCACCGAAAATGCGTATCTCCATGAAATTCGGCCTCATCTCTATGGCCGTCAGCCTGCCCCTTGGCCTGGCGCTCGGCGTATTGATGGTGCGCAGCAAGGGGCGCTTTTTCGACAAGCTCGGCAATGCGTACATCGTGTTCATTCAGGCTGTGCCGAATGCGGTCTACTTTATATTCATTCAGCTTTACGGCTCGAACCTGTTTAAGTTCAGCCTGCTGTATAAGGCGGATCAGTGGACGAGCATGATCTTGCCTATCGTGTCGCTGGCGCTCCCCTCTATTTCAAACTATGCGATGTGGCTGCGCCGCTATATGGTGGATGAGATGAACAAGGATTACATCAAGCTCGCGCGCGCCAAGGGTGTGCCCAATTCGGCCATTTGGTTCCGGCATGTGTTCCGCAACTCCATCGTGCCCATGGTGAACCTGATCCCAGGCTCCCTGCTGCTCACGATCTCCGGCTCCATCTATGTGGAATCGCTCTATTCCATTCCCGGCATGGGCGGCTTGCTGGTCGATGTCATCAAGCGCCAGGATAACTACATGGTACTGGCGCTGATTGTCATTTTCTCTTCTTTGAGCATCCTAGGTCTGCTGCTGGGCGACCTGCTCATGGGTGTGGTTGACCCGCGCATCAGCTTCACAAAGAAGGAGGGGGCAAGATGAGCAAGTTTTCATTTAAGGACCGGCGAAGCGCAAACCTTGAGCAAAGCATAGAAGCGCAGCTTAAGAACAATTCCGTGAGCGAGAAAGACGATCTTTCTCCTGCGGAGATCGAAGCGCTTTCACAAGATTTGTTCGCGGGTTCCGCCTACGACGATCAGGAAGCCGAACGCGCGGGCTATTCGAACTATTCCTATTGGCGCAGCACATTGCGCATGTTCTTCAAGAATAAGCTTGCGGTTGCGAACCTCGTCATCATGCTGGCGCTTATGCTGTTCACGTTCATTCAGCCGCTGCTGCCCAACCAGTTCCATCCAAACACCATCAACTATTACGACCCCAAGGCTGTATGGGTGCAGGTTGATGAGGATGCGAAAACGACCATGACCGGCATCAAATACACCAAGGGCGATTATGCGCTTGCGTTCGATGAACAGCAGAGCACCCTTGCCTATGTGACGGTGCCCGAAGCATGGGGCGTGCCGCAGCTTCTCGCGCTGCCCAAGGGCGGCCTGGAGGCGGACGCCGAGGCGCTCACGCCCACGGCCGACCCCGTCAATAAGGGGTGGTATTATGCGGTGGTCTCGCGGGATGTACCCTGCCTGATCATTAAATCGCAGGATGGCGCGAACAGCACCTTCCACCGCGCCGCGTGGATCACCGTCAACGAGGAAACGCTCGGCGTTGCCACCGGCAGCAGCAAGCTCACAGGCGGCGACCTTATCGTGGGCGGGCCCGAGGGCACGGTGCTCGTTTACCTCAACATACCCGCAAGCTGGGGAGTGCCCAAAGTGAGTGCGGCGGCGGCGGTGCGCGGCTCCGAGGCGACCGATATCGAATTCATGCCCGATCCCGAGAACGACGGCTGGTATTACGCTTTCGTTCCCGAGGAGCTCGTCATGCTCGAGATCACTTCGGAGGATGGTTCCATCCGCGGCGCCAACAGGGGTCTTGCCCGCGTGAGCGACCCCATGGAGGTAAAGCCCCTGATCGGCTTTATCAGCAACAAAAGGCCCAACGAAATCTTCTGGTTCGGCACGAACGACATCGGCCAGGATCTCTGGGCGCGCATGTGGAGCGGCACGCGCACATCGCTGTTCATCGGCATCGTAACCGCCGCGATCGAAGCGGTTGTCGGCATCATTGCGGGTCTGTTGTGGGGCTATGTCCGCAAGCTCGATTTCCTGTTCACCGAGATCTATAACATCATCAACAACATTCCAACGACCATTATTTTAATCCTCGTGTCGTATGTTCTGCGTCCGAGCGTGCAAACGATTATCATCGCGATGAGTATCACCGGGTGGATCGGCCTTGCCCGCTTCATCCGCAACCTGGTTATCATCATCCGCGATCGCGACTTCAACCTCGCCTCGCGCTGCTTGGGCACGCCCACACGGCGCATCATCGTTAAGAACCTCTTGCCGCAGATGGTGTCCGTCGTCATGCTGCGCATGGCGCTTGCGATTCCCGGCGCGATCGGCTCGGAAGTGTTCCTCGCTTACATCGGCCTCGGCCTCCCCATTAATGTTCCCTCGCTGGGCAACCTCGTCAACAAGGGCCGCAGCCTCATGATGGCGCCGAGCCTAAGGTACCAGTTGCTGATTCCGGCGCTCATTCTCTCGGTGATCACGATCTGCTTCTATCTGGTCGGCAATGCCTTTGCGGATGCCGCCGACCCGAAGAATCACGTTTAAGGGGGGCTTAAGTATGACAAACAAGGAAGTTATCCTTTCCGTCAAGGACCTCAACATCAAATTCAGCCTGCGCGGCAAGGTCCTGCACGCCATCCGCGGCATCAGCATGGAGCTCTATAAGGGCGAAAGCCTCGCGATCGTGGGTGAATCCGGTTCGGGCAAGAGCGTGCTCACAAAGAACTTCATCGGCCTGCTCGATAAAAACGGCTGGATCGATTCGGGCAGCATCCTTTATTACGGGAGCAACGCGCAAAAGCCGATAGACCTTGCGAAGCTCAAAACCGAAAAGGAGTGGCAGCCCATCCGCGGCAAAGAGATTGCCATGGTTATGCAGGACCCGATGACGAGCCTCAATCCGCTCAAAACCATCGGCTGGCAGATCGTTGAAGCGTTGAAGCTCCACCAGAATCTCGCGGGCGAAGCCGCCAAACATAAGGCGGTCGAGATCCTCAAGGATGTGGGCATCCCCGAAGCGGAGCGCCGCTACGCGCAGTACCCGCACGAATTCTCGGGCGGCATGCGCCAGCGCGTGGTCATCGCCATCGCCATGGCGTGCAACCCGCGCATCCTCATCTGCGACGAGCCGACCACCGCGCTCGACGTGACGATCCAGGCGCAGATTCTCGATCTTATCAAAGCTTTGAAGGATAAATACGAGCTGACAACCATTTACATTACGCACGACCTTGGCGTCGTTGCCAACGTCGCCGACCGCATCGCGGTTATGTACGCGGGCGATATCGTCGAAGTCGGCTGCTCGGAGGAGATCTTCTATGACCCGAGGCACCCCTACACCTGGGCGCTGCTCTCGAGCCTGCCGCAGCTTGGCGTAAAGGGGCAGGATCTCTACTCGATTAAGGGCACGCCGCCGAACCTGTTTTTGCCGATTCGGGGCGATGCGTTTGCCGCGCGCAATCCGCAATCGCTCAAGATCGACCATCTGCACCGTCCGCCTTATTTTGAGGTTTCGCCCACACACAAAGCGCGCACATGGCTGCTTGATCCGCGCGCGCCCAAGGTGGAGCCGCCCGAGCATATTAAGAACATACGCAACATCAGCCATCGCGTGGCGGGAGGGCAGTGCAATGTCTAAAGTACAGCAACAGGAAGTCCTCCTCCGGGTGCGCGATATGGAGGTCACCTTTGGCAAGGGCCGCAAGAAGTTCGTCGCGGTCAAGGGCGTGAGCTTCGACATCTACAAGGGCGAAACGTTCGGCCTTGTGGGCGAGTCCGGTTCGGGCAAGACCACGATCGGCCGCGCGATCATCCGCATCAACCCGATGTCGGGCGGCGAAGTCATATTCCGCGGGGAGCGCATCAGCGGCAAAATCCGGCGTTCGCTCGACAAGTCTGTCACGCAGAGCATCCAAATGATCTTCCAGGACCCGATGGCGAGCCTCAACGAGCGCGCCAAAGTGGACTACATTGTGGCCGAGGGGCTCATCAATGTTCACCCCGAAATGAAAAAGGCCGAGCGCGAAGCGCAGGTGAGCGAAGCGCTTTCGGAAGTCGGTTTGCTTCCGGAATTTGCAAGCCGTTTCCCGCACGAGTTTTCGGGCGGGCAGCGGCAGCGCATCGGCATCGCCAGAAGCCTCATCATGGAGCCGCAGTTCATCATTGCCGACGAGCCGATTTCCGCGCTGGACGTTTCGATCCGCGCGCAGGTGTTGAACCTCCTCTCGAAGCTGCAAAAGGAGAGGGGACTGACCTACCTTTTCATTGCCCACGATCTTTCGGTGATGCGCTTCATCTGCGACCGCATCGCGGTCATCCACAAGGGCGTGATCGTGGAGCTTGCCGAAACCGAAAAGCTCTTCGCGCACCCGCTGCACCCCTATACGCGCGCGCTGCTTTCGGCGATCCCCATGCCGGACCCCATATCCGAGCGCACTAAGGTGCTCGAGATCTACGACCCCGATTGCCACGACTATTCCGTGGACCTTCCGCGGTGGGTGGAGATCGAGCCGGAGCATTTCGTGCGCGGCAACGAGGCGGAGCTTGCAGATTATCGTGAGCGCATCAAGGGTTGATTGATTACGGGCGGGGAGCATGCCTCCCCGCTTTTGCGGAAAGGGAAGCAACATGAACAAAAAAGCGATTATCAAAGTGCCGCTCGCGCCGTATTTCTGTGCGCCCGCGTGGGACGCCGAGCCGGATGACGAGGGTTGGTACGGCCAAGCCGTGGAACTTGTGGAAGATTGCGGGGATGGCTGGTATAAAATCAACGCGCCGTACCGCTACGAAACCTACGCTAACGCCCGCGACCTCTACATAGATGAAGAGGGCGGCGAGCTTGCCCGCCTTGAAACGGGCGATCTGCGCACCGTTTGGGGGCCGGCGGCGGATGTGCGAAGCGAACCCAAGTACGTTTCCGCTTTGCTTGTTACACTGCACCGCGGCGCACTCGTAGAGGTCGTGGAAGACCCCGAAGAGCGTTACGGCTGGGCGAAAGTGCGCCTTGTGGGTGGCAAGGAGGGCTACATTAAAAAAACCCATCTTGGCCGTTATAACCGCGCGCCCGTCGCGGGGGAAGAGATGTTCCGCAGCGCCGTGGCGGAGGCCGCCAAACTCTACATGGGCACGCAGTACCGCTGGGGCGGCAAAACGCCCATGGGCATCGATTGCTCGGGCCTTGTGGGCGCGGCGTACCTTCTGTGCGGCGTGAAGCTCTACCGCAACGCGCGAATCGTCGAGGGCTACCCGCTCCATGAGATCGACGCCGCGCAGATGAAAAAGGGCGACCTGCTCTTCTTCAAGGGACATGTGGCAATGTATCTTGGCGATGGCATCTACATCCATTCCACCGGCCGCGCGGGGGACGACGGGGTCGTGCTCAACAGCCTCTCGGAAGGGCATCCGCTCTACCGGGATGACCTTGCGCATGGCATCCTCGCCGTGGGCAGCATTTTCTAAGCGAATACGATAACAGGTCCAACCGGCCCGCGCTCATCGGCGCGGGCCGTTTTTGGCGGCGCGCAGCGTTCTTTTGCTACTCCGCCCGCCCTGCGTAGGCGCGGGGGGAAACGCCGTATTCAGCGACGAACGCCTTATAAAAGCCCGAATAATCCGAAAAGCCGCATTGGGCGGCCACGTGCGCGAGCGGCGCGCCGTCGAGGATCAGGTTGCGCGCGCGAATCATGCGCTTTTGCATGAGCATTTGGAAGATCGTCACGCCTGTTTCGCGGCGGAACGTGCGCGCGAGGTAATATTTTGAAAGATATACATGTGCGGCGAGCGCGTCGAGGCTGACGGGCTCCCCGAGGTGTTCGTCGAGGTAGGCGGACACGCTCTGCGCGAGCGCGTTCACGCGCACATCCGCGGCGGGGGCGGACTGCATCTCGAAAAAATCGCGGTTAAGCTCCACCAATAGATCGCTCAGGCGGCTCCTGCAAAGCACATCCTGCCCGAAGCCGCGGTTGCCCGTCGCCTCGAGCAAGGCGATAAGGCGCGCCTCAATGGCCGCGCGACGGGGCTTTGGGAGGCGGCAAAGGTTGTATTTTTCGCAGGAAAAGCAGCGCGAAAGGTCGGTTTCGCCGGTGGAAAGCGTTTGTATGTGGCGGCGCGAGATCCAAAGCACGATGCGCTCGTAGGGTACGTCGGCGCTGCTGATGAGGGGCCGATGCAATTGGTTGGGGCTGATGAGCAAAAGATCGCCCGGGACCATGATATAATTGTGGCCATCAATCTGGTAGGATAAGCGCCCGGAGAGTAAATAATAGCACTCGTAAAAATCGTGAAAGTGCAGCGAAACATGCACCTCGCTGCTATCTAAATAATGGTAGATCTCATAATCTTCCACCAGCATGTGCTGACGGATCTGAAATGCATCCCGCTTGATGAGGCCCATATTCACCTCCGACCCTATCCTAGCATATCAGGGCAACTTAATCAATGTTACGGGCAATTCTTGCATGGAATATGGATTAAATTTTAATTAGAATAGAGTCAGGCGTCCTGTTGTTTCTTATTTTGAACACACATTGATGAAAGGTAAGTTTATAATGAAGCGGAAAAAATACGCTCTCGCGTGCCCAACGAGCGTGGGCGTGCGCATCACGCCCGAAAACGCGCAAAGCGTGCACACCTCGAGCCTGTATCGCATGCAGGCGACGAGCGCTGAAACCAATGTGCTCAACATCGCCTCCTCGCTTGGCAACGAGTGCCTCGCCCTCACCAGGTTTGTCGAGGGGAGCCCTATCGCCGAGTACATCCGCGCGGAGCTTCGCCGCAGGAACATCCGCTGCGAGGGCGCGAGCGTGCCCCAGGGCGGGCCGTGGGGCTTGCGCCACCAGTTCAACATCGCCGATTCGGGTTTTGGGCTGCGCGGGCCGCGCGTGTGGAACGACCGCGCGGGCGAGGTGGGCCGCACGCTTTCGCTTGCGGACTTCGACCTCGCGCGTATCTTTGGCGAGGAGGGGGTGGGCATTTTGCACATCTCTGGCCTGATTGCAGCGCTTTCGCCCGAAACAGGCGCGCTGTGCGCGGCGCTTGCTAAAATTGCCCGGCAATACGGCACGCTCGTGAGCTTTGACCTCAACTACCGCGCCTCCTTCTGGGAAAACCGCGAAGAAGAGCTTGCGGCCATCTTCCACGAGATCGCCTCGCTTGCGGATATCCTCGTCGGCAATGAGGAGGATTTTCAGCTGGCGCTCGGCCTTGGCGGGCCGGAAGCGGGCGGACGGGGGCTTTCCTCGCTGGTCGATGGCTTCAAGGGCATGATCGGCGCGGCGCGGAAGGCATTCCCGAACGTTCAATACTTTGGCACGACGCTTCGCGAGGTGCACTCGGCAAACGAGCACCTCTGGGGCGCGCTCCTCTTCCACGCGGGCGAGTGGTTCTTCGAGGAGCCGCGCGCGATTCCGGTGCTCGACCGCATCGGCGGCGGGGATGGGTTCACAGGCGGGCTTCTTTATGGCATCTTCAAGGGCTGGGCGCCCGAGCGCTGCCTGCAATTCGGATGGGCCTCGGGCGTGCTCGCGGTGACCGAGCTTGCCGATTATGCAAGCCCCGCCGACGAGGAGCAGGTATGGAGCATTTACCGCGGCAATGCGCGCGTGCGGCGCTGAGGAGGGAAAAATGAAACAAGCGGATATCGGTTTGATCGGACTTGCCGTGATGGGCGAGAACCTCGCGATGAACATCGAGAGCAAAGGCTTTACGGTTGCGGTTTATAACCGTACGCTCGATAAAGTCGACCGTTTCATCGAGGGCCGCGCCAAGGGGAAGAACATCGTCGGTTGCCGCTCCCTTGAAGAGCTGCGCGATGCGCTTGCAAAACCGCGCAAGGTGATGCTCATGGTCAAGGCGGGGCAGGCGGTGGACGATGCGCTCGGGCAATTGCTTGACCTGCTCGAGCCGGGCGATGTGATTATCGATGGCGGCAACAGCCATTTTCCGGATACGATCCGCCGCGCGGCCTATGTGGAAAGCCGGGGACTTTCTTTCATCGGCGTGGGCGTTTCAGGCGGCGAAGAAGGCGCGCTCAAGGGCCCCTCGCTGATGCCGGGCGGTTCGGCGGCGGCCTGGCCGCTGGTGAAGCCCATCTTCCAATCGATCTGCGCCAAAGTGGAGGGGAACGTCCCCTGCTGCGAATGGGTGGGGGAGAACGGCGCGGGCCATTTCGTCAAAATGGTGCACAACGGCATTGAATATGGCGACATGCAGCTGATTTGCGAAGCATACCAGCTCATGCGCGATTTGCTGGGCATGAGCGCGCCCGAAATCGGCGCGGTGTTCGCCGAGTGGAACAAGGGGGAGCTTGACAGCTACCTTATCGAGATCACGCGCGACATCCTCGCCTTTGAAGATGCGGATGGCTCGCCGCTCGTCGACCATATCCTTGACACGGCGGGGCAGAAGGGAACGGGCAAATGGGCCGCCACCGCCGCGCTCGACGAGGGCGTGCCGCTCACGCTCATCGGCGAGGCGGTGTTCGCGCGCTGCCTTTCGGCCCAAAAGGACGAACGGCTCGAAGCGGCGCGCCTCTTTGCGCGCGAGGCGCCCCCGTTTGCGGGGGATAGGGAAGCGTTCATCCAAGAGATCGGCCGCGCGCTCTACACCTCGAAGATCATTTCTTACGCGCAGGGCTATGCGCTCCTTCGCGCGGCGGCAAAGACCTATGGCTGGAACCTCAACTATGGCGACATCGCACTGATGTGGCGCGGCGGCTGCATCATCCGCAGCGCGTTCTTGGGCAAAATCAAGGAAGCTTACGATCGTGATCCGGAGCTGCCCAACCTGCTGTTCGATCCGTATTTTGCCCAAGCTATCCGCGCGCGCACCCCCGCGTGGCGGCGCGTGGTCGCGGCGGCGGCGCAGCATGGCGTGTCCGCGCCCGCGTTCGGCGCGGCGCTCGCGTATTTTGATGGCTTCACTACCGCAAAGCTCCCCGCCAACCTTTTGCAGGCGCAGCGGGATTATTTTGGCGCGCACACCTACGAACGGCTCGATGCGCCGCGCGGCACGTTCTTCCACACGAACTGGACGGGCGAGGGCGGGGAAACCTCCGCCTCGGCCTACAACGCATAAGAAACGGAGGATTTTTGCATGAAACTTCCCTATAAGCCCGATTTTTCAAATAAGACCGCTGTCGTCACGGGCGGCGCGGGCGTGCTGTGCGCGATGTTCGCCAAGGCTCTCGCCCAATGCGGCGCGCGGGTGGCAATCCTCGATCTTGCGCGCGAGCGCGCGCAGCAGGTTGCCGATGAGATCCGCGCCGCGGGCGGCGAGGCGATGGCCGTGCAGGTCAACGTGCTCGAACCGGCAAGCGTCGAGGCGGCGCACCAGCAGGTGCTTGCGGCCTACGGCCCCTGCGCGATGCTCATCAACGGCGCGGGCGGCAACAGCCCGCGCGCCACGACGGACGATGAGTTTTTTGACCGCGCGGCATTGGAGAATGCCGAAAAAAAGAGCTTTTTCGACCTCGACCCCGCGGGTTTCGATTTTGTGTTCGGCCTCAACCTCAAGGGCACGCTCTTACCGACGCAGGCCTTCGCACGCGATATGATCGATGCGCCGGGCGGCGTTATCCTCAACATTTCCTCGATGAACGCGTTCACGCCGCTCACGAAAATTCCTGCCTACAGCGCCGCCAAAGCCGCGGTGAGCAACTTTACGCAATGGCTTGCGGTGTATTTTGCCAAATGTGGCGTGCGCGTCAACGCCATCGCGCCGGGCTTCTTCTCCACCGCGCAGAACGCCGCGCTCTTGTGGAACGCCGATGGCACGCCCACCGCGCGCACGGGCAAAATTCTGCGCAACACGCCGATGGAGCGCTTTGGCGAGGCGGAAGAGCTCGTGGGCGGCTTGCTCTATTTGCTGGATAACGATGCATCTTCCTTTGTGACGGGTGTGGTATTGCCGATCGACGGCGGATTTTCCGCTTATTCGGGGGTATAGAGCATGGAATTGTGCCTTCGTGCGCGGGATGAGCGCGGCCTGAGCGATGAAGAACTTAGAGCGGGGCTAATCGGCCTTCTGGCGGCGCACCCCGCGAAAAAAGTGCTGATCGTGCCGCCCGACTATACGCGCTATCACAGCAAGGCGGGGTTTCTCACCAACGTTTGCTATCATCATTACACGGACTGCGGCGCCACGGTCGATATTCTGCCCGCGCTCGGCACACATGTGCCCATGGGTGAGGCGGAAGCCGCCGATATGTTCGGCGACATTCCCTTCTCGCGCTTTTTGCGGCACAACTGGCGCACGGATGTGGTGAATATCGGCGAAGTGGAAGGGGCGTTCCTCGAGCGTATCACCGAAGGGCTTTGGAAAGAGCCGATCGCCGTCGAGATCAACCGGCGCATTATGGATGAAAGTTACGACCTCATCCTCTCGCCCGGCCAGGTGGTGCCCCACGAAGTCATCGGCATGGCGAACCACTCGAAAAACCTGTTTGTGGGCGTCGGCGGCGCGCAGATGATCAACTCTTCGCACATGGTAGGGGCGGTTTATGGCATGGAGCGCATGATGGGGCGCGACCATACGCCGGTGAGGGAAATTTTCGATTATGCGCTCGAGCGCTTTTTAAAACATCGGCCGGTCTTGTTCTTGCTCACGGTCACCACAGCGCCCGGAGGGAACATCCGCACGCACGGCCTGTTTTGCGGCGCGCAAAGGGATGCGCTCGAAGCCGCCGTGGCGCTTTCTCAACAGAAAAACATCGATTTTGTGGAGCGCGGCATCAAAAAATGCGTTGTTTACCTCGACCCGAAGGAATTCAAAAGCACATGGCTTGGCAACAAGGCGGTTTACCGCACGCGCATGGCCATCGCCGATGGGGGCGAGCTTGTGATCCTCGCGCCGGGCGTCGAGCGCTTTGGCGAGGACGCGGCGGTGGATGCGCTGATTCGAAAATACGGCTACTGCGGGCGCCAAAGGGTGCTTTCCCTCTTCAACCGGCCTGAAAACGCGGATCTTCGCGCCAATATGAGCGCCGCGGCGCACCTAATCCACGGCTCGCCGGACGGGCGCTTTCACATCACTTATGCGGTGAAAAACATTTCCCGCGCCGAGATCGAGGGCGTGCATTATCAAAGCGCGGCGTATGACGAGCTCACGCGCCGCTATGATCCTTCAAAGCTTGCCTACGGCAAAAACGTTCTTGCGGATGAGGAGATCTACTTCATCCCGAACCCAGCGCTCGGCCTTTGGATTGACAGGGAACGCTTTTCAAACGTTTGAAAGCGTTGAATTGTGTTCATTCCCGTTCGGCGTCGGCTACGGGGCTGGCGTTAGGCTATCGGGGCAAAAGAGCGTGCCGCCCTCATCGATCGTGAGGCGCACGGCCCTGCGCGTCGCGGCAGGAAAGCCCAACATCTCGCGGTTTTCGGTGCAAAGCACATTGGGCACGCGCCGAAGAAGCATGTCGATCACGAACTCCGCCGGCCGCTCCTTTTTAGCGTTTGTGTCATTTTGGCAGGAGATCACGGCGTGCGCCGGGGAGAGGGAGTCGAGCAGCGCCTGCGTCATAGACTGCGCGTCCCCGTGGTGGGGCAGCTTGAGGATGTCGCAGCGGGGTAAAGCCCATTTTTCCCAGTAAGAGGCATAGGAATCGCCCGAGAAGAGCGCCGAGCGGCCCGCGTAGCCCAGCCGTGCGATGAGGCTCGAGCAGTTGCGTTCCTTTGAAACGTCGTAAAGCTCCTCTTCCGGAACCGCCCTTTTAAGATACAGCGCGTTGAACGCGCGCCTTTGGCGTGCGCGAAGCTCCGCATCGGGCAAGTGCATATCGAGCGCGAGCGCCTCGGTAAGAAACTCATGGCCGGAAACCGCCTCCTCGCAGCAACAGCCCCGCGCGCGCGCCTCGGCGATGATATCGCGGAACATGTTGAGCGCATCGCACAAGCCTACGACGGTTTTCGTCGTGAGCGAGGGCGGCGTGATCCACCCCGCGCCCGCAGGGGGGAGGTAGAGGGCTATAAGACGGCGCACCGGAATGTGGTGAAGCACGGCGAGCGCGCCGCCGATGTGATCGAAATGAAGGTGCGTGAGCAGCAGGAGGTCGATGTGGTCGACGCCCTGTTCGATCAAATAGTTGAGGGCGGGCCGCCGAAGCGATCCGTGCGTGAATTCGATGTGCGGCCGTCCGCAATCGATGAGCACGACATAATCTCGCTTGCCGGGGTGAACCTCGCGGATGAGCGCGGCGTCCCCGTCGCCCACGTTAATAAAGTCGAGCTTGAGCATAACAAAAAGCGCCTCTAGCGCGTCGTATCCGGGGCGTTGAGGTGCGCCCGGAACATCCAAAACGTAAAAACCGTGCCGATAATAAGGCCCGTTGGCACGAGCATCAAAAAGAAATAGAGGAAGATGCGCATGCTCTCAGGTTCAGCGAGCAGCTTGCCATGCTTCCACTTCTATCCCGAAAATTCATCGGGCTCGCGCTCGGAAAAAAGGGCGCGCGCCGAATTCAGCACGCGTTCAATTCCCGCTTTAATATTGTGTAAACATCGTAAATGTTCTCGATCTCATAGTCCGGCGCAAACTCATCGCCAATCTCCTGATCCTTGATGGATGAGAGGAAGGAGCCGATCTTAAACACGCGCCCAAAGCCCATTTTGCGCGAGCCGATGACGTCGCGCGAGATGGTGTCGCCCACAAAAGCGCATGCCTCGGGCGCGAGCTGCGCCTGAGAAAGGGCAATTTTGAAAATGCCCGGATGGGGCTTGCGGTAACCTACGATGCTCGAGAGCGTCACATCGTCAAAATACTGGCGTATGCCGTAGGTTTCAAGCGATTCAAACACCTGAAAAACGCTTGCGGTGTTGCTCACGGCAGAAACGTAAAGGCCGAGATCTTCTTTAAGGCCGCGGAGCATTTCCGCGACGCCCGGGCGCAGGCTGCGATCGAAATAGGTCAGCTCCCACATGCGGGCGATCTCCTCGCTGCAGGCGATGAGCTTCTCGCGGTCGACCGGGATGTCGGCAAAAGCATAGTCGGGCCAGATTTGCTCAGGCTTGCGTTCCATGAGCGTGCCTTCGGCCTCCTGCTTATAAGCAAGCACTTGGGGATAGACTTTTTCCCACAACTCCGAAACCCCATAAGGGACCTCGAT
The DNA here is from genome assembly GCA_964546125.1 of uncultured Clostridium sp. Classification (GTDB taxonomy): domain Bacteria; phylum Bacillota; class Clostridia; order Christensenellales; family CAG-138; genus Phil1. The sequence continues at coordinate 15,055 of CAZJIS010000008.1, forward strand.
GCCGTGCGCTTTGAGGATGGAGTAAAGACCCTCGGCGGTGCGCCGCAGGTTTTCCTCGCCGCAGTAGAGTTCTTCGAGCGTGCCGCCCATGTCGAACATAACGGCTTTGATCAAATTACACACTTCCTTTCGGGAGTCTAATATACGAATGCCTTCGGTTTTGCCAACTGTGGTGGATGCGCCTTGTGCACTCTGCATGCGGCGGGAGGCCGTGTCGGCGGCCGTGTTTCATGTTTCGTGCTGGATGCCGTGATAGAAATACGCAAACGGTTGCGTAATACTATGTTAAAATAAAGTTTATCTTACGATGATAAAAAAGTCAATCAAAAACTGGAGAAAAGTTGACTATTTGAAAAAACGTTTCCACACATAACCGCGGGGGAGGTGCAGCCGGCTCCATCCGAAGCGGTATGTATATGCCGCTTCGGACAGGGTGCAGCGGTGAAAACGGCGCATACGTTTGCGCCAGTAAACTCGCTCCCGGCCTATGTGTCGATCTCCTCCACGAAGAGCACGCCTTCATAAGCGCCCACGAGGTCGAGCGCCTCCTGATGCGAGAGGGCGGAGGGAAATTTGAGCAGGCAAAAAAGGCCGATGCCTTCCTTGTTTTCCGATTTGGAGGTTTCCACGTCGCTTAGCTCAATCTGACGGGCGCGCAGGTCTTTCATGAAAGGCTTGAGGTCAGTGACGCTGCCGAAAATGATATAAAGATGCAGCTTGTTCAGCTTTTTTGTGTAGCGGCTTTCGAACTTATCGGCAAACACCATCACGAAAATCAGAACGAGGCAGGTGACGAGCGCGCCGAAATAGAAGCCGATGCCGATCGCGAGGCCCATGCACGCGGCCACCCAAAGTCCCGCCGCAGTGGTAAGGCCCTTGACCCGGTAATACCGCGTCACCATAATCGTGCCCGCGCCGAGGAAGCCGATGCCGGAGATGACCTGCGCAGGCAGGCGGCCTGGGTCGCCGCCGAAGTTCATTGCCATGAATTGGGCGGTCATCATGCTCACCGCCGCGCCGATGCAAACGAGCATGTAGGTGCGAAGCCCCGCCGGGCGGCGTTTGCGCGTGCGCTCGAGGCCAAGCACGCCCGAGCAAAGCACTGCAAGAAAAAGCCGCAGAACGACGGTCCATTCGTTGAGTTCGAGGAGTCCCCAGGTCTTGAATAGTTCGAACATAGGTTTCTCCTTTCAAAAAAAGATGTGGCGCCTAGTTGTAAAAGCGGGCAATAAAATCATCGACATCGGCGCGCGTGCCGCCAAAGGGGCCCGGCTGCTCCATTTTAAGGGAAACGAGCGCCGCCGCGCGCAGGAGCGAAGTCGCAATATCCTCGCGCTGCCGCTCAGTGATATAACCCGCAAAGCAGGTGTCCCCGCGGCCGGTGCGGCCGGAGAGGTTGCGGGGACGAAGCGGCTGTGCGTAAACATTTGTGCCGTCGCACACGACCACCTGCGTGTTGTGCGTGATCATCACTTCCTCCGCGCCCCAGGCGCAAAGCGTGCGCGCGGCTTCTTCGCGGTCGGTAAGGCCCGTCAGGATCTCCGCCTCGGCGGCGTCGGTTTTAAGGAAGCGGATGAGGGGGATCAGCTCGCGCTTTCCCTCCCAATCGCCAAAGGTCAGGCTGCCGTCCTTGAGGCGGCGGCGCAGCATGCATTGCACATCGAGCGCCACGTCGCCCCGCTGCGCGCAGGCCTTGATCATATCCGCGCCGATGTCGCCGCGCACGAGGCCCGCGAGATGGCAGACTTTCGCTTCGAGTGCGGGCAGTTCCTCGGGCCGGTAGGGGTCGATCATCGCCGTGCAGCGGCACAGGCGGCGTTCCCGGTCGGCGGTGAAATAGGTGTTCTCCATGAGCGTGCTCTCGCGCGAGAATAGCGGAATCGCCGTGATGTTGGGGCGGTTCGCAAAGGCTTTTGCGAGTTCGAACGTTTCGGGGTTCTGTTTGGAAAGGACGGCGACGCTGTTGCCCATCGCCGCCGCCGCGTGGCCCGAAAACAGCGCCGCGCCGCCGAAACCGCGCGTCACCGTGCCGTCGTAATCGGTGTTGGTATCAAGGCAAACCTGCCCGATGATGAGCGTGTCGTAGGTCATGGGTTTTCCTCGCTTTCGCGCAGAATCTCTTCATAAGGGGGGCACCAGAGGCGAAAACGCCTCGATTCAATGGCCGCTTTGAGCGCGTAGGAGTCGCGCACGCGCTCTTCAAACAGCACTGCCGCGCGGCCTTCATCCCCCGGCCGGTGCGCGTCGGAGCTGCAAAGCCGCAAGAGCGCGGGGTGCTCGCGCGCAAGCTGCAGCGCGAGCGGGTTGCGGCTGTCATGCCGCGGGTTGCAGTTGGCGATCTCGAGGCCGTGCACGCAATCGTAAAACACCTCGTCGCAATAGCGGTAGGGGTGGGCGTGGATGATGAGCACGCTCCGCCCAAACTTTTTGAAAAACGCCTCGTGGTCCATGTGGCACACATAGGGGTTCGCGCGCAGCCAGGCTTCATCGACGCCATAAATAAGGTAGTCGCTTTCGTTTTCGGGGAAACGCAGCTCAACGCCGAAGAGAATGTCCATCCCAAGCGCGTCACCCGCTTTCTTCGCTTCATTATAGCCATACATGAAGCGGGTTACGCACTGCTGCCAATCGTCGTGGCAATCCAGGAGGGAAATGTAGAGATCGTGCAGGTGGTCGGTGATGCACAGGCCGTCATAGCCAAGCGCTTTGTACTTGGCGACGAATTCGTGCGCCTTGACGTAGCCGCACCGGCTCGTTTCCATGGTGTGAACGTGGATGTCGTACTTGTACATTCTAATATTTCCTTAACTTAAATATGATCCTTATTCGGGCGCAACGATGCGCATGCAGGTGCCGCGCTCCACGAGAGAGGGGGTGAGGATACGGTGGGAATAGCCCGCGTTCGGGTCGCTTATCTTTTCGAGCAGCACGTCCACCGCCATCGATGCCATGCTCTTTTTGGGCTGCTCGATCGTCGTCAAATTGATCTTGGGCAGCGCCGTGTACATGATGTTATCAAACCCCAAAAGCGAGAGGTCCTCGGGGATGCGGATGCCCGCCTCTTCCGCGGCTTCCATCACGCCAAGGGCCAATGAGTCGGCCGCGGCAAAGATGGCAGTTTGCCGCAGCGGCTTTTGAAAAACATGTCGGGCAAGCTGGTAGCCCGCCTGGATGGAGCTGAAGCTGAAATTGCTGTTGCAAAAAGCGGGCTCAATGCCAAGCGTGTGGCAGGCGTTGAGGTAGCCCTCGGCGCGCAGTTGATGGGTCATGCTGCCCTTGCGCCGCCCGAGGTAGAGAATCTGCCTGTGACCGAGCGCGTGGAGGTACTCGACCCCTATGTGCGTGCCGCGGTAGTTATCAACCGCGACATAGCTTTCGGGCAGATCGCGCAGGTTTTCGCTCATGAATACCGTGGGCACGCGCGCGAGGTAGGGTTTGAGGTTTTTGTAGGAGTCGGAACTCGAGGGCACGAGGACGATGCCGTCCACCTGCCTGCCCACGAGCAAAGAAAACACCTGCCGCTCGAGTTCAAGCTCGTGCGAAGAGTTACAGAGCATGAGATTATAGCCCTTTTCGCGCGCGCGAAGTTCAATGTGGTAGGCAAGTTCGCTCATGAAGGGGTTGTCGATGTTGGCGACGATGAGGCCGATGAGTTTCGTGCGCTTCATGACCATCGAGCGGGCAACGTAATTGGTGGTGTAGCCCATTTCCCGGCAGAGCTTGAGCACACGTGCGCGCGTTTCCTCGCCGATCTCGGGGCTGCCGGAAAGCGCGCGCGACACCGTGGCATAGGAAACGCCGGCCACCTTGGCGATGTCCTTGATGGTAACACTCTTCATCTCACAGCACGCTCCGCAGCAAAAAAATAGAAATCTTAGCCGCAAACGTTTGCGGCTCTTTTATCATGTTACTCGAAGAAGGCTCATTTGTCAATGCGCAAATGGCCCCGAAGGCGGTTTCCGGAAAGAGGCCGAAAAATGCACCGAAAGTATTGTGGCATTGTTGACAAAGTGCAAAGCGTAGATTAAAATAACAATACTTGAATTCGGTCGCAAACGTTTGCGAAATAAACGGCGCCAGCAAGCCGAGGAGCGGGGAGGGGAGGGTGTGCTATGATCCGGGCGGTTTTGTTCGATATCGGCGGCACGCTGCACACCGTGCGCAATTCTCCGGCGCTCGCGGCGAAGTTTGCGCGGCGCCTCATGGACAGGCTCGCCGTTTACGGCATCGAGATCGATGAGCCCGAGGAAACCTTCGCGCAAAAGCTCCACCAAAATGCGGAGGCATACAAGAGCCTGAGCGAGCGGTCGCTTTGCGAGCTGCCCGCGCCGCGCATCTGGAATGAATATTACCTTGCGCCCTATCACATCGGCGAGGAGAAGCTCGCCCCCATCGCGGAGGAACTGAGCTTCCTTTATGATTACGAGCGCGTGTGCAACAGGCGCCGCCCCGGCATCCTGGAAACGATGGAGGCGCTGCGCGCGCAAAACCTTCGCATGGGGATCGTCAGCAACATTATATCGACCTCCTTCGTCCCCCACATCCTCAAGGAATACGGCATTGAAAAATATATGGACTGCGTGGTGCTCTCGAGCGAGGCGCTTTGCAGGAAGCCCTGTGCCGCGATCTTCAACATCGCCCTGCGCGAGCTCCATTTGGAACCCGATGAGGTCGCTTATGTCGGCGATACCCTTTCGCGCGATGTTCTTGGAGCGCGTAACGCAAAGCTTGCGACGGTCATCCAAATCCGCAATCCCGCCATCGCCCACAGGGACGCGAAGTATGTAAACCGGGGCATCGAGCCGGATTATTTGATCGACGAGCTTACCGAGGTGCCGGAAATCATCCGCGCCTATCAACTTTCGCATCAATAAAAAACGGAGGGCAAGCGCATGATCGACACCATTTTCTTCGACATCGGCAACACGCTGCGCGTCGTCGTTAAAGACAAGGCGTTTTCGCAGGCCGCGGAGGCGGAGCTGATGCGGCTCGCGGGGACGCAGGAGGAGCACGATGTGTTTTTTGCAAAGCTCCAATCCAACTGGGAGACCTACCGCAAGGCCGCCAAAGGCGGTGAGCTCGAGGCTTCCGAAATGGAGCTTTGGAGCCAGCATCTCTTGCCCGATTACCCGGCCGAACACATCTGCGCCGTGGCGGGCAGGCTCACGCGCCTTTGGCGCGACCACGACGGGCGCAGGGTCGCCCGGCACGATGTGAAGGCGACGCTCGAGGAGCTTTCCCGCCGCGGGTATACGCTGGGCATCATCGCCAATACCATCACCGAAACGGAGATCCCCGATTGGATGATCGAGGACGGGGTCGCCCGGCATTTCAAAACAGTGATCCTTTCTTCGAAGGTGCGCCTGCGCAAGCCCGATCCCGCGATTTATGAGCTTGCCTGCCGCGCCATCAAAAAGCCTGCCGAAAGCTGCGTCTATGTCGGCGACAACCCGATCCGCGACATCGAGGGCGCGAAAGCGGCGGGCTATGCGATGGTGATCCGCATCGACGAGCCGGAAACCATCAAAAACGAGCCGCAGGAGCTCACCAACCGCGCGGACCACACGATCCTTGAGATCGGCGAACTGCTCCGCATCTTCCCCCCGCTCGGGGCCTGAAGCGCGACGATCTCAAACAAAGCTTCGGCGCGGTGCACCTTTCCCGCGCCGAGGGCACGTGCCTTGCGGGTTTTGCGATGTTTATCCTCTCTGCTTCGTCCGAGAAGCTCGCCCGCGAGAAGGTCACCGACGATAGGCGGCCGGACGCCGTGATCTCTAGTTTTGCCGGGTTGAAAGCACTCTTCCCCAAAGCCCCCGCGCCCGCGCGGGATCACATTCGGAGGATGTAAATATGGATCGACTGATCAAGGCCATCTTTCTCGATCTGGGCGGCACGTTTCGCATCGTGCAAGCCGATCGCGTATATACGGATGCCGCCAAGCGCCGCATCGCGGAGCTTGTGGGCACGCAGATGGAGCCGGAAGAATTCCATACGCTCATCAACGAGCGCTATGAAACCTACCGCGCATGGGCGCTGCGCTTTATGTGCGAAGCGCCCGAGGCGATGTTATGGTCCCGCTGGCTCGTGCCGGAATATGACCGCGCGCGCGTTGAAAAGCACGCCGTGGAGCTGACCTATGAGCTGCGCCGCGCCAAGGGCCGGCGCGTGATCGTGCCCGGCGGCGCGCAAACCGTGCGCGAGCTTGTCGCGCGCGGGTATAAGGTGGGCGTCATCAGCGATTTGATCGGCACGCGCGAAATCGACGAGTGGCTCGACGCGGACGGGCTGCGCCCCTATTTTTGCACGGTGCAGCAATCCTCGGTGACGCTCATCCGAAAGCCCCACCCGGCGATCTACATATTCGCCCTCGATGAGGCGGGCGTGCGGCCCGAGGAGAGCGCCTTCGTGGGCGATAATCTCCAGCGCGACATCATCGGCGCGAAAGCCGCGGGCTTTGGCGTGACCATTGCCGTCGATTACCCCGACGCCGCGCCCCTTAAGATCACCGAGGAAAACAGGCCCGACGGCGTAATCAAAAGCTTTGGCCAGCTTCTCGCCCTCTTCCCGGGTGCGCCGCGCATCGCGATCGACGCGATCGAATAAAGGAGCGTGTGAAAATGGAAAAGAACAGTGTGCTCTCGGGCGCGGAAGCGCTTGCGCGCGCAGTTGAAAACGAATACGCCGCGGGCGGCACGGATTATTCGCTTGCCCCTCTCAACCTTGAAGATGAGGCGGGCAGCCCCTTGGGCCTCGTCGCGGCGGGCGACGCGGTCGTATTCTGCTGCCGAAGAGGCGAGCGCGAGATCGAGCTGACCGACGCGTTTACCGACCCCGCATTCACAGGCTTTGAACGGGAGCGGATCGAACCGCTCGATTTTGTAATCCTCACGATGTACAGCGAGAAGTACACCTATCTTCCCATCGCCTTCGCGCCCGCGAAGGTGCCGGGCACGCTCGCACAAACGCTTGCGCAGGCGGGCAAGACGCAGCTCCACATAGCCGAAAGCGAGAAGTACGCGCATGTGACGTTTTTCTTCAACGGCGGCAACAACGCCCCGTTTGAGGGCGAAACCGATGTGCGCATCCCCTCGCCCAAGGGCGTGCCGTTCGAGGAGGTTCCCGAACTGAGCCTCGCCGCGCTCGCGGATCGGCTGGCCGGGGAGCTTGCAAAAGGGCACGATTTCATCGTCGCCAACTTCGCAAACGGCGATGTTATCGGCCACACGTCAAACGATGCGGCAAAAGTGCGCTGCGCGGCCATCGTCGATTCTCACCTTGGCCGCGTGCTCGAAAAGGCCGAGGCGGAGGGATATGCCGTGCTTATTACGGCCGACCACGGCAACCTCGAGGTGATGCGCATGTTAGGGGGCAAGCCCCATGTTGCGCACACGACGAACCTCGTCGCCTGCGCCGCCGTAAGCAAGGGCGCAAGGGCCATCAAAAATGCGGGCAGCCTCGCGGATGTCGCGCCCACGGTGCTTGCGGCAATGGGCATCGAAAAGCCCGCGCAAATGGAGGGCGAGGCGTTGTTCGCCTTCCCCGGCGCGCCGAAAAAAACGCTGCTGCTCATCCTGGATGGCTGGGGCCTCGGAGAAGCGGATGAGGGGAACCCGATCTTTTGCGCAAAGACCCCCGTGTGGGACGCGCTGCTTCACGAACACCCGAACATCGCCATCGCCGCCTCCGGCGAGGCCGTGGGGCTTGAACCCGGCAAGGCCGGCAACTCCGAGGCCGGGCACATCAACCTCGGCGCGGGGCGCGTGGTTTTGCAGGACGACGTGCGCCTTGACGCTGCGATGAGGGATGGTTCGTTTGCGAAAAATCCGGTTTTCCTCAGCGCCATCGAGAGCGTGAAAGCGCGCGGGGGCGCGCTGCACCTGATTGCGCTGCTTACAAAAAAATCTTCCCACGGCTCGATCGACTATCCGCTCGCGCTACTTGACATGGCGCGGGAGAATGGGCTTTCAAACGTCGTCGTCCACGTTATTTTCGACGGGCGTTCCACCGAACCCGGCAGCGCGCCCGCGCTGCTGCGCGAATTCGGCGCGCAGCTTGAAGAGAAAGGCGTGGGGAAAATCGTTTCCGGCGTGGGGCGCGGCATCGCGCTCGACCGGGATGGGAACTGGCCCAAGGTCCGCCGCGCCTACGATTCGCTCGTGCACGGCGCGGGCAAAAGATATCGCGGCTGAAATGCGGAGGCTTCAATGAGGGATTACACCGCCTTTGTCAACGAATATCAAGCGCACGCCGAGCCTGGCGCGCTGTGCGCGCGCTGGGGCGTTTACGAGCGCAGCGTTCAAGAACTTGCGGGCGGCCTGCTCTTCATGGCGGATGAGGGGGAGAGGGATGTGCTCGCCTGCTCCGCATCCGGCATTTTAGAGGGCGTTCAGCTTGGCGCGTGCGCGGTGACGGAGCTCAACCACGGGGCGGCCGAGGCGCTGCGGCGGGCCGTTCCCTTTACAAAGCCCGTGCGCGTGCTCAATCGGGACGCCACCTGCGGCGTGGGGGACCGGCTCGGCATCGCTTCCCCGGGCCACATCCGCGTGTTTGAGGCCTGCGGGGTCGCGCCCGTGCTCGCCCAGCAATCGATGCGCGAGCTGGGGCTTACCGGGCGCACATTTTACGATGTGATCGATGCGGCGACATTTGCCGTATTTCAAACGGGCTTTGCGCGCGGCTTCGGCGCGGATGGCGACCACCTCAAAACCTTTGAAGATATCGCGGCCGCGCTTGAGGCGGGCTGCACGATGATCACGCTCGATTGCAGCGAGCATATCCATAAAAACGCGGCCGACGCGCCGGGCATTTACGGCGGCGCGATCGATTTTGCCCAACGCGTATACGACGCGTTTTTTAAAGACAGCCGCTGTGAGGCCGATCTTGAAATCTCCATCGACGAAACAGACGCGCCCACCTCGCCCGAGCAGCACCGCTATATTGCCGGGGAACTTATGGCGCGCGGCGTGAAGTTTGCGACGCTTGCGCCGCGCTTTTGCGGCGAATTCCAAAAGGGCATCGACTATATAGGCGACCTCGCGCGCTTTGAGCGGGAGATCGAAGCCCACGCGGCGATCGCGCGGGAGTTCGGCTACAAGCTCTCCATCCACTCGGGGTCGGATAAGTTCTCGGTCTTCCCGCTCATTCAAAAACATGTCGAGGGCCGCTTCCACCTCAAAACCGCCGGCACGAACTGGCTTGAGGCGATGCGCGTCGTCGCCCGGAAGGATCCGGCGCTCTACCGCGAGGCGCACGCGCTCGCGCTTGAAAGTTTCGAGCAGGCGCGCCGTTATTACCATGTGACGACGAACCTTTCGAACATCCCGCCGCTTGAAAAGCTGGCGGATGAGGAGCTGCCCGCGCTTTTCGATCAAAACGACGCGCGCCAGCTTGTGCACATCACCTATGGTTTTTTGCTCGGCGAGGCTTCGCTCAAACAGAAGCTCTATTCCCTTTGGCGGCGCGAGAGATCGGCGTATGGCGATGCGCTCTTTTCGCACATCGGCCGCCACATCGCCTTAATCACGGGCAAACCCCTTAGGGGCTAACTATAAAATCCAGATGAGAAAGAGGTAAAAACATGGCTAAAAAGATGAGGGGCGTGACGCTTCACGCGACATGGGCGCCCAAGCCCGGCTTCAAGCTCGGCGCGAAGGACATCGATCATGTGCAAACGTATCTCGGCAGTCAGGTCTGGAAGGATCCGTACATCACCATCGACGAGTATGATATTCCCGAGCCCGGCCCCGGACAGGTGCTCATCAAAGTCAAGGCCTGCGGCATCTGCGGCAGCGACGTGCACATGGCCCAGGCTAAGGACGACGGTTATATCTTCTACCCCGGCCTGACGGGCTTCCCCTGCATCCTTGGCCACGAGCTTTCGGGCGTGGTCGTGAAATCCGGCCCGGGCGCCAAGGATAAGGTCACCAACAAGCCCTATGTGGGCGGCGAGCTCGTGTGCGCCGAGGAAATGCTCTGGTGCGGCTCCTGCAAGCCTTGCGCGGACGGCTGGCCCAACCATTGCGAGCGCCTCGATGAAATCGGCTTTAACGTGCACGGCGCGTTCTGCGAATACATCGTGCTGCCCGACCGCTGCCTCTGGAGCCTCGAGCCGCTGCGCCGCATGTATAAGGATGAGAAGGACATTTTCCTCGCCGGCTCGCTCGTCGAGCCCTGCTCGGTGGGCTATAACGCCGTCATTGAGCGCGGCGGCGGCATCCGCCCCGGCGACAACGTGGTCATCTGCGGCACGGGCCCCGTGGGGCTTGCCGCGTGCGCGGAGCTCAAACGCATGGGCGGCGCGACCGTGATCGTTTCCGAACCCCAGCCCGAGCGCGCGGAGCTTGCAATAAAAATGGGCGCGGACTATGTGATCGACCCGACGAAGGTTGACTTCGCGCAGGAAGTGCTGCGCCTCACCGACGGCATGGGCGCGAGCCTCTATCTCGAGGCGACGGGCCTCCCGACGGTTGTTTATCCGGGCATCGAGCAGGCGATCTGGGAAGGCCGCACGCTCAACGCGACCGTTGTCGTCGTCGCCCGCGCGGAAGCGAAAATGCCCGTTACCGGCGAAGTTCTCCAGGTGCGCCGCGCGCGCATCATCGGCGCGCAGGGCCACTCGGGCCACGGCACGTTCCCGCGCGTGATCAGCAGTATGGCCTCCGGCATGGATATGCTGCCGATGATCACCAAGAAGGTCAGCCTCGACGAGGTTCCCGAGAACATCCTCGCTCTCCAGAGCGACCGCACCAACATGAAGATCACCTGCGTTATGGACGATTAAGGAGGAAACTATGGCATTTCGCAACTACCTGACCACCGATTATCCGAACATCTTCTTTGAGGATACCGCTGTCGGCCGCATGAAAAAGCGCATTTGGGACGCTTCCGAAGAAGAAATTCAGGCCATTCTCGACGATTACGGCATCGGCACCCCCTGCGAACTTGGCGTCGCCAACACCTACATTCAAAATACGCCGCGCGCGAAGCTTATTGAAAAGCGCCGCAAGAACGACATCGTGCTCGTACCCATCGGCAGCACGGAGAACCACGGCGCGCACAATTGCTCGGGGCTTGATACGTTCATGGTGCAGTTCATCTGCGAGGCCGTGCGCCGCAAAACGGCGAAGCTCGGCCACGAGGTGACCCTTACGTTCCCGCCGATCAACTACGGCGGGCACCCCTACCACCATATCGGCATGCCCGGCACGGTGATGATTTCGGAAACGACGCTCGTCAACACTTTGACCGACGTCATGGCCGGGCTTTGGGACGACGGCTTCCGCAAGATCATCCTCGTCAACAACCATGGGCAGGACTGGATGATCGAGAGCGCGGTGCAGGAGTTCTTCAAGCGCTACCAGCTCCCGGCGTTTGCGTGCGTGGTCGAGTGGCACCGCGCGGTGCGCGAATTCTTCTATCCCTTGGGCGACGAGCGGCCGGATTTCGTAACGACCCCGTTCATCCACGCGGATGAATCGGAAACGAGCGCCGCGCTTTTGATGTTCCCCGAAATGGTCGACATGGACGTTTGCGTGGACGCGACGCCCGTCAACTTCGGCTTTTTGCAGGACGGCTTCTTTGACGGCTCGGTCGACTCCTTCCATAGGCCCAACCGCTGGCAGGAGATGGAGGGCAACGCCTGGATCGAGCGCTTCGGCACGCCCGAGGGCGTGGTGGGCAAGCCGAGCCGCGCCGACCCGCGCAGGATCAAGCGCGCCATCGCCGCGATCTGCGAATACCTCACGCTCATGTGCGAGGACATCATCACCGCTTACCCCGCGGGCAAGGTGCCCGATCCTTCGAAGTTCTCATTCCGCCCGGCCGAGGAGATCGAACCCTGTTTGCGCGAACCGCTCAGCGAGGGCTGGAAGAGCATCCACGAGCTGCCAAAGCGCGGCATTTTCATCGACTAGGTTTCAATGGGGACGGTCTGCTTTTGCGGGCCGTCCCGTCTTCTCGTAAAGGAGGGTAAAATGAACATCCTCTCCCAAACCGTTCCCATCCAGTTCGACACGGTGTTTTCGCCCTACGCGGCGGCCGATTGGCGCGCGGCGTTTGAAGATGTGGCGCTTCTTGGCCTCACGGGCGTGGAACTTGCCGTCGCCTATCCCGAGCGCGTGGACGCGGCGCTCGTCCGAAGCGCCGCGCAAAACTACGGCCTTGCGATCACCACGCTCTCCACCGGGCAGATCTATGGCCTTGCGGGGCTGTACCTGACCGCGCCCGATGCGCAGGCCCGCGCCAAGGCCGCCGGGATTTTGCGCGGCCACATCGACCTTTCCGCAAAGCTCGGCCTGCCCCATGTGACGGTGGGGCTCGTGCGCGGCAAATTGGAGCCGGGCGGAGAAGCGCTCCTCGAGGAGCGCCTTGCGGAGGCGCTTTTCCCGCTGCTTGCTTACGCGCGCGAACAGGGCGTCAAATTGCAGATCGAGGCGATCAACCGCGGGGAAACAAGCTTTCTCAACAGCGCGGCAAAGACGCTTTCTTTCATTGATAAGCTCAACGCGGGGGAGACGCTCGGGCTTCTTTACGACACCTACCATTCGCACCTTGAAGATGCGGATATGGCGGACGCCGTGCGCGCCGCGGCGGGCAAGATCACCAACGTCCATTTCGCGGATTCGCACCGCGGCCTGCCGGGCGAGGGCACGATCGACTTCGCGCCCGTCATGCGCGCGCTCGAAGAAACCGGCTACCGCGGCGCGCTTACGCTTGAAACGCTGTGCGTTCCCACGCGCGAGCATGTGCTCGCGCACTATGCGGGCGCAATCAAAAACCTATTGCATATTGGAGGCAATGTATGATCAATGTTGGCATCATCGGCGCGGGGCGCATCGGCCAGGTGCACGCGCGCAGCATCCTCACGGGCGTTTCGGACGCGCGCCTTCTCGCCATCGCCGATCCTTATCTGAGCCAAGCCGCGGAGAATTGGGCAAAAGAGGCCGGTATCGAGGGCATTTACCGCGACTATAGAAAAATTCTCGAGGACCCGCGCATCGACGCCGTGCTCATCTGCTCCTCGACGGATACGCACGCCTCGCTTTCCCTCGAGGCGATCGCGGCGGGCAAGCATGTGTTCTGCGAGAAGCCCATCGACCAGAACCTCGCGCGCATCGGCGAGGTCGTGGCGGCGCTCGAAGCCGCCCCCAAACCGCTCAAATACCAGGTCGGGTTCAACAGGCGCTTCGACCATAACTTTCGCGCCCTGCGCGAAGCGGTGCTCGCGGGTAAGGTGGGCGAGGTGCAGTTTATCCGCGTCAGTTCCCGCGACCCCGAGCCGCCGCCCGCCAACTATGTGGCCTCTTCCGGCGGCATCTTCCTCGATATGATGATCCATGACCTCGACATGCTGCGCTATCTCTCGGGCGCGGAGGTCGAGGAGGTGTATGCCGCGGGCGCGGTGCTTATCGATCCGGCCATCGGCAAGGCGGGCGATGTGGATACGGCCACCGTTTCCGCGCGCATGTCAAACGGCGCGCTTGCGCTCATCGACAATTCGCGGAAGGCTGTTTACGGTTACGATCAGCGCGCCGAGGTGTTCGGCTCGAAAGGCAGCATCCAAAACGGCAACGACGCGGCCTCGACCGCCGTGCTTTCCACGGCGGAGGGCGTCGTGGCCGAAAAGCCGCTGTGGTTCTTCCTCGAACGCTACATGGCCGCCTATCAGGCGGAGGTGCGCGCGTTCATCGAGAGCATCAAGAATGATACGCCCGTCGAGGTGGGCGTCGCCGATGGCCTCATCTCCATGAAGCTCGCGCTTGCCTGCCGCAAGTCGCTTGCCGAGGGCCGGCCGGTGCGGGTCGGGGAAATCGACCATTGAAAACCGGCAATTGACAAAGGCGCAAATGAGAAGCGGCCTCCGTTTTCAGAGGCCGCTTTTGGTTGGCTCAAAGCTTCAGTTCTTTGTTTCCATAAAAAAGAGCGCAGTGAGCGCATCGAACGCGGCGCAGCAGAGCATGCTCACGCCCACGAGGATAATCGTGGTTTTTGCGGCCTTGAACGGCGCAAAGACCGCGACCGCCCCGAGGATGACCGCCGCGAGGGCGGCGACGGCGACGGAGCCCCAGTAGGGGTTGCCGCCTTTTTTAAGTTCCACGGCCAATTGCAGCTTGAGCGCGCCGTTGACCGCGAGCGCAAGGCCCAAAAGCGCCGTAATGATGGAAACCAAAAACGAGGGCCGGATAAGGAACACCGCGGCCGCAAGGATCAGCATAACGCCCACGGGCAATGAGGACCTGTCCCACGCGTCGGCGCTGCGCCGCGCAAAAAAGATGATCACTTTAAGAACGCCGAGCGCAAGCAGCATGAGCGCGAAGAGGACGGCGATGGCGGCCGCGGTGATCCCGGGCACGCATACGAACAAGAGGCCGAGCGCGAAATAGACGAGCGCGGCGATCAAAGCCTGCTTTTTTAGCAGCTTGAAAATATCCATATAGCAACACCTCCCTATGGTTAACCATAATACTATATCCGTTTTTTTCCAAAATCAAGGGGTGGGGTGCGAAAATAGGCTCGCCTAAACCGCGGCACGTGAGATATAATAAGAAAAAAACACCATGGGGGCAAGCATGCAAAGGGATTTTGACATCATCATCATCGGCGGAGGGCCGGCGGGGCTGAGCGCCGCCGTTTACGCGCTGCGCGCGGGCATGAAAACGGCGCTGTGCGAGCGCCAGTTCATCGGCGGACAAGCCTCGCTCACCAACGACATCGAAAATTATCCGGGCTTTCGCAGCATCAACGGCATGGAGTTAACGCAGCTCATGTATACCCAGGCGAAGGCTCACGGCCTCGTCACGATTGAAAGCGGGGTCGAAGCCATCGAAAAGCGCGGAGAAAACTTCATCATCACGACCGCTGCCGGCACGCAGACCTGCGGCGCGGTCGTTTATGCGGCGGGCGCCGCGCCGCGCAAGCTCGGCATCGAAGAGGGCTTCGAGGGCGCGGGCGTGAGCTATTGCGCTACCTGCGACGGCAACTTCTACCGCGGCAAGACCGTGGCCGTCGTCGGCGGCGGGGACACCGCGCTCAAAGATGCGCTCTACCTTGCAAAACTCGCAGCGAAGGTCTACCTCGTGCACAGGCGCGAGGAATTCCGCGGCGGCAAGGTGCTTACGGACCGCGTCGATGAAATGCCCAACATCGAAAAGGTTTTGAGCGTCGTGCCCGTTCGCATAGAGGGCAGGCAGTGGCATGGGGTCGAAGCGCTCGTCGTCAAAGGCGTTGCGGGGGGCGGGGAGCGCAAGCTTGCGGTGGACGGCATCTTTATGGCGGTGGGCCACACGCCCAACAGCGCGCTTGTCGCAAAACTTGCGGCGCTCGACGCGGGCGGCTATATTTTGAGCGACGCGCACATGAGAACGAACCTCCCGGGCCTGTTTGTCGCGGGGGATGTGCGCAACACCGTGCTTCGTCAGGTGGTCACCGCCTGCGCGGACGGCGCGATCGCTGCGGAATCCGCCGCAAGTTACCTTGGCGAAAAATAAACACCTGCGCAAAAAGGGCGGCGGGCCGCCGCATGGAAAGATATGCAAAAAACAGGAGGACACATGGACTATACGCGCTATATCATCGACGAATTCCTAAAGCTTGTGGCGATCCCCAGCCCCTCGGGCATGACGCGCAGGGCGGCGGAATACACCAGGGCTGCCTTTGAAGCGCTCGGCTACCCGGCAAAGCTTACCCGCAAGGGCGGCGTGCTCGCGGAGCTTGGCGGCGAGGGGGAAGCCGTGGTGCTCTGCGCCCACCTCGATACGCTCGGCGCCATGGTCGCGCAGATCAAGAGCAGCGGCGCCCTTCGCATTTCGCGCATCGGCGGCCTCAACGCCAACAATGTGGAAACCGAAAATTGCTTGGTTGTCACGCGCGAGGGCAGAACCGTGGGCGGCACCTGCCAGCTTATCGACGCCTCCTGCCACGTCAACCTCAAATACAGCGACACGCAGCGCACGTTTGACACGGTCGAAGTGCTGCTCGACGAAGTCGTGCGCTCTAAGGAAGATGTTGAAAAGCTCGGCGTTTCGGTCGGCGATTTCGTGTGCTTTGACCCGCGCGCGGTCTACACCGAATCGGGCTTCCTCAAGAGCCGCTTTATCGACGACAAACTCTCCGTGGCGCTTCTTTTAGCCTTCGCAAAATACCTGCGCGACACCGGCGCGAAGCTTCGCACCAAGGTCTATGTGTATGTGACCGTTTATGAAGAGATCGGTCACGGCGCGGCCTCCGGCATCCCCGAGGATGCGGTGGAAATGCTCGCCGTCGACATGGGCTGCGTCGGCGAAGGCCTGAGCTGCCGCGAAACGCAGGTGAGCATCAACGCCAAGGACGGGGCCGGCCCTTCGGATTACGAGATGACCGGCGCGCTCATCGCCTGCGCGAAAGAGGCGGGCATCGACTACGCCGTGGATGTTTATCCGAGCTACACCTCCGATGCGGACGTTGCGTTGCGCGCGGGGCACGACCTGCGCCACTGCGTCATCGGCCAGGGCGTGTACGCAAGCCATGGGTATGAGCGCACGCACAGGGACGGCATTGCGGCCACATTCGATTTGGTGCGGGCCTACCTCGTGCACAAGTCCGCGTGAAACCGTAAGAATATATTATATCCCCCAACGCTTGCCAAAAGGAAATTGGGGTGTTACAATATTCACCGGCCCCAACAGGGCTGACTATCACAGAAAGGAGCCGCGAGGAATGATCAAAAACTTCTTTTTCTCCAATCTCATCATCGATGCAGTTGAGAACAAGGGGACAGGTGCGTCCTCACGGCCCGTTGCCTGATTCGGCCTAACGCCGGACGGAATGGCTTTGCAACGGCCGCGGACGCAGGTTCCGCGGCCTTTTTCTATGCCGCGGATCGAGAACACGAAACGGGTGGGAGGCAAAAGCATTGCAGGAACAAGGGGATAAAAAATACCAAAAACTCAATTGGGCGCTGGTCAAGCGCCTCTCGAGAGGGAACGTGCGCTATCTTGCGTATTCGGCGCTCTTCCTTGCCGTGGCGGTCATGGCGGCCTATTGCGGGCCGCTGCTGATCAGCTTTACCGTGGACTATGTCATCGATATGAAAGAATTCAACCTGCCGCTTGGCGTGATGCGCCTTGTCGAGCAGATGGGCGGGCGCGATTTCCTGCGCCAAAACCTTTGGGTGTGCGCGCTGGCGCTGGTGAGCTTTGCGCTCATCAACGGCGTGGCGACTTATTTGCGAAGGCGGTATATCGCCATTGCAAGCGAGGGGATCGCGATGGAAACGCGCAACCAGCTCTACCGCCATTTGCAGCAGGTCCCTTATGATTATCATAAGCACGTATCGACGGGGGATCTCGTGCAGCGCTGCACCTCGGATGTGGACACCGTGCGCCGCTTTATCGCGAACCAATTGATGGAGATTGTGCGCACGCTGCTGATGGTGGGCTTTGCCTGCTACATCATGTTTTCGCTCGATGTGCGCATGTCGCTGATTTCGATGGCGCTCATGCCGGTGCTCTGCCTTGCAAGCTTCCTGTATTTTAGCAAGGTCAAGGACCAGTTCCGCCTCTCGGATGAGGCGGAGGGCAAGCTTTCCTCCACCTTGCAGGAGAACCTCACAGGCGTGCGCGTGGTGCGCGCGTTCGGGCAGGAGAAGCGTGAGGTCGATAAATTCACCGCCGCCAACGAGGATTACCGCAAAAAGACCTTCAAGCTCATCGTGCTTCTGGGCGCTTATTGGGGCGGTAGCGACCTTCTTTGTTACTTCCAAATTGCGGCTACCCTCATCAGCGGCGTCGTGTTCGCCGTGCAAGGGGAACTGACGCTTGGCGAGGTGCTCCTCTTCTCCACCTATGTGGCGATGCTTACCTGGCCCGTGCGCCAGTTAGGCCGCGTGCTTGCCGATATGGGCAAGGCCACGGTTTCGATGGGCCGCATGGAAGAGATCCTCGAAGTGCCGGTCGAGGCGGAGCCGGGCCTGGCGCTCAAGCCGGAGATTAAGGGCGAAATCACGTTCAAAAACGTCTGCTTCGGTTACGACACCTATGACGACGTGCTCTCGGACATTTCCTTTAGCGCGAAACCCGGGGAGACCGTCGCGATCCTCGGCTCCACGGGTTCCGGCAAAACAAGCCTCGTGCAGCTCCTCCAGCGGCTGTATCTTTGCACCGCCGGCGAGATTCTTGTCGACGGCGTGAACATCAACGACATCGAGAGCGGCTATCTGCGCTCGAGCATCGGCATCGTGCTGCAGGAACCGTTCCTCTACTCGCGCACCATTAGGGATAACATCGGCATCGTGCGCCCGAACGCCGCGCCTGAGGAGGTTTATGCCGCCGCGAGGATCGCGAGCGTGCACGATGTGATCAACACCTTTGAAGATGGTTACGACACGATTGTCGGCGAGCGCGGCGTCACGCTCTCGGGCGGGCAGAAGCAGCGCGTGGCGATCGCGCGCATGCTCATGCAAAACGCGCCCATCTTGATTTTTGACGATTCGATGAGCGCCGTCGATACGGAGACGGATGCGGCCATCCGCAACGCGTTGCGCGAGCGCCGCGTGAACACGACCACGTTCATCATCTCGCACCGGATTACGACCCTGTGCGAGGCGGACCAGATCCTCGTGCTCGAGCACGGCAAGCTCGTGCAGCGGGGCACACACGCGCAGCTGCTGGCGGAGGAAGGACTCTACCGGCGCATCGCGCGCATTCAAAACGCGCTTGAGGAAGACCTTGCAAGGGAACTGGGCGCGCAGGGAGGTGAACAATCATGAGTAATACCGCCATTCAGGAGCAGGAATTCGATCACGACCAAAAGATGGACCTATCCATCTGGAAGCGCCTATTTCGCTATGTGCTGCGCTGTAAAAGCGCGTTCGCGCTTTCGATCGTTTCGAACATGAGCATCGCGATCATCGACATTATTTACCCGCTCATGAGCAAGTACGCGATCGATCATTTCATCGGCAAAGGGACGATCGAGGGCCTTTCGTGGTTCATCCCGCTCTATATCGTGCTCGTCTCGCTCCAGGCGTTCAGCGTGTTCGCGTTCGTGGCGCAGGCGGGGCGCATCGAGATGAACGTCGCCTACGACATCCGCCAGGAGGCGTTCAAAAAACTACAGGAGCTCTCGTTCTCCTATTTTGACAAGACTGCCGTGGGTTACCTCATGGCGCGCGTGGTCAGCGACATTTCGCGCCTCTCCGAGCTTCTCTCGTGGAGCTTTGTGGATCTTCTTTGGGCGATGACCTATGTCATCGGCGTAATGATCTCGATGCTCATCCTCAATTGGAAGCTCGCGCTGCTCGCGCTCGTGGTGCTGCCGCCGCTCGTGGTGATCTCGCTTTATTTCAAAAGGCGCATCCTCAAATACCAGCGCAAGGTCAGGAAGACCAACTCGCGCATCACGGGCGCGTTCAACGAAGGCATCATGGGCGCCATGACCACAAAGACTCTCGTGCGCGAGGACGCCAACTACAAGGAATTCGGCGAGCTGAGCGGCACCATGCGCACGGCCTCTGTGAAGGCGGCCGTGTGGAGCGCCGTGCTCATGCCCATCGTGATGTTCCTTGGAACCATCGGCACGGGCATCGTGCTCTACAAGGGGGGCGTGGATGTGATCGCGGGCGTCATCGGCTTTGGCACGCTTTCGACGTTCATCTCCTACACGATGGGCTTCTTCGAGCCGATCCAGCAGCTTGCGGGCATCCTTGCCGAGCTGCAAAGCGCGCAGGCGAGCGCGGAGCGCGTGATCACTTTGATCGACACGCCCTGCCAGATCGTCGACATGCCCGAAGTCGTGGAGAAATACGGCGACAATTTCCACCCCAAGCGCGAAAACTGGGAGCCTATCGAGGGGCATATCGAGTTTCGGAATGTCAACTTCTCCTACAAAGAGGGGGAATGCGTCCTGAGCGGCTTCAACCTCGATGTGAAGCCCGGCGAAAACATCGCGCTCGTTGGCGAAACGGGGGCGGGCAAAAGCACGGTCGTCAACCTCGTGTGCCGCTTTTATGAGCCCACTGCGGGCGAAATTTTCATCGACGGGCGCGATTACCGCGAGAGGAGCCAGCTTTGGCTCCAATCGAGCCTAGGGTATGTGCTGCAAACGCCGCACCTGTTCTCGGGCACGATCCGCGAGAACATCGCCTACGCAAGGCCGGAGGCTGCTTTTGAAGAGGTGCAGGCGGCCGCGCGCATGGCCTGCGCGGAGGAATTCATCCTTCGCCAGGAGAACGGCTACGACACCGAGGTTGGCGAGGGCGGCGCGCGCCTTTCAACCGGCGAGAAGCAGCTCATCTCCTTTGCCCGCGTGATCTTAGCCGATCCGCGCATCTTCGTGCTCGATGAGGCCACGAGCTCCGTCGATACCGAAACGGAGCAGCTCATTCAGGAGGCCATCACGCGCGTGCTCAAGGGGCGCACGAGCTTCATCGTGGCGCACCGCCTCTCCACCATCCGCAACGCCGACCGCATCCTCGTGATCCGCGGCGGGCGGATCACCGAGCAGGGCACGCACCGCGAACTGCTGCGCCAAAAGGGCTATTACTACAACCTCTATACCACGCAGTTTAGCGAAGAGGCTTCCGGCGCGATTCTCGACGGCTGAGCCGGGCGCGGCCAAGAGGCGAAAATCAGGTGAATCGGGCGCGGCTTCCGCCTTTGCCGGCGGGGGCCGCGCTTGCGTTATGTCACGCTTTTATGGTTACAAATCTTCGCCATTTTTATTAACATTCCGCAAACACACGGCAATATCCTACACATTGCGCGCAATCTATGGTAAACTGACTATAAATATATCCTTGAAACAGGCATATTTCCTGCCCTTTGGGATGCGAGCGACCAAAAAGAGGTAAAACAATGAAACGAACCGCCGCTGCCGCGCTGCTTTTGATGTTCCTGCTGACCCTGCTGCCGTTTTCGGCGGCGTCGGCCGCGGGGGATATTGACGCCGTGCGCGTGAAGCTGACGACCAACAACGCGACCTCCATCGTGATGAGCGCGACGGGCGAGTATTTCATCAACGAAAACGGCCGTTCCTTTTCGGGGGGAAGCCTGACGCTGCGCGCGGCAAACGGCGTTATCACCGCCACCCACTCGACGCAGGGCGAGGTTTTTTCGGGCAAAGCCTTCACGATCAAGCGCGCGAAAATGGCGCCTTCGGCGGGCAGCATGACTTTCAACGCACGCAATTACCTCGGCCATTTCAACGTGAAGCTGCTCTCAACCGGTTACATCCAAATCGTCAACGAAGTGCCGCTCGCGCATTATCTCTACGGCGTGGTCGCCTATGAAATGAACAACAGCTACCCTCCGGAGGCGCTCAAGGCGCAGGCGGTCGCCGCCAAAAGCTATGTGCTTACATTCGTGCTCGCCTCCCCCAAGGCCGAGTATCACATTGGGGATACCTCCTCCGACCAGGTTTATAAGGGCTATAACGCCTCCTACACGAATGTGATCAACGCGGTGGACTCTACCATCGACAAGGTGCTCACCGTCCGCGGCAACATCCTTTGCACTTACTACAGCGCAAGCAACGGGGGCGAAACGAACCTCGTCACCTACGCCTGGCCCACGCGCAACGCAAGCGATGCGGGCTATGCGATCAGCCTCGACGATTATGATATCGCCAACGCCTCCTCGCTGTGCGAAACGGTGAAGATCCCTATCCGCTCCTCCGGCACGGTCTCGCAGGGGCTTTACAATTTGCTCGTCGCCAAGGCCTACGCCGCCGCGGGCGTGCAGCCCACGGCGGTGAACGAGATAAAATCGGCCGATGTGCACACGCCCAAATTCTCGGGCACGACGCGCAACATGTCCCGGGTGACGGTCGTGATGGACGTTGTGACCGATCAGGGAACGTATGCCGATTTGAGCGTTACCTTCAACGCGGCGGATCTCTATACCTACGGCGCGGTCGCAAACGCCAACCTGCGCTGCTATTGGGGCGAATACGCCGGCGATGGAAGCGCCTTTTACATTTACCACGTTCGCTGGGGCCACGGCGTGGGGCTGAGCCAGCGCGGCGCGCAGCAGCGCGCGAGCATGGGGCAGAGCTACGCTGATATCCTCGCGTTCTATTATCCGGACGCGGCGCTTGCAAGCGTCGCCGTAGAGATGCTGCCCGACCCCGTGCGTCCGAGCACGGTTGTCGGCATGACGCCCATCGGCACGGGCGCGACCACGGGCGAAGTGAACCTTCGCACCGGCCCGGGCACGAATTACACTTCGCTTGGGATGGCCCCCCGCAACACGGCGCTCGCGGTTTATGAACTCGTCAACGGCTGGTATCATGTTGCGCTTACCGGCACGAGCGCCGAGGGCTGGATTTCCGCAAGCTATGTGAAGTTCACGGCCGCGGCAACGGCCGAACCTCCCGCGCCGACCCCGACGCCGACGAATCCCTCCGGTACGCCTGCGCCGGTTCCCGTTTCCTATGGCGTGTGCACGGGCGAGGGCGTCAACTTCCGCGAGGGGCCGGGCACGAACTACAAGAGCATCAAAAAACTCGCGCGCAATGCGGAGCTTTCGATCCTATCCGCTTCGAGCATGTGGTATTACGCGCTCGCGGGCGGGGATTACGGTTACATCAGCGCCTCTTATGTGAAGGTCGTAGCGGAGGCGTCGCCCACGCTAACGCCGAGCGCGCCGCAAACACAAACGCCCGATCCGGGCGCATCCGCATCGCCGACCCCCGGCGGCCAGCCCGGCGGGGTGGTGGAGATCGGCATCATCACCACGGGCGGCGTCAACTTCCGCACCGGGCCGGATGCCTCCTATCAATCGCTCAAGAAGCTCGAGAAGAACACCGGCTTTATTTTGCTTGGAAGGGCCGGCAAATGGGCGAACCTGCTCATCGGGGATGTGCGGGGCTATGTGCATGAGGATTATGTCAAGGTCACGGGCACGGCGTTCTATTCGGGCAACGGCGGCGGCAATGGCGGCGGCACGCAGACGCCCGCGCCCGCGCAGAATTACGGCGAGGGGACCACCACGGGCAGCGTGAATTTGCGCGTGGGCCCCGGCGTGGGCTACAAGGCGCTCAAGGTCCTTTCGAAAGCGACCAAGCTCAAGCTTTATGAGATCAAAGACGGTTGGTATAAAGCCACCGCGCCCGATGGGACCGAGGGCTGGGTCAGCTCCAAATATGTGGAACTGAGCGTGGCCATTCCCCAAAAGAGCGAAACACCGGCCACCGACCCGAATGCGGGCGGCGGCAGCCAAACGAGCATCGGCACGGGCGTCACGAACACGACCGTCAACTTCCGCGAGGAGCCGGGCACTTCGGCAAAGATCATCACGCAGTTCCAAAAGGACGTGCGCGTGAATTTGTTCGCGCTCAAGGATGGCTGGTACGAAGCCGAATACAACGGCCGGCGCGGCTATCTCTACGCGAAATACGTCACTGTCGCCACGGAACCGGCCGGCGGCGGCTCCGCGGGCGGCGTCGTGCCCGAAGGCTCGGGCAATGCCGTTTCGGGCGGGCTGACGCTTGCGGCGGGGCAGGCGAGCGTGAAGGTCAACTTCCGCACGGGGGCCGCGACGAGCGGCAACGTCGTGATCGCAACGCTTCCCGCGGGCACTTCGTTCCAGGTGCTCGGCGAGTGCGGGGATTATTATTACATCCTCTATGGCGGCAAAACAGGCTTTGTTTATAAGCCCTACACGAAAGTCACCTCCTCCGGCACGGCGGGCATCCCGGCGGTCGGCGGCACGCTCACCTTGATCGTCACCTCCACGAGCGCCGAAGTCAATTTGCGCGAGGGGCGGGGCACGGCGAGCGCCAAGATCAAAACGCTCCCGAACAAAACGCCGCTCACGGTGTACCTTGTGCTCGACGGC
This sequence comes from uncultured Clostridium sp., assembly GCA_964546125.1. Taxonomy (GTDB): domain Bacteria; phylum Bacillota; class Clostridia; order Christensenellales; family CAG-138; genus Phil1. The sequence continues at coordinate 38,865 of CAZJIS010000008.1, forward strand.
TGGTGTTTGGTGAACGCCGGCGGGCTTTTTGGCTGGGCAAGCGCAGATTATGTGAAGCTTTCGTGACGAGTGCGCAAAGGCGCGAAGCGGGTGTTGCATTTTGCCCTCCGGCTGTATAGAATACTTGTCGGAGGGTTTGTTTTTATATGGATTTATGTTCGATCGATATTTCTAAGAAGTCCCTGGTGGAAAGTTACACCCGGCCGTGGCGGCTGCACAGTTCCGAGTATACGTTCACGAATCTGCTGATTTGGGGCGCAGAAGATAAGATCAAAATTGCCGAAGAGGACGGCGTTCTTTTTTTCCTGCTCAACTTTGGCGGGGGCGCGTTCATGTTCGCGCCCCTCATGCGCGAGCCTGAAGGAGATTATGCGCGGGCGCTTGACCGGGCCGCGGTCTATTGCCGCGAAAACGGCATAGAGCCCGTGTTCCACGCCGTTTCCGGCTCGATTAAAGATGCGTTTTTGCGCTGCCCCGGCTACGCGCTCGAAGAGGACCGCGATAATTTCGATTATGTATATACGATGGAGAGCCTGCGGGATCTTTCCGGCAAGAAGCTGCACGCCAAGCGCAACCACATCAACCAGTTCATGGCGCGCTACGGCGGTTGCTATGAATACGTCCGCCTCTCCCCCGACATGCTCGGCGAGTGCATGGGCCTCTACAACGAGTGGCTGCAAGGCAAGCTCCCCGGAGATCAGGATGCGGTGGGCGAGTATACCGCCATCCACGAACTGATCACCCACATGGGGGCGCTCGGCGTCGTGGGTGCGGGCATCCGCATCGGCGGCAAGCTCAAGGCGTATACGTTTGGCGAGCGCATCGATGAGGAGATGGCCGTCATCCACATCGAAAAGGCGGATACGGATATTCCCGGCCTTTTTACTCTAATCAACAACCTGTTTGTGAAAAACGAACTGACGGACGTTAAATTCATCAACCGCGAGGAGGATATGGGGCTCGAGGGGCTTCGCCGCGCCAAGCTTTCCTATTACCCCGTGCGGCTGATCGAAAAATACGTTGGGAGGCCGGTGTGAGCATTGTTCTGCGCCCCATCGAGCCGCGCGAATATGAAAGCGCGCGCGCGCTTTGGGACATCGTATTCCCAGAGGATGCGGGCGGTTTTTCCGCCTATTATTTCCGCGCCCGCACGCGCCCCGAATACATCCTCGGCGCGTTTGACGGGCAAACGATGGTCGGCGGCCTGCACGCCGTTCCCTACCCGCTGCGCTTTGGGAAAAACGTCGTCCCCTGCGCGATGGTCGGCGGCGTGGCGACGCTGCCCGCCTACCGGCGGCGCGGCATTGCGGCCGCACTCATCGAAATGGCGCACGCGCGCCTGCTTGCGCAGGGCATTCCGGCCGCGCTGCTCAAGCCCGACGCGCATATTTACGAGCGCTTCGGCTACCTGCCCTTTGCGTATCACGATGAATATGAGCTGAGCGCGGCGCAAGCCGCGGCGTTCCCGCAAAGTCCTCCTTTTGAGGCGGAGCCTTCCCAAATGCTCACAATTTACGATGCGTTCGCGAAAAACTATGCGGGCATGATGGCGCGAACGGAGCGCGATATGGCCCTCTACCGCGAGGAGGCGCAGCTTTCGGGCATCGCCGTCACCGACGGGCAGGCCTATGCGCTCGCCGCGGCGGGAGAAAGCGGAATCGATGTTTTGGAACTCGTGGGGGAAGACCCGCTGCCGCTCGTAGCCGCGCTCGCGCGCAGCTATAGCGCGGCGCGCTTTCGCCTGCCCGCGGGCATGCTTCTGCCCGGCCTTGCGCCCGCCTCGCGCATGATGTTCTCCATGATCTGCGCGCTCGATGAGGCGGCGTTTTGCAAGGCTTCGGGGGCGGCGAGCATGCGCGCTTTGCTCGCGGGAGAGCTTGGCCCCTGCTGTACGCTTGAATTTTGTTGAGAATGTGATTTTTTAGCTACGCTGGGGTTTTTTCCTTGACGGAGCGGGGAAGCTATACTATGATTGAGCAAAGCGGCCCGCGGGCTTGGCCGCAAAAATACGAATCAGGAAGGTAAACAATATGCCACAAGGCGTCAGCAGCGGATTTTCGGATTTCTTTGCCAATAACGGAAGCATGATTCTCATCATCGTGATGATGGTCGTTCTCTTTGCGGTTATGATCATCCCCCAGCGCAGGCGGGATAAAAAAATCAAAGACATGCTCGCCGCGGTCAAAGTCGGGGATCGGGTGCGCACCATCGGCGGCATTTACGGCACCGTCACCAACATCAAGGATGATATCATCACCGTGTCCGTCGGGCCGGATAAGGCGCGCCTCGTCTTCGCGCGCGGCGCGATTGCCAACGTCGAGGACTCCCCGGTGGAGAACACCATTGAAGACGGCGTGAAATAACATTTCGGCGCCCAAAGCCCCCCCGCATCCGCGAGGGGGCTTTTTTGTTTTGGCATATCCACGCCCCCGCAGACATACCTATAA
>CAZJIS010000009.1:0-16154 GCA_964546125.1 uncultured Clostridium sp.
ACACTGCGGTTAACAGCCGCATGCTCTACCGACTGAGCTAAGGAGGAATGGCACGGATGCTATTATATAATAGCCCGAAACGATTTTCAAGCCCTAAATTGGATTTTATTTAGGATGGCGAGAACCTTTCCTGCTGTGTTATATTTAAAAAAGAATATGACAGTTTGTATAGGAGGGCTCTATGCAATTGTTGCGCCTGTTCGAATCCTTGCGGACGCCTTTTTTAGACGGCTTCTTTTCGCTTATCACACACCTTGGCGCGGAAGAGGTCTTTATGCTCGCCGGCCTTGCCGTGTTGTGGTGCATCGATAAAAAATGGGGCTTCCGCTTCTTTTTCATCGGCCTCACGGGCAGCATCGTCAACCAGTTCCTCAAGGCGCTGTTTCTTATCCCGCGGCCGTGGGTCGCGGATGAAACATTCACCATCGTCGAATCCGCGCGGGAGGGTGCCTCGGGCTATTCGTTCCCGAGCGGGCACACGCAAAGCGCTGTTTGCGTGTTCGGCACGCTGGCCGCCTGGCGCAAAAAACGCTGGGTCAGCATCGTCTGCATGCTTGCCATCATCCTTACCGCCCTTTCGCGCATGTATCTGGGCGTGCACACGCCGCTTGACGTTGGCGCATCGCTCGTCACAGGCGCTATGACGGTCATCGGCTTTGCTTGGCTGTTCGAGCGCTTTGCGCAAAACCGGCAGGCCAAGATCACCATCGGCCTTCTGGTGCTCGCGCTCAATGCGGCGCTCGCGGCCTATGTGTTCCTCGCGCCCGCGCGGGCAGGGAATGTCGCCGCGTTCGATGCGCAAGGCCAAAAGGCCGCCTGCACGCTGTTTGGAACGACGCTTGGGTTTCTTCTTGCCTGGCTTGTGGATGATAGGCATACTCATTTTGAAGTGAAGGCCCTCTGGTGGGCGCAGATCATAAAATACGCGCTCGGCCTCGGGTTCATTATGGGCGTGCGGCTCGGCCTCAAGCCCGTTTTGCAGGCGGTGTTGGGCGATGCGCCCTTCACCGATGCCATCCGCTATTTTCTCATGGCGCTCGTCGGCGGCACGCTGTGGCCGATGACATTCCCGCTTTGGGCAAAGCTTGGCAAAAGCCGGGCGCAAGCGGCCGTTTCAGGCTGAAGCCAAAAAACGCAGCAGCAAAAACGCCGCGCCGATGTTTAAAAGTAGAAGCAGCGGCATACCGATGGTGAACGAAGCGTGCTTTGTCTTGTGGCGAAAGGCCCGCATGCCGAGAATCCCGCCCGGCGCGCCGCCGAGAAACGCAATCAAGAACAGCGTTTTTTCCGGTACGCGCCATTTGCCCGCTTTTGCGCGCCGCTTGTCCACGCCCATCAAAACGAACAGCAAAGCGCTCATTGCGAGCATGCATGCGATCACAAGAATGAAAAGCGCTTCACTCTCCAAGTTCATTCTCCCGCGGCGGCAGGCGGAGCCTGTCCCACATGCCGTATTTCCCGGTGTCGGCGATGGCGTTCATGATGCGCTCGTCCGCATCCGGCACGAGGGAGGTGAAATAGCGGATCACATCCTTCATTTCTTCGCGCTTTGTTTTCCCCGCAACGGGACAGTTGGGCTTGCGAATCGGAAGCTCAAGCTTCTTGGCGACGGAGAGCGCCGTTTTTTCGGGCAAGAACACGAGTGGGCGGATGACCGTCACCTCCTTGCGGCCAAGGTAGGTCACGGGGCCGAAAGTGTTGAGGCGGCTTTCGTAAAGAAGGCTCATGAAAAAGGTTTGGAGCACGTCGTCCCGGTTGTGGCCGAGCGCCACAAGGTTGCAGCCCCGCTCTACGGCGGCGTTGTTGAGCGCGCCGCGCCGAAGCTTCGAGCACAGCGCGCAGGGGTGCGACTCCTTGCGCACGTTGAATACAACATCGCCGATATCGGTCTTGATAATATCAAAGGGCACGTCGATCGCGCGCGCGAATTCTTCGACAGGGGCGAAATCCTCGTCCGAGATGCCAAGGTCGAGCATCACGCCGCAAAGGTCAAAGGGCGTGTAGGAAAAACGCTGGTAGAGCTTCAGGCCGTAGAGAAGCAGCAGACTGTCCTTCCCGCCGGATACGCCTACACAGATCTTGTCCCCGGGGCGGATCATATCGTAGCGCTCGTTGGCGCGGCGGATGCAGCCGAGTATGCGTTTCATGTCCCTCGTTCCTTTTTTCTCACTCATGCGCACAATTATACCATCAGCGTTCCTGGATTGTCACAGAATATTTGTTTTTGCCCATTGCCGCGGGATGCGGGAAGCGGATATAATGAATTATGGAAAACATCAACCAGCGCAAAGCGCAGAGGGAGGCTATCTTGATTGGAGTAATCTTCGGCGAACGGGGCGCCGGCAAGACGAAGCGCATCATTCAAACCGCAAATGAGCAGCTTCAAACCGCGAAGGGCAGCATGGTCTTCATCGACGACGACAATCAGTACATGTTCGATCTCAAGCACAGCATTCGTTTTATCGACGCGTCGGAATATCACATCGACAGTCCCAAGATGTTTTTCGGATTTATATCAGGCATCGCCGCACAAGATTTCGATCTTGAATATTTGTTCATCGATGGTTTTTTGAAAATCGTGCGCCACCCGCTCGACACGCTCGAAGAGCTGTTTGCCGAGATGGATGCGTTTGCGCGGCGCTGCAACATCAAGCTTTATATCAGCATTACCGGAAGCGAGGCCGAGGCACCCGCATTCTTAAAGCCCTATATCATTTAATGTCCGGCTGCATAGGAAGGGGCGCTCCCGCTCGGGGAGCGCCCCTTTTCATCGTTCTTGCCGTTTCGGCTTTAGCAAACGCCGTCCTTGCCGGCGACCTGCTCAAAGACGCTTCGAATGTCCGCAAGTTCGGCATGGCCTTCATGAAGTTTGGATTTTTCCACGTAGAAGCAGGGCACATACCAATAATCGTAGCTGTCGGCAAGGGCCTTTTCGCGGCTCTCGTCGATCAGCTCGATTTCAATGTCCTTGAATTTGGGGTTTTCCGCGCGAAGTTGCTCCATGTATTTGAGTGCGAGCTTGCAATGCGGGCAGCCGGGCAGATAGAAGAGTTTAAGCTTCATGGCATTGTCGTTCCTTTCATGCTTTTCCGGAATCTCCTGGTCGCTTGGACGCTTGTTTAGCACAAAACGCCTGAATAAGCTTTTCATAGCGCCTTGCCCTCAAACGCCTCGAGCGCCTTTATGAGCGGCGCCGCGGCCTTTTCGACCGAACCCGCCTCAAACGGGTTGGCAAGGTGCGCAAGCGAGAGAAGCTCTTTGTAGGGGAGGCTGCCGCCCGCGCGCGTAAGGGCGAGGTAATCGTTCCATGCGCCCTCGCGGTTTTCCATAATGCGGCCGAAGAATTCGAACGCGCCCATGGACGCCAGCGTATAGTCGATATAGTAGAACGGCATGGAATAGATGTGGTGCTGTTTTTGCCAGAAGGCGCCCCGCATCATGTAAGCGTCTCCGTCGTAATCGCGCGCGGGCAGGTATTTGCGCTCGAGCTTCGCCCAGGCCTGTTTGCGTTCGGCCGGGGTCATTGCGGGGTTTGCGTAAACGATGTGCTGGAATTCATCCACGCATACGCCGTAGGGCACGAACGTGAGCGAGCTCAAAATGTGCGCATAGCGGTACTCATCGGCTTTTTGGCCGAAGAAGAGATCCATCCACGGATGCGTGAAGTATTCCATGCTCATCGAATGGATTTCCGCCACCTCCATGCCGGGGGTAAGGTAATCCACAATCTCCTGCGCGCGGCCCGCCTGCATCGCCGCAAACGCGTGGCCCGCCTCATGCGTGAGCACGTCCACATCGCCCGAAGTGCCGTTGAAGTTGCTGAAGATGAACGCGGCCTCATAGTCCGGGAAGCCCGTGCAGTAGCCGCCCACGCGCTTGTTGGGCTTGGTTTCAAGGTCCATGAGTTCGCGCGCGACCATGTCGTCGAAGAACGCGCCGGTTTCGGGTGAAAGCTCGCGGTACATTTTTTGCGCCGCTGCCACCATGAACGCGCGGTCCCCTTCGGGCTTGGCGTTGCCGTCGGGGAATTGGAACGCTTCATCGTAGACCATGAGCTTTTCAACGCCGATGCGCTCGGCCTGCGCGGCGTAGAGTTTGTTGCACAGCGGCACGAGAACCTCGGCGACCTGTTCGCGAAAAGAAGCCGCCTCCTCGGGCGAGAACGTGCGCCCCATGCGAAGGTAGCCAAGCGGCGTGAAATCGCGGTAGCCAAGCTTTTTGCCCATCTTCGTGCGAAGCGTTACGAGTTCATCGTAAAGGCGGTCGAACTTTTCTTCATTCGCTTCGAAAAACGCGCTCGTCAGGGCCGCGGCTTCGCGGCGCAGCGCGCGGTCGGGGTTCTGGCGGTATTTACCAAGCCCCGCGAGGTTGAGCTCTTCCCCGTTGAATTCGACCTTGCACGAGGCGAGCAGCTTTTCATATTCGGTGGTGAGCTTATTCTCACGGATCATGTCGAGCATGAGCCGCGGGGACATGGTACTCATCTCTTTTTTGGCGATGTTCAGGTATTGTGTGCCAAAACGCGCGTCGATGTCCTTTGCAAAGGGAGAGCGGGTGATCGCTTTGTACCAGCCGAGCAGCCATGGCATCGCCATGGGCATCGCCCGGTCGAAAAACTGCTGTTCGGCTTCGTAGAACGCATCCTTCGTGTCGATCGTATGGCGCGCGTGGGCGAGGCTTATCTGCGTCGTAATGGCGCTTTGGAGCTTTGAGAAGCCGAGGATCGCCTCTTCGACCGCCGCAAACGAGCGGGCGCGCTTCACCTTTTTGGTCAGCCCCGAAAGCGCGCGCCGCGCCGCCCCGAGATTCGGCCGCTTGTACTCGAATTCGCTGAATTTCTGCATAAAGCCTCCAAAGGATGAAAATCTTTCATCTATCATATAACAGCAGGCTGCCGCCGCGCAAGTTTTGTGTTATAATGCTCGGGAATATATAAAAAGGAGCTGCGCATGACAAAAAAGCTCTATTATGACCCGCGCGTTCTCACCTGCGAGGCGACGGTGCTCGCCTGCCGCGCGCATGAGAACCTTTATGAAATACTGCTCGACCAAACCGTGATCTACCCCGAAGGCGGCGGCCAGCCTTCCGATACAGGGGAAATCGACGGCGCGCGCGTGAGCTATGCGTTCGAAGACGGGCACAATATTTGGCACCGCTGCGATCAGGCGTTCGCGCTCGGCACGCGCGTTCGGGTGCGCTTTGATGAAGACCGGCGGCGCGATCACAGCCGGCAGCACACGGGCGAGCACATCCTTTCGGGGCTTGCGGCGAGCCTTTTTGGCTGCGTGAACGTGGGCTTCCACATGGCCGAAGATTATGTCAGCGTCGATTTCGACCTTCCGCTCTCACCCGAGCAGGTGCGCGCGCTTGCGTTCGCCGTGAACGAAGCCGTGCAGCGGGATGAGCAGATCACCGAGCGGCTGGTCGATGCGTCCGAGCTTCCCGGCATTGCGCTTCGAAAGTGCGCCAAGGGCCTTGAAGGCGAAGTGCGCATCATCTACGCGGGCAGCAGCGACTCGTGCACCTGCTGCGGCACGCATTGCGTGCGCACGGGCGAGGTGGGTGTGGTCAAGATCCTTTCGCACATGAACTACAAGGGCGGCACGCGGCTGTTTTTCCTTTGCGGCATGCGCGCGGTGCGCGCGATGATGGAGGACGCGGCGATCCTCGATAGCGTCGCGCGGCGCTTTAGCACCAAGCCTCAAGATGTGATGCCGGCGCTCGTCAAGCAGGGAGATGAATTAAGCGAAGCCCGGCGCGCGCTCAAAAAGCACACCGAGGCGCTGTTTACTTACAAGGCGCGCGAGCTTTATGAAGCCGCGCCCAAGGCGGGGAAGACCGCAGTCGTCGTGTATCTTGGAGAAGAGCTTGCAGCGGCGGAGCTCGGCTTGCTTGGGGAGAAGATCTGCGCCCTTGGCAGCGCCGTCGTGCTTTTGATGAGCGAAAACGGAACGCAGCTTGCCTACCGCCTCGCACGCTCGGGGGATGTTATGGCCGGCATGCGCGAGCTTTGCGCCGCCGTGAACGCCGCGACCGGCGGCAAGGGCGGCGGGCGGGAGGATTCCGCTCAGGGCAGCGCCCCCGCGCGGGCGGATGCGCAAGAGATCCGCGCGCAGCTTGAAGCCTACATCGTGAAATGGATGCATGGCATGAAATCGCGCTGAACTGCGCCCGAATTGCCGAAAAAAACGTTGACAGGTTGACAAAATGCCGATATAATACATTAGGTTAAGCAGAAGCCCCGCTTCTCACCCGCCGACGCAGGAGTCGCGCGCGGTCAAAACAAAAAAACATCAACGGATGTTGCTTGTTGGTTGTGGGCTTCGCGCCCACATTTTTTTGTATGGAGGTGTCCGAATATCGCCAGCCAAGAACTCTTGATCAATGAGGAAATCCGCGACAGGGAAGTCCGGCTCATCGACGACAAAGGCAATCAGCAAGGCGTTGTGACGCTGGAGGTCGCGCTCCGGATGGCCGAGGAGGCCGATCTGGATTTGGTGAAGATCGCGCCGCAGGCCGTGCCGCCCGTGTGCAAGATCATGGATTACGGCAAGTACCGCTTTGAACAAACCAAGCGTGAAAAGGAACAGCGAAAGAACCAGAAGGTCATAGAGATCAAGGAAATCCGGCTCTCGGCGACCATCGACCAGCACGACATGGAAGTCAAGGCGAAGGCTTGCACCAAATTTCTTAAAAACGGAGATAAGGTCAAGGTTTCGATTCGCTTCCGCGGCCGGCAGATCAGGCACGGAGACATCGGGCTGGAAGTCATGAATACCTTCTTTGAAATGGTGAAGGAGGACGCTGTCATCGAGCGTCCCGCCAAGCAGGAAGGCCGCAATATGACCATGAATTTGGCGCCCAAGGCAAATTAAACAGATTTCCAACAAGGAGGACGTAAACCCCATGCCTAAGATTAAAACCCACAGGGGTGCTGCAAAGAGGTTCAGCCTTACCAAGAACGGCAAGATCAAGCGCTCCAAGGCTTATAAGAGCCACATTCTGACCAAGAAGGACACGAAGCGCCTGCGCGGATTGCGTCAGACCGGCTACATCGTCGAGTGCGAAGCCAAGAAGATCCGCGAGCTCATCCCGTATAAGTAAGGAGGAACAGGAAAATGGCAAGAATCAAAAGGGCGGTTAACGCCGTTAAAAAGCGCCGCAAGGTGTTCAAGCTCTCCAAGGGCTATTTCGGCGCAAAGAGCAAACAGTACCGCGCCGCGTCCGAACAGGTGATGAAATCCATGGCCTACGCCTATGTGGGCCGCAAGAACAAAAAGCGCGAATACCGCAGGCTTTGGATCGCGCGCATCAACGCCGGCGCAAGGCTTTGCGGCAGCACCTACAGCCGCATGATCAACGGCCTCAAGTGCGCGGGCATCGAAGTCAACCGCAAGGTGCTCGCGGAGCTTGCCGTCAGCGACATGAACGCCTTTGGCGAACTCGTGAAGCTCGCCGAGCAGGCGCGCGCATAAGACGGGCGGCAATTTCAACGCCCGCCGGCGCGGGGTGAACGGGGCGGATGCGAATCCGCCCATATTCATTTTGAGGCAAAGGGGAGGAGGAGAGCATGCGCATCGAAAGCACGCGCAATGAAAGGGTCAAGCTTGCCCGCGCGCTCGCCGCGAAAAAGGGGCGGAATGAGCAGGGCCTCCATTTCATCGAGGGAGATAAGCTCGTGCGCGAAGCGGTCGTCTCAAGCGCGGTGATCGCCGAGGCCTTCCTCGAGGAAGGGCATGAGCTCATGCACGCCGTGCTCGAGGGGAGCGGCGCCGTGGTCCACACGGTGACGCGCGCGGTGATGGAGAGCCTGTCGAACACCGAAACGCCGCAATGGGTGTGCGCAACCGTCAAAACGCCCGAGGCGGCGCTTCCCGAATATTACCCCGCAGGTCTTATCGTCGCACTCGACGGCGTGCAGGACCCCGGCAACCTCGGCGCGATCATCCGCACGGCGGATGCGATGGGCGCCTCCGGCATTCTCCTTGGCGGGGGCTGTGCCGATCCCTTTGCGCCAAAGCCCCTGCGCGCGGCGATGGGCTCCGTTTACCACCTGCCTATTTGGCAGGGCGACCTCGTCAAAGAACTCGCGCGCCTCAAGGCGCAGGGTTTTGCGCTGGTGTGCGGTCACCTCAAGGGCGGGGATGCGCTCGTTGAGCCGGGCGAGCGCTGCGCGCTTGTGATCGGCAGCGAGGGGGCCGGGGTTTCAAATGAGGCCGCGGCGCTGTGCCAAACCTATAAACTCCCGATGTACGGCTTTGCCGAATCCCTCAACGCGTCGGTCGCCGCGGGTATTTTGATTTATGAACTCGCGCGCAGAATGCACGGCCAAACCTAAAAACTGTTAACAAACAAATAACACGCATAATGCCGCTTGAAAAGGCGGCTTTTTAGGCATAAAATCAGCGTATGAAAAAGCTTGTTTGCGTTCTGCTTGCAGCCGTTTTTTTATTGGCGCTCGTTATTCCTATCGCCGCGCTCGCCGAGGGAGAGGATGCGGAGGCCAACGGCGTTTACGACCCGTTTGCCCCCGAAAACCAACAGCAGGGCGTTGCGCCGGAGGATCGCCACCTTTACGAGGCGCAGCCGGGCATGCGGCCGTTCGCTTCGGGCAGCGCCGATTACCGCTATGTCAACGTTTTGCTCTCGCAGGCGCAGCACGAATCTTCCGTCGTGTGGTTTACCGGCAACTATGCGTTGTGTGACGCAACGGGCGCGCCGCTTTTCCGCGTGGAAAGCGAATATGCCTATACGGTCTCCCGCCTCGGCGCGAGCCTCGAGCTGCGCGCGGCCGACGGCGCGCTGCTGTATACGGGCGGCGCCTTTTCTTTCCGCGAATATGCGCCGCCGGCGGGGCTTGAGTTCAACTACTTCAAGGTCGAAAAGGTCTCCAACGGCACATCCCCGTCCGACCGCATCTATAAGGGTGAACTGTATTGTTCCTACCAAACCTCCAACCCGTGGCAGGGCCTTTGCCTCGTCAACCGCATTTATATCGAAGAATATCTAAAGGGCGTGCTGCCCGCCGAGATCGGCTCGGGCAGCCCCGACGCTGCGCTGCAGGCGCAAGCGATTGTCGCGCGCAACTACGCGGTCAAGTCCAAGCGCACCGACGGGCGCGTGTTCGATGTTTACGACTATAACGCGAGCCAGGTGTACTTTGGCATTTACGTTTTTAACGACACCGACAACGCCGTGAACGCCACGCGCGGGCAGGTGCTGCTCTATAACAACATCCCGATCAAGGCGTTTTACACCAACACCAACGGCGGGTATACCGAAATTTCCACAAACCAGTGGTCCGGCTCGGAATACACGGGCAACGAATCGATCCGGGATGATGAGTTCGATTTAAGTTATACGAATTACTACGAACATGTGACCATCCCTGCGGTAGTGAGCGGGAGCAACGCCCGCGTGGATTCGCTCATCAAGCAGGCGCTGATCCCGGCGCTGGGGGATGCAAGTCTGGATCTTTCCAACGTGAGCGTGGGCGGCATTTCCATGGCTGTATGCGACTGCGGCGACAGCGCCTGCCTGCACCACAACAAGGCCCTGCAAAAGTGCACGCATTTCTGCTCGCTTGATGTGACCTTTACCGATGTTGTTGTCAGGGGCGTAGCATTGCTTGGCCCGGTCACGGTCACCCTTAAGGATATCGATTTTTACGTTTCGCCCGCTAACGGTCGGCCGCTCGGCTTCTTTTCGCGCGGCGAGCTCTCGCGCTATTGGCTGATCCCCCAATACAGCGCGGCCGCCCCGAACGTGGTCGAGAGCTATATCATCCGCCACGCGCGCCACGGCCCCGGCGTGGGCCTCTCGCAGCAGGGCGCGATTTTGCGCGCAAAGGCGGGGCATTCGCTCAATGACATCCTTGCGTTCTATTTTCCGGATAGCCCCGTGGGAAATATCGCGGGCCTCGGCGAGCCGGACGCGCTCGCGGATATTTCCACCGTGAGCTTCCAAAAAACGTTCGCGGTGCTTGGGCACGATGCGTATGTGTACAAAGCGATGGAGGAGGAGTCTTTCTTACTCGGCGTGCTTCGCGCAGGTATGTGCGCCGAGGTCAAGGCGACGAGCAGCGATAAGAAATGGGCGAAGATCGGCTTCAACGGGGCGGATGGATACATCAAGATCGAAGCGTTCGTCAGGACTTTCAAGAAAATTAAGATAACGAACATTAACGAATATTACGATGTCTATGACGAGCCCGCGGCGGGAACCAAACTTGGCAGAGCTTATCCGGATCAGCTTTTCGAGCTGGTGCAGGTCAACGCCCTGCCGAACTATCATAAAATCCTTTTCAACGGCAAGTACGGATATGTTTCCAGCCGCTATTCAAGGCTTATGACAGCGGCGGACGCGGGCGAGGAGGCAGGCATCGTTTCTTATCCGATCACCGTGGCCGTCCCCGCGGGCTATGGTGAAAATGCGCTTTGGGTGGATGGTATCCGCTACGAAGGGATACGAAGCGGGGATCAATTGACAATCCTTACCTATTCGCCCGCGTTGACAAACGCGGTCATGTATCGATACAACGGCGATGTTCCGGTTGGTATGACGGTTTGGCTGTTAAGCTTTCAAGCGGGTTCATATGCGGCCGCGCTGCAAAGCGGGCTTACCGATTTGCTCTCCTATAAGGGCTTCTCCATTCGGATTACCGGCGAGCGTGGCCTACGGTATTGGAACGGCATATCGGCGGCCGCCAAGGGCGCGCTGACCGGCGCGGGGATCAACGGTTACAAGCTTGTTGAATACGGTACGGTGGTCTATACGAATCCGGCCCGATTTGCTTACTATCCTTTCATTAAGGACACTTCCTCCACAAGCATCGGAAAAGCTTATTGGACACAGGACGGAAAGGTCAATGATTTGGTTTTCAGCACCAACGGCGATCTCGTAAACTTTACGATCGTACTGCGTGGTTATTCCGATCAGCAGCTCAGCGTGAATTATCCGTTCCGAGGCTATGCGATTCTATCAAACGGAACGAATGCGATCACCGTCTACGGCCCACAGATGGCGCGGAGCATTTACTACGTTGCCAAGGCATATATGGGCATCTACCAGCCCGGTACGGATGAGTACGCTTATGTCAAGAGCATCGTGGACATTGTGGAGCGGCCGTAAAGTATCCCCTGCGGCAGGTTATTCCTTGCTTGCCAGCAAAACCGCAGTGCGAGGACAGTTGAGAGCATATATACTAAAATAGCGCGCATGAAGCGCGGGGTTCCTGAAACCGAGCCGGATTCAGAGTAAAGGGTAGGAAGCAAACATATGAGACAATCGAGAAAGAGTTTGAAACTGATCATCGTGATCCTCGGCACGGCGCTCGCCGCGGCCTTAGTTGCGCTTGCGATTCTTGTGCTGCACCGCGCGGGAGATCCCGAGGCGGTCGCGGGCGATTTTGTGTATGATGACGCGGCGGACGCGCTGCCGCCCGTGAAGATCACCAAAGGCATGCTCTCCTACCGCAACGAGGCGGGGGAGTGGGTTAACCTTGTGACGCTCGAAGAACTTTTTGGGAAATATGGCGGCGATATCGGTGCCGTGATCCCGAGCGCAACGCCCGTGCAGAATACGCCCGCGCCGGCGACTTCTACGCCCGGGGGCGCCGCGAGCCCCTTGCCCTCCGCGCCGCTTTCTCCGTCGCCTACGCCCAGCGGAAGCCCGGCTGCCACGGCAACCTCGACCGTGAAGCCCGCGACGCCCAAACCGGCGACGCCTAAACCCACAACCTCCGCGACGCCTAAGCCCACGACCTCTGCGACGCCTAAACCCACGGTGTCCGCGCCGACTACGCCTAAACCCACGGTGTCCGCGCCGACTACGCCTAAACCCACGGTGTCCGCGCCGGCTACACCCAAGCCCACGACGTCCGCGCCGGCTACGCCCTCGCCCTCGCCATCGCCATCGCCCGAGCCTTCGGAACCGAGCGTGACGCCAATGCCGACGGATGAGGGGCCGCCGATTCTCTGAAAATAAGAATAAAAAAGGATGGGGCTTCTTTGCTCCATCCTTTTTAGCGCCTATGCCTTTTCACATATAATCCGCCAGCAGCTTCGGCACCGATTCGCAGAACGCCTCGGCGATGAGCTCGTAGCCTTCTTCATTGGGATGGATGCCATCGACGCACATGAGGAGGTCGTAATCTTCACGGCCGAGGAAGCGGCTGCGCGCATCGACAAGAGGTGTTCCCGTTTCGGCGGCGATCTCGGCCATAGCGTCGGAATAACGCTTATGAAAATCGTGGATGACCTCCGGCTTCCCGAGCCAGCGCAGAATGCGCGCCCTGTCGTTGCCGTTGCGCGTGAGGAAGCGGAGGTATTTTTCCGAATCGATCGGCGGCAGCGTCATCATCACCGGCTTCACCTCGACCGCGCGCAAGTCCGCGAGCATCGTGCGCAGCACCTGGCAAAAATGCTCGAGCGCCGTGAGCGGTTCGTGCGCCGCCTCAGGGTGGCGGCTGATCTCATCCCAGCGGAAGTTGCTGTCGTTGCCGCCGAATTCGATGAGTGCGAAGTCGCAGTCCATGCCGCTTTCAATATCCTGCCGCAAAAGCTTGTAGCCTTTGTCGATGGTGATGCCAAAGCGCGCGCGGTTGTCCACCTCGATGTTGAAGCGCTCGGAGAAACGCTGGAAATAACGGTTGAACAGCGCGCGGTAGCGGTAGGCATTATCGAGCACCGTGCCTTTCATGATGGAATCGCCGTAGATCTTTGCGCGGATCGTTTGCTGCATGGTTACGCGCCTCCGTTCTTGATTTTGCCATATTGTGTTCAGGGATACTTCATGAACTGGTAACGATAACTAGGTTACATAGATTATAGGCGCATGCCGCGCGTTTGTCAATGAGGTTTGACGGTTTTGGTAAACCTATGCTATAATCGGATTATGCCATGGGGGAGGATGAATATGCTTCTGACGCCGGAACAAGCCGCGGCCTTTCATTGCCCGAGGTGGGCCGAACTGCCGGGCATCCCGCTCTATATGGACCAGGTCATCCTCGTGCTTGAGGATTCGCTTGCGCTCTTTGCCGAGGAGGACGGGCACTTTGTGACCGCCACGATGATCAACAACTACGTCAAACAAAAGATCATCATCCCGCCGGGCGGCAAGCGCTACGGGCGTGAACAGTTGGCGACGCTCGTGATGGTGTGCCTGATGAAAAAGGTGTTCTCCATCAGCGAGACCATCGCTTTGATCGGCCTCCTCACCGAGAACACGCCGCTGAGCGAGGCGTATGACCTGTTTTGTGCGGAGCTCGAGCATGCGATCGCGCGCGTTTTTGCCGATCCTTCCGGCGAAGCGCGGGGGATCGCACAGCCCGCGGGGGAAGCCGGAGCCGCGCGGCATGCGGCAGTCGCGGCGCTCACGGGCAAGCTGCATGCGCAGGGCATTCTCGCTGCCCGGCAGGAGCGCGAACGCAGCGCAAAAGAGCAAATTGCGAAAGAAAAGAAAACCGAGGGTAAAAAATAAAGCTCGTCATTTCATTATAATTGCAAACCCACTTTCGTTGTGATAAGCTATACTGACGGCGGTCTGGACCTAGCGGATGGACTGCCGATTGCAAGCTTATTTTTTGTGACGGAGGATATTATGGCAGCATTCGAAAAGCTCGAGGGAAGCAAGGTCAAGCTGACCATCGAGGTGGGCGTGGAGGCATTCGAGGCCGCGCTCGAAAAGGCATACCTGAAAACGCGCAAGAACATCGCCCTGCCCGGTTTTCGCAAGGGGCACGCGCCGCGCAAGGTCATTGAGAACGCATATGGATGGGAAATCTTCTTTGAAGATGCTTTCGATATAGTCTATCCGGATTCTTACAAGGCCGCCGTCGACGAAAGCGGCGTCATGCCCGTGGATCAGCCGGAAATCGCGATGGTCGAATCCGAGCGCGGCAAGCCGCTCGTGTTCACGGCGACGGTCGCCGTCAAGCCCGAGGTGGAGCTTGGCCAATACAAGGGTATAGAAGTTCAAAAGCGCGCGTACAATGTTACGGATGCAATGGTGGAAGCCGAAATCGACCGCGAGCGCGAAAAAGTTGCCCGCATGATCGACGTCGAGCGCCCCGTGGAGAACGGCGATGAAGTCGAACTCGATTACGCGGGTACGGTCGACGGCGTTCTTTTTGACGGCGGTTCGGCCGAGGGGCAGACGCTTGCGATCGGCTCCGGCACGTTCATCCCCGGCTTTGAGGAGCAGGTGCTCGGCATGCGCGCGGGCGAGGAGCGCGACCTCAACGTGAAATTTCCCGATGAATACCACAGCGAGGAACTCAGAGGCAAAGAAGCCGTGTTCCACGTCAAGGTGCATGCGGTGCGCGTGAAGGAACTGCCGGCGGCGGATGACGACTTCGCGCAGGATGTTTCCGATTGCGCGAGCATCGCGGAGCTTCGCGAGAAGAAGCGCGCCGAACTTATTGAGCGCGAGGAGCAGAACAACGCGATTGCGAAGGAAAACGACGTCGTGCGCAAGGCTGTGGAAAACGCTTCCGTCGATATTCCCGAGGCGATGGTCGAGCGGCAGGTGGACCGCATGCTCAACGATTTTGCATACCGCCTGAGCATGCAGGGCCTTTCGTTCGACGATTATGTGAAATACTCGGGCATGGAAGTTTCGGCGATGCGCGCCGAGATGCGCGGCGACGCGCAAATCCGCGTGAAGAGCCAGCTCGTGCTCGAGGCGATCACCGGGGCCGAGGGCATCAAGGCCGAAGCTTCCGAGATTGAAGAGAAGGTCGAAGAGTACCTCAAGCAGTTTGGCGACAAAGCCGGGGAGATCAGGGGCAAGCTCAGCGATGACGACAAGCTCTATTTCGAAGATCAGGCCGTGCTCGATAAGACCATCGGGCTGATGGTCGCGAGCGCCGTCGAAACGGAACAGGAAAAGGCCGCCGAGTAAGCGGCCGGAACCGAACGATGATGGAGGAAATGATATGAGCAGCTTAGTGCCCATTGTTGTGGAACAAACCAATAAGGGTGAACGTTCTTATGATATATACTCGCGCCTGCTCAAGGACCGGATCATCTTTTTGGGCGGCGAAGTGGATGATGATGTTTCAAACCTCATCGTCGCGCAGATGCT
The DNA here is from genome assembly GCA_964546125.1 of uncultured Clostridium sp. Classification (GTDB taxonomy): domain Bacteria; phylum Bacillota; class Clostridia; order Christensenellales; family CAG-138; genus Phil1. The sequence continues at coordinate 15,085 of CAZJIS010000009.1, forward strand.
CTTCCTTGAGGCGGACGATCCGGATAAGGACATCAGTCTCTACATTAACAGCCCCGGCGGTTCCATCACTGCCGGCATGGCGATTTACGACACGATGCAGTATATCCGCTGCGAAGTGGCGACGATGTGCGTGGGCATGGCCGCGAGCATGGGCGCGTTCTTGCTCGCCGCAGGCGCGAAGGGCAAGCGCCGGGCGCTGCCCAATGCCGAGGTGATGATCCACCAGCCCTCCGGCGGCGCGCGCGGGCAGGCGACCGACATCGCCATCCAGGCCGAGCGCATCATCAAAACCAAGGAACAGATGAACCGTATCCTCGCGGAGCGCACGGGGCAGTCGCTTGAGCGGGTTGCCGCCGACACCGAACGCGACAATTATATGTCCGCGGATGACGCGCTCGCATACGGTATCATAGACGAGATTATTCCTCCAAGGAGGTAGGAAATGGCAAAAACCGACGATAAAGGAACCGTGAGGTGTTCTTTCTGCGGCAAATCGCAGGATGAGGTGCACCGCATCATCGCGGGGCCGGGCGTTTACATCTGCACCGAGTGCATCGAACTGTGCCGTGAGATCATCGAGGATGATGTCGAAACCGAGCACAAGGATCTCAAGGATATACCCAAACCCCACGAGATCGTCGCGACCCTCGACCAGTATGTCATCGGGCAAGACAGCGCCAAGCGCTCTTTGGCGGTGGCGGTCTACAACCACTATAAGCGCATCGACTCGGCCTCCGCGAAGGACGATGTGGAACTCCAAAAGAGCAACATCGTGATGCTCGGGCCGACCGGCTGCGGCAAAACGATGCTTGCGGAGACTTTGGCTAAAATACTCGACGTGCCTTTTGCGGTGGCGGATGCGACCTCGCTCACCGAGGCCGGCTATGTGGGCGAGGATGTTGAAAACATTTTGCTCAAGCTCATCCAGGCCGCCGATTACGATGTGGAGCGCGCCGAAAAGGGCATCATCTACATCGACGAGATCGATAAGATTGCCCGTAAAAGCGATAATCCGTCCATCACGCGCGACGTATCCGGCGAGGGCGTGCAGCAGGCGCTGCTCAAGATCC
>CAZJIS010000009.1:16164-32761 GCA_964546125.1 uncultured Clostridium sp.
CCGCCCCAGGGCGGGCGCAAACACCCGCACGCGGAGTTCATCCAGGTGAACACGACCAATATTTTGTTCATCTGCGGCGGCGCGTTCGCAGGCATTGAGGATATCATCTCGCGCCGCACGGGCAAGAAGCTCATGGGCTTCGGCGCCGACGTGCAATCGAACGTCGAGAAGGACGTGGGCGCGATCTTAAAGAACATTCTGCCCGAGGATCTCTTGAAATTTGGCCTGATCCCCGAGTTTGTGGGCCGCGTGCCCATCATCGTGACGCTCGAGCAGCTCACCGAGGAAGCCTTGATCGACATCCTCACCAAACCGAAGAACGCGCTCGCGAGGCAGTATAAACGCCTCTTCGAGCTCGACGGGGTGGAGCTCGAGTTCGAGCAGGATGCGCTTGTGGAGGTCGCCAGGAAGGCACTCGAGCGCAAGACCGGCGCGCGGGGCCTGCGCGCCATCCTCGAGGATGCCATGATGCAGATCATGTACGACATCCCCTCGCGCACGGACGTGAAGCGCTGCGTCATCACCAAGGAAGTGATTGCGAAGACCGCCCCGCCGGTGATGATGCTCAACGCCGCCCCGCACAAGCAGCTCGCCAAAGGCGAAGTGGGCTGAGCGCGAAACAAATAACGATCTTAATCTCAAAAGGACTGCCGCAAGGCAGTCCTTTTAGGCGGGTACTTGCGCGGAAAGCTATGCTTCTTTAGGCCCGAGACCTAAATCGAGCATATGCGCGCGCATGCCGTCGATGACGAGCTGCATCACTTCTTCAAGGGGCATATTGAGCCTCTCGCAGCCCTCGAGGATCACTTCGCGGCTGCATTTAGCGGCAAATTTTTTATCCTTGAACTTCTTTTTAAGGCTTGAAACCTCGAGGTCTGAGATGCCCGTCGGGCGCATGAGGCTCGCCGCCTGCACGATGCCCGTGAGCTCGTCTACCGCAAAAAGGCTCTTCTCAAGGTTTGTCTGCGGCTCCACATCCGAACACAAGCCGTACCCGTGGGAGAGGATGGCGCGAATGTCCGCCTCGTCGATGTCATGTCCCGCGAGCAGTTCGCGCACATGGGCGAGGTGTTCTTCGGGGAAGCGCTCGTAGTCCACATCGTGCAGGTAACCGATGGCCTCCCAATAGGCGCGGTCTTCGCCAAAGTGCTCCGCCATCGCGCCCATTGCAGCGGATACCGCCAGCGCGTGCAACAAAAGATGCGGCTCCCGCACGTTCGCGCGGATTAGGGCGCGCGCTTTTTCCATCGTCAAAACGGCCATAAAAACACCTCTCAGACAGTATTGAGAGGTATTATAGCAAATTGGCCCCCGCAATTCAATCACGGCGGGAATTTGATTGCCGTTGCCTCCTCGCCCCGCGCGGTGATGAACTCCGTCATCGTCACGAATTGAAAGCCCTCTTTAACGAGCAAAGGGATGATATCCTTGATCGCGGCGGCGGTTGAGGATTGCTGGTCGTGCATGAGGATGACGCAGCCCGCCCGCGCCTCGGCGACGACGTTTTTCACAAGCTGCGCGGGGTTTTGCCGCTTCCAATCGTTCGTGTCGATGCTCCAGAGCACCAAGGGATAGGGAATGCTGCGCCGCACCGTGCTGTTGTAGCAGCCAAACGGCGGGCGCACGACGGCCGCGCCGTGGCCAAGCACGCGTTTGAGTTCCTTGTTCGTGTGCTCGATCTCGGCGATGCAATCGGCGGCGCTCAGCCGCGTGAGGTCCGCGTGGGACCATGTGTGGTTGCCAATTTCGCACCCGAGCTCTTCCATGCGAAGCAGGGTTTCCTCGCGCCCTTTTACGCGGCTCCCGAGTACGAAGAACGTGGCCGTCACGCCATATTCTTCGAGCACGTCGAGGATGGCGCTCGTCACGCCTACATAAGGTCCGTCGTCGAAGGTGAGGGCGATCATCGGCGCGCCGTCCTCCGCGCGCACCGTCGCGGCGGGGGCGTCGTTTCCCGCGAGAAAGGAGAGCAGAGCCGCGAGTGCACAGAGGGCGGCCGCGGCGGTTTTGAGCGCATTCTCGCGCAGCATGCGAAGGACTTCTCTACCCGGCTTCATGGGGGAAATGTATGACGGACAATCGGGACATATGCCGATCTCCCGCGCTTTACGGCCGCGAATCGGCGCGAATCTCTTGCGGGAAGCGCGCTTTGGTGCTATTCTGATGCTATACCAAATGTAACTAAACACCGGATGATTATCCTTTGGGGAGGCGGCATGAACGAAATTCCGGCCACCGAGCAGCGGGATATGCGCTTTGCGGCGATCGATCAAATGGAGACTGAAGCGCTCCTTGTTCTCATTAACGAGGAGGATGCGAAGGTACATGAAGCCGTGGCCCTTGCGCTTGCCCCTATCGCCCGCACGGCGGACGCGGCGGCCGCAGGCATCACGCGCGGCGGCAGGCTTATTTACATCGGTGCGGGCACGAGCGGCAGGCTCGGCGTGCTCGATGCTTCCGAATGCCCGCCGACCTACGGCGTATCGCCCGAGGTTGTGCAGGGCCACATCGCGGGGGGCGACGAGGCGCTTCGAAATTCCGTCGAGGGCGCGGAGGACGACGCGGCTGCGGGGGAAGCGCTCATCGAGCGCCTTCAAGTGAGCGAACGCGATACGGTGCTCGGCATCAGCGCGAGCGGGAGCGCAAGCTTCGTCATCGCCGCCATCAAAAAAGCGCGCGCGCGCGGCGCGTTCACCGCGGCGCTCACCGCCAATTCCGGCACGAAGCTTGCGGCGGCCGCGAAAGTGGAGATCGCTGTGCTTACCGGCCCTGAGGTGGTCGCCGGTTCCACGCGCATGAAATGCGGCACGGCGCAGAAGATGGTGCTTAACATGATTTCCACCGCCGCGATGCTGCGCCTTGGGTACGCAAAGGGCGGTGTCATGCACCAAATGCGCGCCGTCAACGAAAAGCTGCGCGAGAGGGCTGTGCGCATCGTCATGCAGGAAACAGGGCGGGGGCAGGATAATGTCCGCACCGCGCTCGGGGGCTGCGGGTACGACATCATCCGCGCGATCGCTTCGTTGGAGGGGGAAGCATGAGCGCGAAGCTTCGCGGAGCCGGCGCGCGGCTGATGGCGGGCGGCCCAGGACCGCATATGAATGATGATTACAGGGCGCTTGCCCGCACATACGGATTGTGCAACTTCATTTTGTTTGCGCGCGATATTGTCGATGAAAAGCAGCTCCGCGCGCTGTGCGATGAACTGCACGCGCTCGCGCGGGAAAACAGCGGCCGCGGTGCGCTCATCGCCATCGATCAGGAGGGCGGGCGGGTGCAGCGCCTGCCGAAGGCTTTGCTCGATACGGACGCCGCGGGCGAACTCGCCGCGCTTGGCGAAATGCATGTTGAAGAAACGGGCCATCACATCGGGCGAACGCTGCGCGCGCTCGGCGTCAACTTCGACCTCGCGCCCGTGCTCGACGTGGATTTTCCAAATGGGAACAAGGTCGTGGGGGACCGAAGCTTTGGTAAAACCCCCGAGGAAGCCGCCCGCAACGGTTGTGCGATGATGCGCGGGCTCATGCGCGGCGGTGTGCTCGCCTGCGCAAAGCATTTTCCCGGGCATGGCGGCACGCGCGCTGATTCGCATGTAGAATTGCCGACACTCGACTTCACGCTCGAAGAGCTGCGCAAAGGCCCGCTCGTGCCGTTTCGCGCGGCCATAGGGGCGGGCGTGCGTGCGGTGATGAGCGCGCACATCCTCTTTAGAAACATCGACCCCGCGCACCCGGCGACGATGTCGCGCAGGCTCCTCACCGACATATTGCGCGGGGAACTCGGCTTTAGGGGCGTCATCATGACCGATTGCCTTGAAATGGCGGCGATCGCGGCAAACTTTGGCTCGGCGGCGGGCGCGAAGGCAGCGGCCCTCGCGGGGGCGGATCTCATGCTCGTGTCGAACACGCGCGGGCTCATCATCGAGAGCGCGGAAATGCTTGACCGAGCCGTATGCGACGGCGAGATCGAAGATGCGGAACATCAACATGCACTCAATAGAATCGGGGAGGCAAAAACATGGTTGGGTTTGTGATGGGTGTGGATGGAGGCGGCACGCACACCGAGTATGTGCTCGTCGACGCGCAGTCGCACCAGAGGATCGGCGGCGGGCTGCTCGGCCCGCTGAGTCCCTTTTGCGGCGAGGCGCAGCTTGAGGCGACGGCCGCAGGGCTTTCCCAGGCGATCCGCCGCAGCGGCTTGCCCTGCCTCGCGCTTCGTGCGGGCTGCGCGGGCGCGGGTGAACCGGAGCGCGCCGAACAGGTGCGCCGGGCGCTGCTCGCCGCGGGGATCGATTGCCCGGTGACGGTCGTCGGCGATCATGAGAACGCGCTCGACACCGCCTTTGGACGCGAAGATGGCGCGGTGCTCATCTCCGGCACGGGTTCGGTGTGCTGCGCGCGCCATAAAGGCGCGTTTTTGCGCGCGGGCGGGCGCGGACATGTGTTTGACGATGGGGGCAGCGGCTATGCCATTGGGCGGGATATGCTTGCCGCCGTCGCGCGCGCGGCGGATGGGCGCGGCCCCGCAACTAAGCTTACGGATATCGTTCGCGAGCTTTCGGGCCTGCGCGATATCGGCGCGATCGCCTCGTTTTACAGCGATCCCGCGCGCTCGAAATCGGAGATCGCGGCGCTTGCCAAACCCCTCGGCGCGGCCGCCGCCGCGGGGGATGAAGCGGCCCTTCTCATCCTGGAAAAGGCGGCGGGGGAGCTTTCGGAGCTCGCGTGCGCGGTGCTCCAAAGGCTTTGGCCCGATTGCACGCGGCTTGCGCTTGCGGGTTCCGTGCTTATCGGCAACAGCTTGCTTCGCGAGCGGCTCGAGCAGCGCATCGCCGAGAAATACCCGCTCACCGAATGCTTCGTGCTTTATACGCGCGCGGCCGAAGGGGCCGCGGCCTACGCGCTGGGTCTTTTGCGCCGCGGCGCATAGGGGGGGATTTATTCGCAGCAAAAAGCCCCGGCCGATCACTTCGCCGGGGCTTTGCTTTGTGTGCGCGCCTAGTTGGAGATCACCTTTTGCGCCCACGAGCCCTTGAGGAGCAGCGGCACGGCGGCGATGGCCTTTGCAACGTCGCACAGCTGCACGCAGGCGTAGATCCACACGAAATCAAGAGAGGTGAGCTTGCACAAAATATAGGAGACCGGAACGGGCAGAAGCAGCGTGAAGGCGCTGTCGAACAGGAACGTGATCAGCGTGCGCCCGCCGGAGCGTATGGTGAAATACGCCGCGTGCGTGAAGGCAAAGAGACCCAGCAAAGTTCCCGCGATGCGCAATAGGCGCGAGGTGAGCGCGCGCACCTCCGGCCCCACATTGTAAGCGAGGGGGATCACCTCGGAGAGGGCAATGATGAAAAGCCCGATTACAACGTGAAACACAACATCCGCGAAGATAAGCTTGCGGTTTTCATCCCGCGCGCCCGCAATGTCGCCCGCGCCGAGCTTTTGCCCGGCGAGCATCGAAATGGCGGTTCCCATAGCATACATGATCACGGCAAAGAATTGCCACACGGTTGTTGCTATGTTGGTCGCCGCCACAATGTCGAGCCCACGCACAGAATAGTTCTGGTTGATGAGCGCCATGCCCGCGCTCCAGAAAAACTCATTGACAAGCAGCGGCAGCCCCATTACGGTGATGCGCTTGACCAAACTTACCGGTATGCGCAGGCTTTTGAGCGCACCGCGGATGAACGGGTGCTTGTCGCGGCTGCGAAGCGCGTAGAGGATGAGCGAAACGGCCTCCACATAGCGCGCGATGGCCGTGGCGAGCGCCGAGCCCTGCACGCCAAGGCGCGGAAGGCCCAGCTTGCCATAGATGAGCACATAGTTGAGCGAGAGCGTCACAAGAATGGAGGCGATGCTCGCGCGCATCGGCGCGCGCGTTTCTTTTAGTTCGCGAAACGTGCTTGCAAGGCATTGGCTCACAACAAAGGGCGGCAGGCCTGCGAGCGCAATGTTTAAAAACCTTCGCCCCTCGCGCGCGGTAAGGATCGGCGAGGCGGCGCTGTCGGCTGTCGTATGGATATAGAGGGCGATCAGCTCATCCCCAAAAAAAGCGAGCGCGCCCATCGCGAGCAGCGTGATCGCAAAGCCCACCATGAGCTTGTAGCGGAACGTGTAGCGGATGCCCTCATCATCGTGCACGCCCGCATATTGCGCGCCGAAGATCGACGCGCCCGAGAGTGCGCCGAACACCGTGAGCTGAAAAACGAAAATGAGCTGGTTGACGATGGCGACGCCCGATATAGATTCGGTGCTTAGCCCTCCGACCATGACATTGTCAACGAGACTGATCATGCTCGAAAGCCCCTGCTGCACGGCAAGCGGCAGCACGAGCGTGACGAGGGCGGCGTAAAACGCCTTGTTGCCGATAAAGCGGCGCTTCAATGCGGCAAAACCGCGGGGCTCATCTAATCGCATACTTCGCCACCTTTCTCAGCACGGCGATTACTAGCATAGCACAGCATCGCGCGTATCGCAATCGCGCGCCGCGTTGAAATATGAAAGCGAACATGATAGAATACAAAAGAAGAAATTTGCTCTTTTTGGGGCAAATATATGGCGATTGACGGGCTTAAAACAAATTTTTTTTACGGGAGGAATATCCCCCTGATGGGAACGGATCTTTTAGCCGGGTTCTCCTTTGGCGTAATGGAAAAGGGCGAACGCAACCTTATCACCGACGTGCCGGGCGTGACGGTCGGCCATTTCACGATCCACGAGGGCGAGGTGCACACGGGCGTGACCGCTCTTTTTCCGCATGGCGGGGATCTTTTTCACGATAAGTGCCTTGCGGCCGCGCATGTGATCAACGGCTTTGGCAAAAGCGCGGGCCTTGTGCAGGTGGCGGAGCTCGGCACGATAGAAACGCCGATTGTATTGACGAATACGCTTAGCGTGGGCACGGCCTGGGATGCGCTTGCCCGCTACATGATTGAGCGCAACGCGGACATCGGCCTCACCACAGGCACGGTGAACCCGGTTGTTTTCGAGTGTAACGATGCGCACCTCAATGACATTCGCGGTTTCCATGTGAGGCAGGCGCATGTGAGGGAAGCGCTTGCGAATGCGGGAGAAACCTTTGAACAGGGCGCTGTGGGCGCGGGGGCCGGCATGAGCTGCTATTCGCTCAAAGGCGGCATCGGCAGCGCCTCGCGCGCGTTCACGCTCTACGGCAGGCGCTATCATTTGGGCGCGCTGCTGCTGACGAACTTCGGCTCGCTTGAGGACCTCACCCTCGGCGGGGAGCCGATCGGCAAGCGGCTTATGCAAAAGCTTCACGCGCAGGCGGAACCCGATAAGGGCAGCGTCATCATCATTCTTGCGACCGACGCGCCGCTCTCCTCGCGCCAATTGCTGCGCGCGGCTAAGCGCGCACAATCCGGCCTTGCGCGCACCGGCACGATCTCCGGCAACGGCAGCGGGGAGATCGCGCTCGCCTTCACCACAGCAAACCGCCTGCCGCATGATGCGACAAACGAGCCGCTTTCGATCGTGCAGCTCTATGAAGAGGATATGGACGTCGTTTTCCGCGCGGTGATCGAGTGCGTGAGCGAGGGCGTGGTCAATTCCATGTTTCATGCTAAACGCACCGCGGGCCGCGCGGGCCACATAAGAGAGAGTTTGAAAACGCTGCTTGAGGAGGAACCATGATCGACATCAACGAAACCTTTTGCCACCTGAATGTGGGGCTGCCCGAGGATATCGCCCGGCTCAAAGCCTGGGGGGATATCACCGAGGCCGTTCGCCTCATCGACCTGCGCCTCGCCGGGAACCTCCCCGCGCCGCTTCGCGCGTGCATGACCGCCGAGCGCGAGATTATGCTGCGCCTCGCGAACGATTTCCCCCTTTCTTATGAAGAGGCGCTGCATGAAGCGCAAAGCCGGCTTGCCGATTTCACCGCCGAGGAGTTTGCTTCCCTCGTTGAGCGCGGCCGCATCGATTGGATATACCTTGCAGGCGAAAAGCGCTATTTCCGCCGTTTTGTCAACACGCTCATTCACACGGACAGCACGATGCGCGAGCGCAACGGCAAAAGCATCCGCGAGAAGGGCGGGGTGGAGCTGCCGCCCGCCTCCGTCCGCGAGGAGCTGCTTGAGCGCGCAAGGAGCACCATGCGAGAGCGCGGCGAGTTCGCCAACCGCTTCCGCATCCGCGCGAGCGTGAAAATCAAGGATGAGGCGTTTGAAAAAGGCAAGCTTGTGAAAGTGCACATTCCTCTGCCCGCCGCATGCTTGCAGCAGAGCGAAATCGAATTGCACGCCTTTTCGGACGAGCCATGTTTCATCGCCCCCGAAGATGCGCCGCAGCGCACGATCTACTTCGAGCGCGTGCTTGAAGAAAACCGCGCGTTTTTCGTCGAGTATTCCTATGTGCACACCGCGCGCTGGTGCGACCCTTCAGCGATTAAAGCAGACGCCGGGCAGCCGACTTTCTTTTTGGAGGAGCAGGCCCCGCACATCGCTTTCACGCCCTACCTCCGGGCGCTTGCCGCCAAGCTTACGCAAGGCGTCGGCGACCCCGTTGAAAAGGCGCGCCGCATCTATGGCTATATCACCGGAAACGTCAAATACTCATTCATGCCCGGCTACTTCGTGCTCGAGAACATCGCCGAGAACGCCGCGCTCAACTTCAAGGGCGATTGCGGCGTGCAGGCGCTGCTGTTCATCACGCTGTGCAGGATCGTGGGCATCCCCGCGCGCTGGCAAAGCGGCTTTGCGGCGGAACCTGCCGACATTGGCGCGCACGATTGGGCGATGTTCTACGTCGCTCCCCACGGCTGGCTGTTTGCCGATCCCTCCTTTGGCGGCAGCGCGCACCGCGCGGGCAATGAGGAGCGCCGCTGGCACTATTTTGGCAACCTCGACCCTTACCGCATGGTCGCCAACAGCGAATTCCAGCGCCCGCACATGCCGCCGATGACGCATTGGCGCGCGGATCCTTACGACAACCAGCTCGGCGAGGTTTCCTACGAGCACCGCTCGCTGCAACTCAACGAGTTCGAGCGCGAGCAAGCCGTCATCGACTACGCCGAACTGCTTTGACTATATTGAAAGATCGAGGAGCACATATGACCCGCAAGACCCTGCCGTTCGATAAAGAAAAAATCGAAGAAATCGCAAAGACCTACCCGACCCCGTTCCACATTTACGATGAGGCGGCGCTTCGCACCCGCGCGCGCGGCCTTCGCGAAGCCTTTGCCTGGAACCCGGGCTTCCACGAGCATTATGCCGTTAAAGCCTGCCCGAACCCTGTGCTGCTGCAAATCTTGCGCGAGGAGGGCTGCGGCACCGATTGCGCGAGCTGGGCGGAGCTGATGCTCTCTGAGGCCATCGGCGCGGTGGGGGAGGAGATCATGTTCTCCTCCAACGACACGCCGCCCGAGGAGTTTGCCTACGCGCGAAGGCTGGGCGCCATCGTCAACCTCGACGACATCAGCCACATCGACGTGCTGGCGGAGAACGGCGGCATTCCCGAAATCATCTCCTGCCGCTTCAACCCGGGCGGGGAGTTCCGCATCGGCACGCAGATCATGGGCAATCCGGCCGACGCGAAGTTTGGCTTCACACGCGCGCAGCTCACCGAGGGCTACCGCAAGCTCAAGGCGATGGGCACGAAGCGCTTTGGCCTGCACGCGTTCCTCTCTTCCTGCAACATCGACAACATGTATTACCCGACGCTTGCAAAATTGCTCTTCATCACCGCGCGCGAACTTCACGAGGAAGTCGGCGTGGAGATTGCTTTCATCAACCTCTCGGGCGGCATCGGCATCCCCTATCACCCGGAGGATACCGAGACCGACATCGCGTTTGTCGGTGAAAAAGTGCGCGAAGTGTATGTTGAAGTGTTTGGCAACACCACCATGCGCCCGGCGATCTTCACCGAGCTTGGCCGCTACATGACAGGCCCCGTAGGGTACCTTGTGACGCGCGCGATCCATGAGAAGAACACCTACAAGCGCTTCCTCGGCGTGGATGCTTCAGCCGCAAACCTGCTGCGCCCGGCGATGTACGGTTCCTACCACCACATCACGGTTTTAGGCAAAGAGGATGCGCCCTGCGATCGGCTTTACGATGTGACCGGTTCGCTTTGCGAGAGCAACGACCGCTTTGCGGTCGACCGCATGCTGCCCGAAGTAAAGCGGGGCGACCTGCTCGTTATCCACGACACGGGCGCGCACGGCTTTGCGATGGGCTACAACTACAACGGCAAACTGCGAAGCGCGGAGCTTTTGCTTCGCGAGGACGGCGGCGTTAAGCTCATCCGCCGCGCGGAAACGAACAAGGATTATTTTGCAACGCTCGATGTTCTAAACATGCCGCGCCTGATGGAGGAAAAGTGATGGAAGAAAGGGCCATTCCCAAGATCACGCTTGGCCGCTTCCCCACGCCCTTTGAGGAGCTTCCCCGCCTCGGCCGCGCGCTCGGGCGCAGGCTTTATGTGAAGCGGGATGATCTTTCCGGCGTGAGCACCGGCGGCAATAAGGTGCGAAAGCTCGAGTATCTGCTTGCGGACGCGATCGGTAAGGGCGCGGACGTCGTGCTCACCACCGGCGGCGCGCAGTCGAATCACGCCATGCTCACGGCCGCCTGCTGCAACATGCTCGGGCTTGAGGCGGTGCTCGTGCTCAAAGCGCGCGGGGCGACGGGGCGCGTTGGGAACCTCATGATCGACGAGCTGCTTGGCGCGACGGTTCACCTTGTGGACGCCGATTCGTATGATGAAGTGTATGCGGAAATGGGTCGCATCGAAGCGGAACTTCGCGCCGCCGGCAAAAAGCCCTACCGCATCCCGGTCGGCGGCAGCGTGCCGCTTGGAACGCTTGGCTATGTCGATTGCGCAAAAGAGATTTTTCTCGAGGCGCGGACGCGGGGCGTTCGGATCGATCGCATCGTGTGTACCGCCGGCAGCGGCGGGACGATGGCGGGGTTGGTGCTCGGCGCGCGGCTCTATGGGGATGAATGCAAAGTCACGGGCATTGCCGTGGGGGACGAGCCGTTTGAGGCTGTTGTCGCCGAACTTGTAAACGGCGCGGCGGAGCTTCTTGGAAGCGGTATCCGTATTACCTGCGCCGAGGTCGATGTTGTCCCCTGCTTTGGCGCGGGCTATGCGCTGCCCTCGGAAGAGGGGCTTGAGGCGATCCGCCTCATGGCGCAAACGGAGGGGCTGATCCTCGATCCCGTATACACCGGCAAGACCATGGCGGGCCTCATCACACTTTGCCGCAACGGCACGATCGGACCCGAGGAGAACGTGCTCTTCCTGCACAGCGGCGGCGTGGCGGCCGTGTTTGCGATCGACCCCGTGAACACCGTGCAATAGGGGGCAAAAATGGAACAAATCAAAAAGACCATCGGCATCATCGGCGGCATGGGGCCGCTTGCGACGGTGGACCTTTATGATAAAATCGTGCGGCGCACGGAGGCTGCAAGCGACGGTGAGCACATCCATGTGCTGATCGATTCAAACACCGCCGTTCCCGACAGGACGGCGGCCATTTTGGGCTTGGGACCCAGCCCCGTACCGGAACTTATAAAATCGGCCAAACGGCTGGAAGTTGCCGGGGCGGATTTTTTGATCATACCCTGCAACACCGCGCACTATTTTTATGATGATATTTGTTCCGCAACCGCCCTCCCCGTGCTGCACATGCTGCGGCTGACAGCGGCCGAAATTTTGCGAAGGAAACTGGCCAAAGTCGCGTTGCTTGCGACCGACGGCACCGTGAAAACGGGCATTTATGCGCGCCTGTTTGAAGAAAACGGCATTTCCTGCCTGCTTCCCCAGGGGGAGGCGCAGCGGGCCGTGATGGACGCGATCTATTTAGGCGTCAAGGCCGGGCGGCGCGATTATGACACGGCGGCTTTAAACAAGGCGTTGCGCGCGCTTCGCGATGCGGGGGCCGAAGCCTTCGTGCTCGGCTGCACGGAATTGCCGATCGCGTTTTCGCAATACGGCATCGACGAACCGGCGGTAGACCCGACGCAGATCCTTGCCGAGGCGGCCATCCGTGAGGCGGGTTACCGTGTTTTAGAGTAAGTTTTCGGATAGCCGGAGAAATGGCTTGCGCTTATCCGTTTTGAAAGAGGTTAGATATGATCGGTTATGTTTTGCTGGGACTGTTGGGGATTTTTTTGCTGCTGCTCGGCGTTGCTGCGCTTCGGGCGCTTTGTCTTCGCGCGCCGAAGGGGGCGGGGGAGTCCGCCATCAGCTTCACCAAAGAGGACGCGGCGCTCGACGCTTCGCGCCTTTCGCGCATGATCCAAGTGCCCACGATATCCGTCGAACCGGGCGGGGATAGGACGGAATTCGCGCACCTGCACGCGATTTTAGAGGAATTGTTCCCGCATGTATTTGCCGCATGCGAGCGCACCGATGCTGACCGCAGCCTTTTGCTGCGCTGGAAGGGCAAGAACAGCGCCCGCAGCATCGTGCTGATGGGCCACCAGGATGTTGTGCCCGCGCTCGAGCCGGATTGGAAATTCCCGCCGTTTGCGGGGGAGATCAGCGAAGGCAAGGTTTTTGGGCGCGGTGCGCTCGATTGCAAATGCACGGTGATGACGGAGCTTGCGGCGATGGAAGAGCTGATCGCCTCGGGCTTCGTGCCTGCGTGCGATGTGTATTTTGCATCCTCCGCGGACGAAGAGATCGCAGGCGGCGGCGCGCGCCAAACCGTGGAACTTCTTGAAGCGCGCGGCGTGCGCCCGGAACTCGTGCTCGACGAGGGCGGCGTGATTTCGACGCACGTCTTCCCGGGCCTCACGGCCCCTTGTGCGGTCGTGGGGGTCACGGAAAAGGGCTTTATCAACATCAAGGTTATAGCGGCGAGCCGCGGCGGCCATTCCTCCACGCCTCCGAGGGATAATCCGCTTGCGCGCCTTGCGGCGTTCATTTGTGAGATGGAGCGCGCCCGCCCGTTCACGAAGCGCTTTTCGCCCGTGGTGCTCCGCATGTTCCGCGCGCTTGCGCCCTCGCTCGCGTTCCCGATGCGCCTGCTTTTTGGCAACATGTGGCTGTTCGCGCCTTTACTCAAGCTCATTTTGCCGCTTGCAAGCCCTTATGGCGAGGCGATGCTTGCAACGACCTTTTGTTTCACGATGTGCGAGGGGTCGGCGGCGCCCAACGTCATCCCCCCGGAAGCTTATGCCCTTTGCAACCTTCGCTGCATCGCCCATGAGGATTTAGAACAAAGCGTTGCTCTGTTTAAAAAGCGCGCCGAGAAGTTCGGCCTGCGCGCCGAGGTTATGGCGGGACGCACCAGCTCGCAGGTCGCCGACCTTGATGGGGCCGCTTACGCCTACCTTGAAAAATGCATCCATCAGTGCATGCCCGGCGTGACAGTCGCGCCCTATTTGATGATGGGCGGCACAGATTGCCGCGAGTATGAGCGCATAAGCCGCGGCTGCCTGCGCTTTTCGCCGTTGCGCGTAAGCCCTGAGCAGATCGCGGGCACGCACAGCGTCAACGAGAACGTCGATGTGGAAGCGCTCGCACAGGCGCGCAAATTCTACCGTTATTTTATAGAGAATTACCAATGAACCAGATCAATAGTTGGAACGCACAAATCAAAGCCCCTTGCGCGGAGGCGATGCGCCGTGCCCAGGCGCGCTGGGACGGCATCGCGAAGCCGCTCAACGGCCTTGGCCTTTTAGAAGAAGCGATTGTTCGCATCGCCGGCATACAAAGGAGCGAGGAGGTCGACGTGGCGTCGCGCGCCGTGCTCGTGCTCTGCGCCGACAACGGCGTTGTGCGGCAGGGCGTGACGCAGACCGGGCAGGAGGTGACGGCCATTGTTGCCGAGAACATCGCCCGTGGGGATGCGAGCGTCGCTCGCATGGCGCGCGTCGCCCATGCGGAGGTGTTCCCCATCGACATCGGCGTCGCAAGGCCGGTGGAGATCCCGGCCTTTGGGCAATGCAACATCCGCCGCGGTACGGCCGATATGAGCGAAGGCCCCGCCATGACAAAAGAGGAGGCAGAGGCCGCGCTCGCCCTTGGCATTGAGCTTATGCGCGAACTTCGCGCGCGCGGCTGCCGCATGGCGCTCACGGGGGAGATGGGCATCGGCAACACCACAACGAGCAGTGCGATCACCGCGGTCCTCACCGGGCGGCCCATCGATGAGGTTACCGGCCGCGGCGCGGGCCTTTCCGACGAGGGGCTTACTAGAAAAAAGCGCGCTATCGAACGGGCCGTGGCCGTCAACCGGCCCGATCCGGGCGATGCGCTCGATGTGCTCTTTAAGCTTGGCGGGCTCGACATTGCGGGCCTTGCAGGCATGTGCATCGGCGGTGCAATTCATCAAATGCCCGTTGTGCTCGATGGGTTCATTTCGCTGGCCGCCGCCCTCATCGCGGTGCGGCTTAGCCCAAACTGCGCGCCGTATCTCATCGCAAGCCACCTTTCAAAAGAACCGGCGGCAGTTCTTCTCATGGAGGAACTCGGGCTTCGGCCGCTGATCTGCGCCGACATGCACCTTGGCGAGGGCACGGGCGCGGTGGCGGCGCTGCCGCTTTTCGACATGGCGCTCGCCGTTTATGAGAACATGCCCACCTTTGAAGACATCCGCGTTGCGGCCTACGAAAAGCTATGCTGATCCTCGTGACGGGCGGCGCCGCGAGCGGCAAGTCCGCTTACGCCGAAAAGCGCATCGCGCAAAGCGGTATTTTCCCGCGCGTATATGTCGCCTGCATGCAGGTGCGCGATGGGGAGGATGCGCTGCGCGTCGCGCGGCACAGGCTGATGCGGCAAAACAAGGGCTTTGCAACAGTTGAAGCGCCTGCCGCCCTCGCCAAAGCGGAGTTTCCGCAAGGCGGCGCGGTGCTGATTGAAGATATCGCAAACCTCACCGCCAACGAGTGCTTTTCAACGGAAGAAGGTTTTGAGGGCGCGGGGGAGAGGATACTCGCGGGCATCCAAAGGGCGATGGAAGAATGCGAACTCACAGTCGTCGTCACCTGCGAAATCGCTTTGGACGGCGTTTGTTATGAAGCCGAAACCGCGCGCTACATCGCGCAGCTTGCTAAGGTGAACGCAAAAATTGCCGCGCTTGCCGAGGAAGCCTATGAAGTGGTCGCCGGCATCGCCATCCCGCTCAAAGGAGGAATAAAATGAAGCTTCTGCGCTCCTTTTGCATGGCGCTTTCGATGTATTCGCGCCTGCCTGTGCCGCATGTTGCGTGGGAGGAAGAGAACATGGCCTATGCGCTGTGCTTTTTGCCCGTGGTAGGGGCGTTCATCGCCCTTTTCTCCCTCGGCTGGCTGATTTTTGCGCGCATTTTTGGTTTCGGCGCGGTTTTGACCGCGGCTGTTTTAACGCTCCTTCCGCTTGCGACAAGCGGCCTCATCCACATGGATGGTTTTTTGGATACGATGGATGCGCTCGGCTCCCGCGCGCCCCGCGCGCGCATGCTCGAGATCATGCGCGACCCGCATGTCGGCGCGAGTGCGCTCCTAGCGGGCGCTGCTTACCTGCTCTTCTCGTTCGCGCTGTGGACGGAAGCGGATACTTCAACGCCCGCGCTCTTTGCGCTGCTGCTTGCGCCGATGCTCTCACGCGCCCTTTCGGCGCTTGCGGCACTCACTTTCCAAAGCGCGCGGGGGGATGGGTTGCTCGCCTCGTTTCGGGGCGCGGCGGATGCGCGCGTCGTGCGCGTCGTTTCCGTTTTGTGGATCATCGCGCTTGCTTTTGCCATGCTTTGGCGCGCGCCTCTTGCGGGCGGCGCGGTGCTTTTTGCGGCACTTTTGTCGTTTGTGCTCTACCGGTTCCTTTCCTACCGCCGCTTTGGGGGAACCACGGGGGATGTCGCCGGCTGGTTCGTGCAGATATGCGAACTTGCATGCCTTGCTTCTTATGTTCTTGCGGCGAAAATCGGAGGTTTGCTGTGAAATTGCTGATCGTCGGGGCCGCGGGGCAAGATAAGGCCCGCTTTGCGCAGGGCTATGCGAGCGTGCGCTCCGATGCGCACCTTGTGGTGCGCGACATGATGAAAGCCGGCCTTTCGCATGAGGAAATGCTCGGAAGCTTGCTCGCTTACGACGCCGTCGTGTGCGATGAGGTCGGCTGCGGCGTCGTGCCGGTCGATGCATTTGAGCGGCTCTGGCGCGAGGAAGTCGGCAGGCTTTGCTGCGATTTATCGGCGCGCGCGCAAACGGTCGTCCGCGTCGTGTGCGGTCTGCCGCAGATCCTCAAGGGAGAAAATTGATGGAGATCATCGCCGTTCGCCATGCGATTGCCGAGGGCAACCCGCAACATGTTTTTTTAGGGAGAACCGATACCCCGCTCACTGCCTGCGGCGTAGAACTCGCCCGCAAGCGGCAAAAGGAGCTGCCCCGCGTCGCGCTTGCCTACCACAGCCCCATGCTGCGCGCGCGTGAAACGGCGCGCCTTCTTTGGCCCGAAGCGGAAATGCACGAAGTTGCGGGCCTTCGGGAAATGGACTTTGGCCTTTTTGACGGGCGCGCACACGGCGAACTCATGGAAGATGAAACCTACCGCGCGTGGCTTGCGCAGGGCGCGTGGGAAGGCTACCCCGGCGGAGAAACATTTGCGGCGGCAGAGGCGCGCTGCGAGGAGGCGTTTCAATTCATCGTGCGGGATGC
>CAZJIS010000009.1:32861-38387 GCA_964546125.1 uncultured Clostridium sp.
CAGGGGTTCATCGAGCAGGCGATCTCCTGCCCGTTGTCGCGCATATAGCCCGCGCCCCACTTATACATCGCTGTGAGGATGGGCGCAAGGCTCTTGCCGACACCCGTGAGCGAATAATCAACGCGCGGCGGCACGACGGGGAACACCTCGCGAGCTAAAAGATTGTCGTTTTCAAGCTCGCGCAATTGCTGGGTGAGCATTTTGGGCGTCGCCTGTGGAATGAGCTTTTGAAGTTCGCCGTGCCGCAGCGTGCCGCCGAGCAGGTGCCAGAGGATCAGCGATTTATATTTCCCCCCGATCAGGCGCAAGGTCGCGTCCACCGGGCATTTCAAATCGGTTCCATCGCATTTCATAAATAATTTCTCCCTTGGGTTCGCTATACTATACATTTGGGTAGTATGGCACAATAAAGTGCGTACTTGTAATTCCAATAATTGCGATCATAATAATAGCATCATGCTTTGCAAGCGTCAAGCGGAATGCGATTATCCAAGGAACGGGGTGAACCTCAGGCATGAAAAACCAGGTATTGAACATTAAGGGCATGACCTGCGCCGCGTGCGCGCAGCGCATCGAACGCACGTTGCAAAAGCTGCCGGGCGTTTTGCAGGCATCCGTGAACCTTGCAAGCGAAAAGCTGTTTGTCGAATATGACGAGAGCCTCTCGCTCGAAACAATCAAAGAGGCGGTCGCGAAAATCGGCTACGAGGTCGAAGAAAAAACGCGCAACAGCACCGTCACGATCCCTGTCGGCGGCATGACCTGCGCCGCATGCGCGCAGCGCATTGAAAAGTCGCTCGCTAAACTCGAGGGCATCGCGAGCGCCGCGGTCAATTTCGCGAGCGAAAAAGTGACTGTCGTTTACGACCCGCGGGTCATTCGCCAGCCCGCCATCAAGGCTGCCATCGAAAAGGCCGGCTATCGGGCGCTTGAAGTCACGGGCCTTGACGCCGCCGATGAGGACAGGCTCAAAAAGCAAAAAGAAATCCGCACGATGTGGGTCAAGTTCATCATTGCCGCGGCGTTCGGGCTGCCGCTTCTCTACATCGCCATGGCGCCGATGATTTCTTTCGTGCGCCTGCCGTTCCCAAAGGCGATCGATCCGATGAATTTCCCGCTCGCCTATGCGTTCACCCAGCTCGCGCTCGTCATCCCGATCATCGGCGCGGGGTATCGCTTCTATACGGTCGGTTACCGTGCGCTCAGCCAAAGGAGCCCGAACATGGACTCGCTGATCGCCATCGGCACGACGGCGGCGGTGATTTTTAGCGTTTACAACACGATTCGGATTGCGAACGGCCATCACGAGGCGGTGCATGCGCTTTATTATGAATCGGCGGGCGTGATCATTGCGCTGGTGATGCTCGGCAAAACGCTCGAAACCGTGTCCAAGGGGCGCACGAGCGAGGCGATCAAAAAGCTGATGGGTCTTGCGCCAAAGACCGCCATCATCCTGCAAAATGGCGCGGAGCAGGAGATTCCGATCGACGAGGTGGAGATCGGCGACATCCTCGCCGTCAAGCCCGGCGCGAAGATCCCCGTGGACGGCACGGTGGTCGACGGCCGCACCGCGGTCGATGAATCGATGCTCACCGGCGAGAGCATGCCGGTTGATAAAAAGGCGGGGGATGCCGTGTATGCTGCTTCGCTCAACACGAATGGCGCCATTCACTTCCGCGCGGAAAAGATTGGCAGCGACACTGCGCTTGCGCAGATCATCAAGCTCGTGGAGGACGCGCAGGGCTCCAAGGCCCCCATCGCACAGCTGGCGGACATCGTTTCCGGCTACTTTGTGCCCATCGTGTTCGCCATCGCCTTGCTCGCGGGCATCGCGTGGTTCATCGGCACGGCGGGCGATGTAAAATTTGCGCTCACGATCTTCATCTCGGTGCTCGTCATCGCCTGTCCCTGCGCGCTGGGCCTTGCGACGCCTACGGCCATCATGGTCGGCACAGGCAAGGGCGCGGAGTACGGCATCCTCATTAAAAGCGGTGGCGCGCTCGAAACCGCACACAAGATCGACATAGTCGTGCTCGATAAAACCGGCACTATCACCGCCGGAAAACCGACCGTGACCGATGTGCTGCCCGCGGGCATCGAAGCCGACGAGCTTCTTAAACTCACGGCCTCCGCCGAAATGGGTTCGGAGCATCCGCTCGGGCAGGCCATCGTGCAGGGCGCGCAGGAAAGAGGGCTGACCCTTTTAAAAAACGAAACCTTTGCCTCCGTCACCGGGCGCGGCATCGAGGCTGTGATCGGCGGGCGGCAGGTGCTCACCGGGAATCGCAAGCTCATGGATGAGCGCGGCGTTGCGCTCGCGAACTTTGAAGCGGAAGCAGATCGCCTGGCGGGCGAGGGCAAAACGCCCGTATATATAGCGCTTGATGGAAAGATTGCGGGCGTCATCGCCGTGGCCGATGTCGTCAAACCCTCGAGCAAGGCCGCGATCGAGAACCTGCACAGAATGGGCATCGAAGTTGCGATGATCACGGGCGACAACCGGAAGACCGCCGCCGCCATCGCGCGGGAAGTCGGCATCGACCGCGTGCTTGCGGAAGTTTTGCCGCAGGATAAGGCGGGCGAGGTTAAAAAGATGCAGGCAGGGGGGCGTAAGGTCGCCATGGTGGGCGATGGCATCAACGACGCGCCGGCACTTGCGCAGGCGGATGTCGGCATTGCCATTGGTTCTGGCACGGACGTCGCGATGGAATCGGCCGATATCGTGCTCATGCGAAGCGATTTGATGGATGTGTCCACGGCCATTGAGCTTAGCAAAAAGACCATCCGCAACATCAAACAAAACCTCTTCTGGGCTTTCGGATATAATACGATCGGCATCCCGGTCGCGGCGGGGCTTCTGTATCTATTTGGCGGGCCGCTTATGAACCCCATGCTCGCCGCCGCCGCCATGAGCTTGAGCTCTGTGTCGGTGTTGACCAACGCGCTGCGGCTCAAACGCTTCAAGCCCATGCGCGTGGAACCTTCATAAAACAAATAAGCAGAGTAACGAAGAATAAACAGGAGGAAGCATCTATGGAAACAACGGTATTGCATGTCGAGGGCATGTCCTGCCAGCATTGCGTGCGGGCGATGACGAACGCGGTGGGCGGCCTTTCCGGGGTTGCGGATGTGAAGGTGGATCTCGCCGCGAAAACGGCCACGGTCCAATACGACCCCGCCGCATGCCCGCTTGAGAAAATCAAAAAGGAAATCGCGGATCAGGGCTACGAGGTAGCGGACTGACGCGCCACAGGAACGAAACGAACGAAACGGGGGGCCGCAAGGCCCCTTATTGGATTGTCAAAAACCCATAGGATTGTCAAGCGGCGCACCCCATGCAAAATCTGGGTTCGGCTTTGATCCCCTGACGGCGGCCGCGGGGTTCCCTCCTATAAGGCTACGTTTCGGCATAATGGTTGCGCTTTTTGCCGCAGGCAGTATATAATGAACCTATCCTTGGACCCATTTTGGGGAGGAGGTTTTCGTGGTTAGATTACGCATTTCCCTCTAGCGCTCAATAGAGGGAGGATCATCCTTCTATTGAATTGAATGAAACTTCAATGCTATGGGAGGAAACTGAATATGAAAAAAGTCGTGCAAGGGCAGGCGGGATTTCTCGCAGCCTCTGTTTTATTTGTTGCTTTTGCGGCGCTTGCGGGCGTTCTTGTGCAGTTTGTCAAAGGCAATGTTCTCGACGCGGCGCTTGCCGGCGAGGCGCGCGAAACGCTTCGCGCAGGCCTCATGCTGTTTTTGCTGATTGCCAGCGAGATCGCGCTCTACTTTGGCTACGATTATTTTGCCGGGCGCTATGCCGTCGGCAACACGCGGGCGCTGCGGCAGCTCTATTTTGCTCGCCTTCTTGAAAAAAAGCCTACCGAGCTTCGGCAGGAGCAGCAGGGCGAGCTGGTCGCGCAATACACGAACCAGATCGACCTTATTTCTTCGGACTACCTCGGCAATATCCCGACGCTCGCGGAGATCGCCTTCAAGGCTGTGATCGTCGGCGCATCCCTCTTCGTGCTCGATTATCGAGTGGCGCTTTTGACGCTTGCGCTTCTCACAACGCCGCTCTATGTGCCAAAACTCGTTGAAAAAAAGCTGCAAAAGGCGCAAAATGCGAACATCGCGTGCTTTCAGGAGCACCTTGCGCATGTGGCCGAGTGGATTTCGGGCTTCGAGCTTATTAAAAACTATTCGATCGAAAAAGTTATTCTTCAAAAGTTTCGCAAGAGCAACGACGAAGTCGCCTTGCGCGCGTTCGCGTTTAAAAAGATGACCTATGCGGCGCGGATTATCTCGACCGTGCTTTCTTACATGAGCCATTTAATCGTGCTGGCGTTCGTAGGGTATCTCGTCCTTCGAAAAGAGTTTTCCGCGGGGCAGTTTTTCGTGGCGATCGGCATGATCGATCAGCTTTCCTATCCGATCATCGCGGTTTCGGTGCTGCTCCAAAGGCTTGTCGGCACAAAGCCCGCGGCGCAAAAGATGGGGGAGATGATAAGCGAGAAACACGCGCCCGCAAAAGAAAAAACGGTGCGCCTTGAAACGGTGGACGCAATCCGTTTTGAGGACGTCACGTTTTTTTATGAAGAACAAAGCCCGGTTCTCAAGAACCTGACCTTCGAGGTGCGCGCGGGCGAAAAGTGCCTCATCATGGGCGCGAGCGGCGCGGGCAAATCGACCGGCATGAACCTGTTGATGGATTATTTCACGCCGCAATCGGGCAACATTACGATCGACGGCGCGCCGGTCGCCTCGATCGCGAACCTCAACGAAATGATCGCCATCATGCGGCAAGACGCAATGCTTTTTGGCGACACGCTGCGCAACAACCTGACGATGTACCGCGACATTCCGGATAGCGAACTCATCGCCATGCTCGAGCGGCTCAACCTCACAAAGTTCGCGTCGGCAGAGGGGCTTGATACGCCGATCAAAGAGGGCGGCGCGAATCTCTCGGGCGGGGAGCGCAAGCGCATTTCTCTTGCGCGCACGCTGCTGCGCAAAGCACCGGTTTTCATCATCGACGAGCCGCTTGCAAACGTGGACCGCGAGGCTGCCGCAAAGATCGAGGATGTGCTCGTCGGGTTAAAAGAGGGCATCGTTTTTGTGATCACGCATCATTTTGACGATGAAAAAAGGAAAGCTTTTGCAAAACAACTCACGCTTTAGCGTAAACCGCCAATAGCGCTTGCGCATTTCCATCAAATGCGCGCGTATGCAGCCGAAGGCAGGCATATTCAAGGCGCGCGCGCGGCAAAATAAGCGCACGTAGTCTGAAAGGAGGAGCACAATATGAGCCCCATCTATGAGGATGAGTATCTTCCCTTGGAGAGAAATCTCTCGAGGAAGCACCGCAACAAGCAGGGCGGACAGGATGAACAACCGGGCAATCCGACTCGTGAAAGAGAGCGCGAACGCGAACGACGCGAATTGGAGCCCACACCTCTGTAAACCTGCGGAGGGCAGCGACACATGCCCGACTGCCCGGTTGAGTGACGGTGCGGGCAAACAAAGGGCCTCCTT
>CAZJIS010000010.1:0-36842 GCA_964546125.1 uncultured Clostridium sp.
TCGGGCCGCAGGCAAAGACCGTGCTGTGTTCGACCAATGTCACGTTCGATATTTTTATCACCGAATCCCTTCTCGCGCTCGCCCTTGGCAAATGCGTGGTGCTCGCGGATGAGGAGGAGATGCTCCTCCCTCACGAACTTGCGCGCCTGATCGAAACCGAGCGCGTCGATACCGCCCAACTCACCCCCTCGCGGCTGCAAATGTGCATGGGAAGCGAGGCGTTTCGCGCGGCCTCGGCGCGCCTTGGGACGATGATCCTCGTGGGCGAGCCGCTCACGCCGCACCTCGTGTCCCTCTGGCGCACGGCGACGAAGGCGAAACTCTATAATATGTACGGCCCCACGGAGGCGGCGGTCTACGTGAGCGGCGTCGAATCTTCGGGCGCGAAGGAGCGCATCACCATCGGCAAGCCTTTGCCCAATTGCCGCATCTATGTGCTCGACGGGTCCCTTCGCCGTGCCATGCCCACGGCGCGGGGCGAATTGTACCTTGCGGGCGTGTGCCTTGCCTCGGGCTATGTCAACCGGCCGGAGCTGACGGAGGCGGCATTCGCCGCCGATCCGTTCTTCCCCGGCAAACGCATGTATAAGAGCGGGGACTTCGGCCGCCTGCTGCCGGATGGCAGCATCGAATATATCGGCCGCCGCGATGCGCAGGTCAAGATCAACGGCCAGCGCGTGGAGCCGGGCGAGGTCACGGCGCGGCTGATCGAACTTCCGGGCGTGGCGGAAGCCGAGGTTGTGGTCGTTGATGGAGGCGCGGGCAAGCGCCTGCGCGCCGCCGTGGTGCTGGCGCCCGGCGCGGGCATCGGCGAGGCGGAGCTTCAAAAAGCCCTTGCGGCCACGCTGCCCTCGCACATGGTTCCCGGTGAAATTTGGCTGCTGCATGCCATGCCGCGCAACGCTTCGGGCAAGATCGACCTTGTGAAGCTCATCAACGCCGCCTCGCGCGAGGCGTTGGGGGGCGCGCCCGCCGCGCGCGGGGAAGCCCCCGCCCCGCAAGACCCGGTTGCGCAGGTTCCCCCCGTGCGCAGGAACGCCGCCGAAACGCTTGCGGACATTTGGCGGCAGGTGCTCGCGCTGGAACAGATCGATTCAAAGAAGTCCTTCTTCGAGCAGGGGGGAAGCTCTCTCTCGGCGCTCGACGCGATTTCGCGCTACTATAACGCCGGCCTTTCGGTGACGCTTGCGCAGTTCTACGCGAACCCCACGCTTGAAGCGCAGGCCGCGCTCTTCGAGGCGGGCACGGACGAAGCCCGCGCGCCGCAAGCGCGGGAGGAAGCGCGAGAAGCCGTGCCGCTAAAGGCTGCGCCGCCCTTTGCGCAGAAGAACGCCCCTGAAGCAAGAATAGAGCAACCGTCCGCCGCGCGCAGCAGCGTGCTGCTCACGGGCGCCACGGGCTTTTTGGGCGCGCATCTGCTCGATGAGCTCGTGCGGACCGGGCGCGAGGTCGTGTGCGTGGTGCGCGGCGACCCCGCGCGGCTCGCGGCCGTCATGGCGGAGTATTTCGGCGCACATTGGAATGAAGCGCATGCTTCCCGCGTGCGCGCGCTTTCGGGCGACATCCTCAGGCCCGATTTCGGCCTGGCCGCCGAGGAAGTGCTGGCGCTCACGGGGCGCGTGGGCACGCTCCTGCACTGTGCGGCGGATGTGCGGCATTTTGCCGCCGACGCGGAGGCTTCGGTCGGCGCGAACGCCGGGGGCACAGCGAATGCCGTGCGGCTTGCGGCCAAACTCGGCGCGGAGCTTGCCTATGTTTCGACCATGAGCGTGATGGGCGGGAGCAGGCGCGGCGTTTTCGATGAAACGAGCCTCCCCGCCGACCCCGAGGGGGAAGAGAACGTTTATGTGCGCGGCAAATGCGCGGCGGAACTGCTCGTGCGCCGCTGCGCGCGCCTTTTGCCCGCCGCGCGCGTGCTGCGCGTGGGGCGGCTCGTGGGCAGGGAGCGGGACGGCATGTTCCAAAAAAACAAAGCGAGCAACGCGTTCTACCGCTTCCTCAAAGGCGCGCTGGCGCTCGATGTTTACCCGCGCTCCCTCGCGCAATATCCGGTGGAGCTGACCCCTGTCGACGCGTGCGCGCGCGCGGCGGTGCTTTTGCTCGAGGGGCGGGGGAGCACCTATCACCTGTTCAACCCGGTGCCCGTGCCCTTTGGCGAACTCATCGGCGCGCTCAAGGGGACGAACGCGGCGTTCGTTGCGGATGAGGCGTTTGAAACCTATTTGCAGGAGCGCATGCGGGGGACCCCCGTGCCGGAACTGATCGCGCTTCGCGAACTGTGGGATGGATTCCCGCGCGGCGCAAAGCAGGAGGCCCAGGCGAGCGCGGCGCTTACCGCCGCGGAACTTGGGCAAATGAACTTTGCATGGAACATGCCCGATGTGCGCCGGGTGCTTGGCGCGTTCGTTTCAGATTGAAGACAGGGGGGTGGATTGACTGATTTCAAATGCGATCGTGGCGGTCATGCTCATTGCGGTGACGGCGATGGTGGTGTTCCTCACCTACGGGATCCGCAACGGCAACCATAAGCTCATCCACAAGCTTTATTTTCTTGTAACCGCAGCGGTCATCATTTGGATGCTCGCCGTCGTTGCCGCCAACTTCACCGATCCGGAGAAAGAAGAACTGCTCCGCGCGTTCGATTCGCTCACTTACATCGGCGTGGCGTTCGCGCCCGTTTTCTCGCTGCTCATCTCGCTCGTGTTCACCAAGGGCTTCGAGCGGCTGCCGAAAAAATACTATTGGCTCTTTGTGCTGCCGCTGATCACCAACATCGTCGTGTGGACAAACCCGCTGCACCACCTGCATTATCGAACGTTTTCGCTCTACGGCAGCACAGTGGAGTTTGGGCCGTATATCTATGTTTCGGCCCTGTACAGCTATTTTTGCATATTCCTCGCGGTGATCATCATGGCGCGCTATGCGCGCATCGTCAAGCGCAGGCTCATCGGCCAGCAGGCGATCCTCTTTTGCATGGGGAGCCTCATTCCCGGCATTGTGAACCTTGCAAGCGTGCTGAAGCTTTTCGATCTCAACATCGCCGCGACCCCGCTCGCGTCCGTGTGCACCGTCGCGATGCACGGCTATGCGATCTACCATTACCACATGCTCGATATCAAGCCCATCGCCATGCAAAAGGTGCTCGACTGGATCAGCGACTGCTACCTTGTGACCGATGAGCGCGGTACGATCGTCGACTGCAACGCGGCGTTCGAGCGCATCTTCGCCCCATACGGCATGGCGCGCGGCAGGCGGCTTGATGATTGCGTGCAGGCGGAG
Source organism: uncultured Clostridium sp. (assembly GCA_964546125.1). GTDB lineage: Bacteria > Bacillota > Clostridia > Christensenellales > CAG-138 > Phil1. The sequence continues at coordinate 3,280 of CAZJIS010000010.1, forward strand.
GATATCGAGAACAAGACCGTCGTCTACAACCTGCTCGCGGGCACGGCAAGCTGCCGCGAGAGTTTATCGACGATCTCGTTCGAGCAATCGGCGTTTATGAGCAAGCAAAAGCTCTACTTCATGGTGGACCTCACGCCGCTGATGGTCGACGGCATTCTCGAAGGGTTCGTCATCATTTTTAAAGATGTTACGCGGCTTCGCGAGGGCATGCAGCGCTTGCACGATTCGCAAAGCCGCCTCATGGAGCAGGAGCGCCTCGCTTCCCTCGGCCAGATGGTCGGCGGTCTCGCGCACAACCTCAAAACGCCGATCATGAGCATTTCGGGCAGCAGCGCCGCGATCGACAATCTCATCGACGAATGCGTGGCGAGCATGCGCGACGAGGAGGTCACCGAGGAGGATTACCGCGAGATCTACTTCGAAATGCGCGAGTGGCTCTCCAAAATGCGCGACGCCTGCGCCTACATGAGCGATATCATCACCGCCGTCAAGGGGCAGGCGGCCAACATCAGCGCGGACAGCAGGGACGATTTTACCGCCGAAGAACTGATGAAGCGCGTGAGGCTCCTTTTGCGCCACGAATTGCAGCGCGCGGCCTGCCGGCTCGAGGTGGTCGATGAAACGGGCGGCGATCTGCGCGTCCACGGCGACATCAACAGCCTCGTTCAGGTGGTGAACAACCTCGTGTCGAACGCCGCCGCCGCCATGCAGCCAAAGGGCGGGGGCAAGATCATCGTGCGCTTCGTCCTGTTCGAGGGGAGCCTGCGCTGCACGGTGGAGGATGGCGGCGTGGGCATCGCGCCGGATGTAAAGAGCAGGCTCTTCCGCCAGATGATCACCAACAAAGGCGCGCAGGGAACAGGACTCGGGGTTTACATTTCAAACACCGTCATCAAGGCGAAATTCGGCGGGCGCATGTGGGCCGATGATAATCCCGGCGGCGGGGCGATCTTCGGGTTGGAGATCCCGCCCGAATATGTGACAAGGGGCGGCGGGTTTGCGCAGGAGGCAGGTGCATTGTGAGAAAAAACAAAGTTGGCGCGCAAAAACTCGGTTTTTCCATTTTAACGCTCGATGACGATCCGATCATGACCGCCACGCTGCAGGCGTATTTCACGACCTCGGGCTATGAGGTGGATGTGGAAACGGACCCTTACCGCGGCATCGAGCGCATGCGGGAGAATCATTACGATATTTTGCTGCTCGATTTTTTAATGGCGCCCATCATGGGGGACCGGGTTATCAGCGAGGTGCGCCAGTTCGACAAGGAGATTTACATCATCCTCCTCACGGGCCACAAGAGCCTCGCGCCGCCCGTGCGCGCGCTGCGCGAGCTCGACATCCAGGGCTATTATGAAAAGAGCGACCGGTTCGACCAGCTTGAGCTTCTCATCGAGTCCTGCGTCAAGAGCATCAAGCAGATGCGCATCATCAAATCCTACCGGGATGATCTCGACCGCAAGAATAAGGAACTCGAGCGCATGTACGCTTCGCTCGGCGATAGTTACATGGAGGTCATCCGCTCGCTGCGCCTCGTGGTGGATGCGAGGGATATTTACACCCGCGGCCATTCGGACCGCGTTTCGCACTATGCGCTTCGCATTGCCCAGGAGCTCGGGCAGGACGAGGGCCTGTGCGAGCGCGTGCGGCTCGCGGGGCTTTTCCACGACGTGGGCAAGGTGGCCATCCCCGACAGCGTTCTGCTCAAGCCCGGCCGCCTCAACAGCGCCGAGTATGAGCTTGTGATGATGCACCCGGAACGGGGGTATGTGATCCTTTCGGCGATCAGCGCGTTTGACGACATCGCCAAGATCGTCCTCGAGCACCATGAACGTTCGGACGGTTCGGGCTACCCGCGGGGGCTGACGCGCGCGCAAACGCGCCTTGAGGCGCGCATTATCGCGGTTGCGGATGCGTTCGACGCGATGACCTCCCACAGGCTTTACCGGGATAACCTCACCTTCGAGAACGCCGTCGAGCAGCTCGTCGGCGGCAAGGGCAGCCAGTTCGACCCGGATGCGGTGGACGCGTTTATCCGGGTGTTAGCGGATTACGACCTGCTACAACAAGAAGTCGCCTGGACATACGGCGGCAATGCGGAGGCGGAACAGCATGAAAAAGAAAGCGCTTTTTGAAACGCCCGGGTATCGCGAACTCGGCACAGCCCTCGCGGGCATTGGCACGCACGCGCACGCGCCGGCGGTCACATGGTATGACCGCGCGGGAAAGGAGCAGACGAAAACCTACGCGGAGCTTGCGGCCGATTCCGCCGCCTTCGCGGCGGCGCTCGCGCGCAACGGCTGCGCGAAGGCCCACATCGCCATCGCCTGCGAAAACTCCTACGAATGGTTGTGGGTGTTCTTTGGCACCACGGCCGCGGGCGGAACGGCCGTGCTCATCGATGTGGAGCAGACCGAGGAGATGATCGTTTCCATGATGGTGCGCGCCGACGTTCGGGCCGCTGTCGTGTCGCCCTCCATCGCCGCGCTCGTGCGCGGGCCGCTTGAGAAAAAGGGCATCCGCGTGATTGCGGAGGGCAACGCGGCCGAGGGCGAAACGCTTGAGGATTTCACCGCCCGCAACCCCGAGCGGGACGGGGAGAACCTCGCCGCCCTCGCGGCGGCCGTCCCCTCGCCGGAGGATGTGGCCGTCATCGCCTACACATCGGGCACGTCGAGCCTGCCAAAGCCCGTGATGCTCACGCAAAAGGGCATCGCCCAAAACGCCTGCGGCTCGATCTCGATGGTCAAACCTACAAGGCGCGTGTTCACCTCGCTCCCCATGTACCACACCTATGGGCTCACCTGCGGGGCGCTGTGCATTCTGTTTGCGGGGTCGGAACTCGGCATCTGCGGCGATATCAAGCGCATGTCGCGCGATTTCGTGCTCTTCAATGCGGAGATCCTCATGGCCGTGCCGCTCATGGTGGAAACGATCTACCGCCGGCTCGTGCACGGCATGGAGGCGGCCGGCTATAAAAAGCTGTGCGACCGCTCGCTCAAATGTTTCAACTGGCTCAACGCGGCGGGCCTCGGCCGCCCGATGAGCTGGCTCGTGCGCGCCAAGCAAAAGGGCGTGGGGAACCTTACGACGATCGTCTGCGGCGGCGCGCACCTTGCGCATTCGGTGGCGGATAATATGTATGCTTTCGGCGTCCTCGTGCTCGAGGGCTACGGCATTACGGAATGCTCGCCCCTTGTGAGCGTGAACCGCATCTGCTGCCGCGAGGCGCACAGCGCGGGGAGGGTGCTGCCGGGCTGGAAGCTTCGCATCGAGAACGAGGAGATCATGCTCTCGGGCGAAATGCTGATGAAGGGTTATTATAAAGATCCCGAGAGCACGGCGGAAGCGTTCGAAGGCGAATGGTTCAAAACCGGGGATATGGGCTGCCTCTCCTCGAAAGGCTACCTGTACATCACAGGCCGCAAGAAGAACCTGATCGTGTTGAAAAACGGCAAGAAGATCGCGCCGGAGGAGATCGAAAGCTATTTGCAGGGGGCGCCGCTGATCCGCGAGGTCATCGCCCACGGCGCGCCTTCGGGCGAATCGACCGACGACGTGCGCGTCGCCGTGACCATCTATCCCGACCCGGAGGCGACGCAGGGCATGAGTTCCTACGAGGTGCTCGAGCGGCTGCAAAGGTTCGTAGGCGGCGTGAATGAGCACTTGCCCGCATACAAACAGATCCAGATGGTCAATTTGAGCTCGGGCGAGTTTGAAAAAACTACGAGCCGCAAAATCAAGCGTTGAGGGGGAGTGTGGATTTGCTGGAACTGATTTCTGAAATCGTCTATACCATCACGGGCAAAAGGGACCTGACGCCCGACACGGATTTCGTCAAGGACCTCGAGCTCACGAGTTTTGACGTGATGAACCTCATTTGCGCATTTGAGGAGCGCTTTGATACCACCATCCCCACGCGCGACGTTTGGAATTTGCACCTTGTAAGCGACGTGATCGATTACATGCGCCAAAGGGGCATCACCGAGCCGTGAAACTTTGGGACGGGGGGCGTTTTTGCCTCTATTTGCAAACCGGATACGACGGCAAAAAGAGCGGCGCGCTTTTAATGGAAAGCACCGCGCGCTTTTGCGCGGGAGCGGGCCTTATCCCCCCGGAAGAAAGCGCGCTGCTTCGCACGGCTTCCGGCATGCCGTATTTTGGAAGCACCGGTGCGCCGCATTTTTCTGTGAGTCACAGCGGGCAGCTCTGGGGCGCGGCGTTTGCCAAAGAACAAATCGGCTTTGATTTGGAATGCGTCAAAGAGCGTGCGTGGGAAAGCGTTGCGCGCCGTTTTTTCCACCCCGAGGAGCGGGCCTATGCGCTCGCCCATGGGGGCGATGCGTTTTTTTCGGTTTGGACCGCGAAGGAAAGCTATGTAAAATACCTTGGCGTCGGCATAGACGATGCGTTTTCGGAATTCTCCGTCGTTGAGAAAGGGGCCGTTTCGGGCGCGCCGCTTCGCGTCCTGTTCCTGCGCCCGCCCGTGCCGGAAGGTTTTTCCGCCTGCGTGTGCATGGCAGAAGAGGAAGAGGGGTAAAAGAAGGCCCGCTTAGGCCACGGTTTCCCCATAAAGTGCGAACCCGTTCTTGCCGCGGCGTTTAACGCTGTAAAGCGCCGCGTCCGCCTTGCGGTAAAGTTCGCTAAAGCCCTCCTGCTCCCCCGCATGCGTGAGCACGGCGCCGAGGCTGACGCTGATCGTATAGGGCATGCCCTCAAGTATCGCGAGCGCCGCAAGGCGCTGCATCAGCGTCGCGACGGTCGTTCGCAGATGCTCTTCGCTGCGGATGTTGCGCAAAAGCACCATGAATTCATCGCCGCCGATGCGCCCGACGATGTCCGTCGAGCGAAAATGCCTGCGAAGCAGCAGCGTGAGCGCGCGGATCGCCCTGTCGCCCTCGGCGTGGCCGCAGGTGTCGTTGATGGACTTCAAATCGTCTATGTCGAAGATGAGAAGCGCGTGGACTTCGTCCGGTTCGTCGTGCAGAATGCGCGCGATGATCTCCTCGGTGACGGCCTTGTTGTAAAGCCCGGTCATCGGGTCGGTCTGCGCCTGCAATTCAAGCAGCTCCATTTTGCGCTTTTGTATATCGATGTTGGTGAATTTGCCGATCACGCGCACAACCTCGCCCGTTTCGGCGGTGAGGCCGCACAGGTTCACGGAGAACCAAACGTAATCGCCGTTGCGGTCGCGCATGCGCACCTCGCCCGCGGAGCCGCAGGAGGCGGTGTGCGCCTTGGCCACAAGCTTTGAGAAAATCGCGCGGTCGTCGGGGTGCAGCCGCGTGCCGTTGAGAAAATATTCGCAGTGCGGCCCCTCGCCCGTGAACTGATAAAAAAGGTCGTTGGCCTCCACCGCCCGGCCCGCATAATCGAACTCGAGGACGATCGCGCCCGAATCGCGCTCGATGAGGCGGTAGCGCGCCTCGGAAGCTTCAAGCTCGAGCTTTTCGCGCGCGATGCGCGCGTTGTCGGCGGCAAGGCGCCGCCTGCTGTGCTCGAATACGCAAAACAGCAGCGCGTAGTTCGCCGCAAGCGAGCCGCCCATTAAAGCGCCGAACAGGTCGGCGCTTTGCCGCGCGGATTCATATTGCGGCGCCGCGCCGCGGCCAAGGGTAGATGCAAAGAGGGATTCGGCGTGGCGCTCGGCAAGTTTATTGTAATAAGCATAGGCAAACGAAATGGCAAGCGCCGCAAACACGAGAACGACCGCCGCGATGCGCAAAGCAAGGCCGCCGCGTGAGAGGATGGGCGTTCGTTGGCGCTTTTGTTTCCGCATAATTTAATCCTTGCTGTTTGTTCTGTGATTATACATGCGCAAACGCCGTGTGACAAGCAAAAGATTCAAACGCGCGCCCGAATCGGCGGGGCCGCGATCCATTTCTTTTTTCGTCCGAGCGGGCGGGGGGGGAGCGTCACATGCGGATGAGCCTCGTGTAGACGCTGCGCTCCATTTCCCCGCCGGGGATGAAGCTCGCGCCGAGCGTTTTTTGGTAGAACTCGGCCGCGTCGTCCACCGCGCCGATGATCGCGTAGCCGTAGCCCGCCTCACGCATCGCCTCGAGCGTGCGGATCAGGAGCGCCCGCCCGATGCCGCGGCCCCGCCGCGCGGCCATGACACCCGTCGGTCCAAAGAAGCCCCTGGCGGTTGCATCGAAGCAGGCAAAGCCGATGATTTTGCCGTTTTCGGTGGCGATGAAGCAGCCCTGCGGCTCACGGTTGAGCGCGTATTCGGTTTCATCGGCCCACTGGCGGCCAAAATGCAGCCGGGTGAACGCGAGGATGCGGCTCTTGTCGCACGAGATCGCGCGTTTGAGCTTCACGCCCTCGGGAATTTGATTCGCGGGCAGCGTGGTCAGGCTGGCGATCATATCACAGGAATTCATGTTTTTCACCTCGGGGCGTTTTTGGAAGGCGTCCGTCATATACATGCAGCAAAGCACGGCGCGGCAAACGGCGCCTGGGAATGTGCGCTGTTCTAAGCTGATGATAGCGCCGCGCCGGGGGCCTTGTCAAGGGAGGGGAAGGGGATCGGAGGTCTTTCCTTTCGTTGCCTTGGATGGTATGATAACACTGTAAATATTAACAATAAAGGGGTATCTGTCATGACCGATCGTGAAAGGCGTTATCTCGCGCAAATGGCGCGGGAATATCCGAACGCGAAAGCGGCGAGCGCGGAAATCATCAACCTCACGGCTATTTTGAGCCTCCCCAAGGGCACCGAGCATTTCATGAGCGATATCCACGGCGAGAATGAGGCGTTCACACACATCCTCAACAACGGTTCGGGCGCTGTGGCTGAAAAGGTCTGCCAGGCGCTGGGCGATTCGCTCACCATGGCGGAGCGCAAGGCGCTCGCGGCGCTCATCTACTACCCGCGCGAGAAGCTCGCCGAAGTCAAGGCGAGCGAAGTCGATCTCAACGACTGGTACCGCGTGACGATGCGGCGGCTCATCGCCGTTTCCCGCGTGTCGACAACAAAATACTCGCGCTCGAAGGTGCGCAAGGCGCTGCCGCGTGAGTTTGCCTATATTTTTGAAGAGCTGCTCAACGCCGCCGATACCGGCGACAAGGAACAGTACTATAGCAACATCATCGGCGCGGTCATCAAAACCGAGAGCGCGGAAACCTTCATTTATGAACTTGCGACGCTCATCAAGCGCATGACCGTCGACCAGCTCCACATTGTGGGCGATATTTTCGACCGCGGGCCGCATGCGGACGACATTATCGACCAGCTCATGCGCCACCACAATGTGGACATCCAGTGGGGCAACCACGATGTGATGTGGCTCGGCGCCGCGGCCGGAAGCCCGGTGTGCGTCGCCACGGCGGTGAAGAACTGTTTGCAGTACGATAACCTCGATATGCTCGAAAACGGCTACGGCATCAACCTTTTGCCGCTTGCGGTATTCTCGAGCGAGCATTATGGCAATGCGGATGTGTTCAAGCCGCGCAGCCTCCCCTCGGAGCCCTACCGCCCCAAGGATGCGGCGTTCTACGCGCGCATGCACAAGGCCGTGAGCGTCATCATGTTCAAGCTCGAGGGGCAGCTTGTGAAGCGGCGGCCCGAATATAAAATGCAGGATCGCGATATGCTCTCACGTGTCAACTGGGAGAATGGCACGCTTGAAGTCAACGGCAAGGCGCACCCGCTCCGGGATACGGACTTCCCCACGGTGGACCCCAAGGACCCCAACCGCCTCAGCCCCGGCGAGCAGGCCCTCATGGATCAACTCACCGCGGCCTTCCTTCACAGCGAACGGCTGCAGGCGCACGCGCGCTTTTTGTGCACGGCGGGCTCTCTCTACCGCTGCTGCAACGGCAATTTGCTCTTCCACGGTTGCCTGCCCACCGAGGCGGACGGCAGCTTCATGCGCTTTTCCTTTGGCGGCAGCGACCTTTCGGGCAAGAACTTTTTCGATTATGCCGACCGGCTCGTCCGGCAGGGCATGCTCGCGCCCGAGGGTTCGCGCGAGCGCGAAATGGGCAAGGACTTCCTGTGGTTCCTTTGGTGCGGGCGCAACTCGCCGCTGTTTGCAAGGGATCACATCGCCACCTTCGAACGCGCGCTGCTCGAGGATAAGTCCACCTGGAAAGAGCCGAAGAACGCCTATTACGACTTTTGCGTCGATGAAAACTACTGCAGGCGCGCGCTCGAGCTTTTCGGCCTCGACAAGCCCTGGGGCCGCATCGTCAACGGCCATATCCCCGTCAAGGTCAAGGATGGCGAAAGCCCGCTCAAGGCAAACGGCAAGCTCATCGTCATCGACGGCGGCTTTTGCAAGGCTTACCAGCGCGAAACGGGCATCGCCGGCTATACGATGTTTTTCAACTCCCACGGCATCCGCCTGAGCGCGCACGAGCCGTTCTCCAACCGGGGGGACGCCGTGACCCGCAGCACGGACATCGCCTCGCACACGATCGTGGTCGAGGAATTTCCCCACAGGGTGATGGTTGCGGATATCGACACCGGCGTGGAGATCCGCGAGCGCATCGAAGATTTGATGAGGCTGCTCGACGCGTTTCGGGCAGGCCTCATCAAAGCAAAATAACAAGGCGCAGGGGTGCATACGACGGCGGCCGGACAAGCTGTGCCGCAAACGAATCAAACCCGCCCCGCGTTCTCCCCGAACGAATGAGAAAAAGCAAGAAAGCAAGAAAGGAAGAAGAAATTTATGAGCGAACAGGCCAACAACAGGGAATACCGAAAACAAGTTATTGCAAGCCTCATCCGCCAGTTGCACGAGGGCAAGAGCGTCGATGAGGTCAAGGCGCAGTTCGAAGAGGCGTTTGCGGGCGTTTCGGCTTCGGAGATATCGCGGGCCGAGCAGGAGCTCGTCGAAAACGGCCTGCCCATTGCGGAGGTGCAGCGCTTGTGCGATGTGCACGCGGCGGTGTTCAAAGGCTCGATCGAGGAGATCCATGCCGAGCCGGAGGACCCCTCCGGCATGCCGGGCCACCCGCTGCAAACGCTGCGTTTGGAGAACCATGCGCTCGAGGATCTGCTCACCTGGCAGGTGAAGCCGCGGCTTCAGGCTTACCTCGCCGAAGGCGGCACGGCGGCGCGCGAAGCGCTCGTCGAGGGGCTTAAAAAGCTTGTGAAGATCGATGTGCATTACAGCAAAAAAGAAAACCTGCTCTTCCCCCTGCTCGAAAAACACGGCGTGACCGCCCCTCCAAAGGTTATGTGGGGCGTGGACGACGAAGTGCGCGCGCTGCTCAAAACGGGGATCGCGGCGCTTGAGGCGGGTGAGGCGGACGCGGATGGCATCAAGGAGGCCGTCGCCAAGATCGAGGAGATGATCTTCAAAGAGGAGAACATCCTTTTTCCGATGCTGCTTGAAACCCTTACCCCGGACGAATGGACGCTCGCCGCGCAGGGGCAGGAGGAGATCGGCTATTTCCTCATCCACGCGCAGCCCGCGTGGCCGGCCGAGGGCGAAGCGCCGCAGGCCGGGGCCGCGGTCGCGGGCGAGGTGCGCCTGCCAAGCGGCGTGCTGAGCGTCGGCGAGCTTACGCGCATGCTCAACGCGCTGCCTATCGACATTACCTTTGTCGGCGCGGACGACACCGTGCGCTATTTCTCCGAGAGCCGCGAGCGCGCGTTCGCGCGCACGCGCTCGATCGTCGGCCGCAAGGTCGTCAACTGCCACCCGCCCGCGAGCATGCACGTTGTGCAAAGCATCCTCGATGATTTCCGCGCGGGCAAAAAGGAGCATGAGGATTTCTGGATTCGCATGGGCGAGCGCTTTTTGCTCATCCGCTACTTCGCGGTGCGGGATGACAAGGGCGCGTTCATCGGCACGCTCGAGGTCACGCAGGATATCGCCCCGATCCAGGCCATCGCGGGCGAGAAGCGGCTGATGTCCTGACGACTCGGCCGGTTGTTGCACAATGGTTATGTTTATGTTATCATTAATGTAACCATCGAAATTTTCGGGAGCCGCGCCATGGGATCCATACGCGATTTTGAGCCGCTCTGGGGCGTCTGGACAATTGAAAAGCAAATCGGCAAGGGCAGCTACGGCGGCGTTTATCTTGCGCGCCGCACGGACGCGCCGGATTTCCGCTCCGCCGTGAAGCACCTGAGCATCCCCGCCGAAGAGAGCGAGCTTGCCGCACTGATTGCCGACGGCATCGTTACCAACCGCGAGAGCGCGCGTGTCTATTACGAAAAACTGCGCGATGATCTTATCGGCGAGATTCGTTTCATGTATAGGCTGCGCGGCTGCCCGAACATCGTTTCTTACGAAGACCACGCGGTCGTCGAAAAAAAGGGCATGCCGGGGTTCGATATCTTCATCCGCATGGAGCTGCTCGAACCCCTGACCGAACGCGCCGCCGCAAGCCCGCTCACGCAGGCCGAGGTGTGCCGCCTTGGCATCGATATCTGCGCCGCTTTGGAGGCGCTCGAGCGCGAACGCATCATCCATCGCGACGTCAAGCCCGCCAACATCCTCGTGAGCCGCGAGGGGACCTATAAGCTTGCGGATTTCGGCGTGGCGCGGCAAATGGAACAGACCCGCATGGTCATGAGCAAAAAGGGCACCTATTCCTACATGGCGCCCGAGGTCTACCGCGGGGAGGAGGCGGGCGGCACCGCCGACCTCTATTCGCTGGGCCTTGTGATGCACAGGCTGCTCAACGGCAACCGCGCGCCCTTTTTGCCCGCTGAGGGCAGCATCACTTATCAAGATACGGAACTTGCGCTCGCGCGAAGGCTTGCCGGCAAGGAACTGCCGCGCCCCGCATATGCGCAGGAGGCGCTCGCGGCCGTGATCGGCCGCGCGTGCGCGTTTCGGCCGCAGGAGCGCTATTCGACCGCCGCGGACATGCGCGCGGCGCTGCAGCGCTGCCTCGACCCCGCCGCGCCGCCTGCGCAGGAATCGATGCCATGGGAGCGCGGCTCGATGGGGGATGCGGCTTATGCTTCCGATTCCCCGCGCGGCAACCGCATCCGCGCGATCCAGGACCGGGACGCGCAGCTTGCCGCCTCGCTCAAAAAAAAATATGTGAATCATAAAAAAATCGAAAATAAAACATTGTGGGTGCTCATCGCGGTGCTCTGCGGCGTTTTGGCGCTCGCGCTCGCGGTGATTTGGGCTTTGACGGCGCTTTAAGGCGGCTTGCATTGCAAAAAACCCATGCGTGAAGACGAAAAGGTATAATTGGCCTCCTACAGGTTCAAACTAGGTGACAAAGCGTCGGCCATGCCGACACATCCTTAAGGAGGCTAATATGAAGAAGACCTTAGCATTGCTTTGCGTGGCGCTGGTGCTCTTGGCGATGACTGCGTGCAAAAACGGCTACGTGGCGTCGCCTTCGCCCAAGCTCACCGTGAGGCCCACGAACTCGCCCATAGCCGGCGCTACCGACGTCCTGCCGAGCCCGAGCCCTACGGCCGGATTGCCAGCTTCACCCGGGCCGACCGGCGGAGGGACCATCGAAGGCTTTGTGGAGGGTGGAACCGTCGAGGTGAATGCCCTGCCCAGCACCGTGACTGCGGCCGTGAGCAAGGAATACCCCGGCGCGACCATCAAATCCGCATCCTACGCGACCCACATGAATGAGCAGATGTACCTGCTTACGCTCAGCGGCGCCGCGGACAAAACGGAGAAGATCTACGTCAAAGCCGACGGAACCGTCGTGCCGTTTGCGGAGCCCAGCAAGACCTGATCGCTGGCAAAAAAAGTAAACATTCCGTCAACACGCCCGCCCAAGGGTACCGCCGGGGCGGGTTTGTGTTATACTTTTTCCATGAAAAAGCCGCTTCGGATTATGCTGTTTGCCGCGGCGCTCGCTTATGCGGCGGCGCTTGTTTATGTGCTGTTCGTGTGGAGCACGGCCGCCGGTTACGGCATGGGCGGCCGCATGCTCAACTTGAGCCCGCTTGCGGGGTTCACCGAGGCCTATTTCTCGGGCGGCAGCCTCGTGCATTCGCAGTTCATGCTCAACATCATTCTTTTTGTGCCCTTGGGCTTTCTCCTGCCGCTGCTTTTCCCGCGCGCGGCGGGCGCATTGTGGAAAACCGCGCTGATCGCGCTTGCAATCACCGTTTTCGCGGAAACCGCGCAGTATTTTATCTTCATCGGCCGCAGCGCCGATATCGACGATGTGATCGCCAACTTCCTCGGCGCCGTGAGCGGCTATGCGCTCTATGTGCTCGCGGGCGCCGCGCTTCAAAAAACCGCCCTTTGGCGCGCGCTTTCGGCCGGGGAGCACCCGGTGAGGCCCCGGGCCGCCGCGGCGGCGGCGCTTGGGCTCCTTTTGATCTTCGGCGGGCCGTTCGCGCTCGATCGAATCGATGCGTGCAGCCCCTATGGGGCCTTCCGTTACACGATGGGGCGCATCCCCGCGAGCGCTACGATCGCGGTTGATCTTGCAAACGTAAATTTCGGCGAGCTGCCGGTTTATCGCGCGCGCACGGGCCTCGCGGCCGACACGGCCGAAAGGCTCCTCGCGCTTTTCCCCGCGCCAGAGGGGGCGGAGCGCTTTCTGGCAAGCTCCGGCGAGGGGAACTTCTTTTATGCGCGGGAAGAAGGCTATGATCTAGGCGTTTTGGGCAACGGGCATTTTCATTTGACAATCTCCGGCGCATATCCTGAAGATGCGGCGGGCTTCGGCGCGTGGGTAGAGGGCCTGCTGCCCGGGCTTGCGCCTCCGGGCGCAGTGTTCACGCTCGAAAAGGTGCGCGAGGAGGGAGCGCAGGCCGCGGGGGGTACGCAAAGCGCGCCCGCGGCGGCTGCACAGCGCGGCGTCACGGCCCTTGCGCATGCGAAAACCGAGGAGGAAACGGCGCTCGTCCTCGGCGAAGTCTCTTTTACATACAGCGGCGGGGAATTGCGGATTGTCGGTTTCATTATCCTCGCGGACCCCGTGGGGCGCGTGGAAACCATTTCCGCCGCCAAGGCGCTCCGGGCTTTGCGCGGAAGCAACAGCTATGCGGAGGAAATCGAAATCACCTCGGTAACGCTCGTTTACCGCGAGGTGCGCGGCCTCTTTTTGCCCTGCTGCTCCTTTGCGGGCACCGCCAGGCATGAGGGCAGGCCCACTTTGTTCCAAAGCACGGCGGACGCCGTCAAACGCTGATCAATCGAGCGTGCTCGTGCAATGCGGGCAGCGCGTGGCCCCGAGGGCGATCTCGCTCTTGCAGTAGGGGCAGACCTTCGTTGCGGGCGCCGCGGGCGCTTCCGCTTTCTTTTCGCGCGCGAGGGAGGACGCTTTGTTGATAGCCTTCACAAACAGCAGCAGTATGAAGGCGATGATCAGAAAATGGATCACCGCCGTGAGGAACGAGCCGTAGCCGAGCCGCACCCCGCCGATGGTGAGCGCGCGCTCCGCGAGGTTCAAATCGCCAAAAAGGCCCAGAATGGGGGAGATGATGTCATCCACAAACGAGGTGACGATCGCCGAAAACGCCCCGCCGATCATCACGCCCACAGCGAGATCCACCACATTGCCGCGGCTGATGAACGCGCGGAATTCGCCCAACAGTTTTTTCATAAACAATACCTCCGGATAAAATTGATCTTGCGATATGGCTTATCCTAGCATTTATTATACCTGCCGCGCGCGAAACGGCAAGGTTATATATTCGGCGGCCGCAAATTGATTTCACGCGCGGCTGCGCTTATAATTGAGGCGTAGCAAATGAGGAAAAGGGGCGGACCATGATCGAACTGGACGGAACATCCCTCACGATGGAGCAACTGATCCGTGCCGCGCGGGGACGGGAGGCGGTTCGCATCGCGCCGCACGCGCATGCGGGCATGGACCGCGCGCGGGCCTATGTGGAACAAAAGCTCGATGAAAGCGCGCCGGTCTATGGGCTCACCACGGGCTTTGGCAAGTTTTCAGACACCTATATTTCGCGCGCCGACACGGCGCTTTTGCAGGAAAAGCTCATCAGATCCCACGCCTGCGGCATGGGCGCGCCGCTCCCGGAGGAAGCGGTGCGCGCGGCGATGCTTTTGCGCGCCAACGCCCTTTGCCGGGGGCACTCGGGCATCCGCCGCAGCACGGTGGAAACGCTCCTTGCAATGCTCAACCGCGGCGTTCATCCCGTGGTTCCCGAAAAGGGAAGCCTTGGGGCGAGCGGGGACCTCGCGCCGCTCGCGCACATGGCGCTCGTTTTGATGGGCGAGGGCGAGGCCGTGTTTGAAGGCGAAACGCTCCCCGGCGCGGAGGCCATGCGCCGCGCGGGCATCATTCCCGTGGCGCTTGCGGCAAAGGAAGGGCTTGCGCTCATCAACGGCACGCAAATAATGACGGCCGTCGGCGGCCTTGCGGCCTTCGATACGCGGGAGCTGTGCCTTGCGGCGGATATCGCTTGCGCCCTCTCGGCGCAGGCGCTTTGCGGCATCACCAAAGCGTTTGACGCGCGCGTGCACGCGCTGCGCCTCCATGCGGGGCAGGGCGCGAGCGCCGCGAATTTGCGCAAACTCCTCGAAGGAAGCTCCCTTGCAAAGCCGACCCAGCCGGGCCGCGTGCAGGACGCGTATTCGCTGCGCTGCGCGCCGCAGGTGCACGGCGCCTGCCGCGACGCGCTCGGCTACGTGCTCGACGCCCTCGCGGTCGAAATGAACGCCGTCACCGACAACCCGCTCGTTTTCCCGGAAGAAGATGAAGCGATCTCCGGCGGCAACTTCCACGGGGAGCCGATGGCCCTTGCGTTCGATTTTCTGGGCATCGCCGCGGCGGAGCTTGCCGATATCAGCGAGCGGCGCACGGAGCGCCTCGTGAACCCCGCGCTCTCCAACGGGCTGCCCGCGTTCCTTACGCCAAACGGCGGGCTCAACTCGGGCTATATGATCGCCCAGTATGCGGCAGCTTCGATGGTGAGCGAGAATAAGGTGCTCGCGCACCCGGCGAGCGTCGATTCGATCCCCTCCTCGGCCAACCAGGAAGACCATGTGAGCATGGGCACGACCGCCGCGCGCAAGGCGGCGCTCATCCTCGACAACGCGCAAAAGGTTGTGGCCATCGAGATTGCGGCCGCGTGCCAGGCGCTTGACCTGCGCGGGGCGGAGGGGCTTTCACCCGCGACGCGCGCGGTTTACGACGCTGTGCGCGAGGCCGTGCCCTTCATCCGCGAGGACGTGGTGCTCTACCCTTGTTTGAATGCCGCCGAGGCGCTCATCCGCACGGGCGCGGTGAACCTCGCCGCGCGAAGCGCCTGCCCGGACTTGACTTAGGAGGAAATGTGATGAACAACGCCGCCATTCAAAATGCCATGCGCATCCGGCTCGACGAAGCGCTGCCCGCCTATCCAGCTTTTGTGCCCGGCGTGCGCCGCGCGCCCGACCGGGGCTTCCGGCTCAGCGCCGCGCAAGCGGAAGTCGCGCTCAAAAACGCGCTTCGTTATGTGCCCGAGGCGCTGCATGAAAAGCTTGCGCCCGAATTCATGGATGAGCTTGTCGCCTATGGGCGCATCTACGCTTACCGTTACCGGCCCGAGGGGCGCATTTACGGCAAACCTATCGATGAATACCGCGGCAATTGCATTGAGGGCCGCGCCTTTCAGGTGATGATCGACAACAACCTCGATTTTGAAACGGCCCTTTACCCCTACGAGCTTGTGACCTATGGCGAAACCGGCTCCGTGTGCCAGAACTGGCTGCAATACCGCCTGATTAAAAAATATCTTGAAGAGCTCACGCGCGAGCAGACGCTTGTGCTGCTTTCGGGCCACCCGCTGGGGCTTTTCCCCTCGAGCCCTTCCGCGCCGCGCGTGATTTTAACAAACGCCCTCATGGTCGGCATGTTCGATAATCCCGCCGATTGGGAGGTCGCCGAACAGATGGGCGTGGCCAACTACGGGCAGATGACCGCGGGCGGCTGGATGTACATCGGCCCGCAGGGCATCGTGCACGGCACGTTCAACACCATCCTCGGCGCGGGGCGCAAGTTCCTTGGCATTTCGGAAAAGGAAGACCTCGCGGGCAAGCTCTTCGTTTCCTCGGGCCTTGGCGGCATGAGCGGCGCGCAGCCCAAGGCCGCCGCCATCGCGGGGGCGGTGGGCGTGTTTGCCGAGGTGGATCAAAGCCGCATCGAAACCCGCCTTTCGCAGGGCTGGGTAGACCGCGCGAGCGCGGAGCTCGCCGAGGTTTTCGCCATCGCCGGCGAATCCTTAAAAAAGCGCGAGAGCGTGACCGTCGCCTACCACGGCAACATCGTGGACCTTCTCGAATATGCCATCGCCCACGAAATTCCGATCGACCTGCTCTCCGACCAGACCTCCTGCCACAACGCCTACGAGGGCGGTTACTGCCCCGTGGGGCTGACGTTTGAAGAGCGCACGGAGCTTCTCCACCGCGACCGCGCGGCGTTTGCGCGCAAGGTAGACCAGAGCCTTCGCCGGCATTTCGAGGCGGTGAAAACGCTCGCCGCGCGCGGCGCATATTTCTTCGATTACGGCAACGCCTTCATGAAGGCCGTTTACGACAGCGGCGTGCGCGAAATTTCGAAAAACGGCGTCGATGAAAAGGACGGCTTCATCTTCCCCTCCTATGTGGAAGATATCATGGGGCCGGAGCTTTTCGATTTTGGATACGGCCCGTTCCGCTGGGTCTGCCTTTCGGGCAAGCCCGAGGACCTCGAGGCGACCGACCGGGCGGCGATGGCGTGCATCGACCCCGAGCGCCGTTTTCAGGACAGGGACAACTGGGTTTGGATACGCGATGCGAACAAGAACCGCCTCGTCGTCGGCACGCAGGCGCGCATCCTCTACCAGGACGCCGAGGGGAGAACGCGCATTGCCCTGCGCTTCAACGAGCTTGTGCGCGAAGGAAAGATCGGCCCCGTGATGCTCGGGCGCGACCACCACGACGTTTCCGGCACAGATTCGCCGTTTCGGGAAACCTCGAACATCAAGGATGGTTCAAACGTCATGGCCGACATGGCCGTGCAGTGCTTTGCGGGCAACGCCGCGCGGGGCATGAGCCTTGTGGCGCTCCACAACGGCGGCGGCGTGGGCATCGGCAAGGCGATCAACGGCGGCTTCGGCCTCGTGCTCGACGGGAGCGAGCGGGTCGATGAGATCATCCGCTCCGCGATGATGTGGGATGTGATGAGCGGCGTCGCGCGCAGGTCCTGGGCGAGGAACCCCAACAGCATTTCAACCGCCGCCGCCTATAACGACAAGCATACGGGACGGGCGCAAATCACCCTGCCCTACCTTGCAAAAGAAAGTTTAGTGCAAAAAACCGTTGCCGAAAGGATGAAATAACATGGAACGAATCGTCGAATGCGTGCCCAACATCAGCGAGGGCAAAAACCCCGAAATCATCGAAGCCGTCGTGCGCGAGATCCGCGGGACGCCCGGCGTCGCCCTCATCGACTGCGCGAGCGATGAGAGCCACAACCGCACCGTGATCACCTATCTGGGCGAACCCGAGGCGGTGGTGGAGGCGGCCGTGAAGCTCGCAAAAAAAGCGGCCGAGCTCATCGACCTTACCCACCACCGGGGCGAGCACCCGCGCATGGGTGCGGTGGATGTGATTCCCCTCATTCCTCTTCGCGGCATCACGAAGGAAGAAACGGTCGATCTCTCTAAAAAGCTCGCCGCGCGCGTATGGGAGGAAGCGGGCATCCCCGTGTTCCTCTATGAAGAATCCGCCTCCGCGCCCTGCCGCCAAAACCTTGCCGCGATTCGCAAGGGGCAGTTCGAGTGCATGGCCGAAAAAGTCAAGGAATGCGACTGGGAGCCGGACTTCGGCGGCAAGACCATCCATCCCACGGCGGGCGTCACGGCCGTAGGCTGCCGCATGCCGCTTGTGGCGTTCAACATCAACCTCTCAACGGCCGATGTCAAAATCGCCTCGCAAATCGCCAAGGTTATCCGCTGTTCTTCGGGCGGCTTTGCCTGCGTGAAGGCGCTCGGCGTCATGCTCGAGGAGCGCGGCCTCGCGCAGGTCTCGATCAACATGACCGATTGCTCGCGCACGCCGCTCTACCGCGTGCTCGAGCTCGTGCGCGCCGAAGCGCGCCGCTGGGGCGTGACGGTCGTCGGCACGGAGATCGTGGGGCTCGCGCCGATGCGCGCGCTCGTCGACAGCGCGGCATATTACCTGCAACTTGAAGAATTCGACGCCGGGCGGCAGATTTTGGAGAACCATATTGTCTAGGCATACGCTCGTCCAAAACATCGGCCTTTTGCAGACGCCCGAGGGGAAGGAACCCCTTCGCGGCGCGGCGCAGGGGCGGAACAAAAAGATCAAAAACGCGGCCGTGCTCATCGAAGGCGGCGTCATCCGCGCGGTGACGGGCGGCGGCGAGCTGCCCGCCTGCCCCGAGGGGACGAAGATCATCGACGCGGGCGGCTGCCTTGCGACCCCCGGCCTTGTGGACTCGCACACGCACGCGGTGTTCGGCGGCTGGCGCCAGCATGAGATAAAACTCAAGCTTGCCGGCGCAAGCTACCTCGATATCCTCGCCGCGGGCGGGGGCATCCTCTCCACCGTGGAGGCGACGCGCGCCGCCTCGGAGGACGAGCTCTGCGAAAAGAGCCTGCGCTTCCTCGACGAGATGCTTTTGCGCGGCGTTACGAGCGTGGAGATCAAGAGCGGGTATGGCCTTGATACGCAAACCGAATTGAAACAGCTGCGCGTTGTGCGCCGCCTGCAGGAAACCCACGGGGTGGACGTAATCCCCACGTTCCTTGGCGCGCATGCGGTGCCGCGCGAATACCAGGGCCGTGCGGACGCGTATACGAACTACGTCTGCCATGAGATGATCCCTGCCGTCGCCCATGAGGGGCTTGCCGAATATTGCGATGTGTTCTGTGAAAAGGGCGTGTTCGATGTGGAACAATCCCGCGCGGTTTTGCTTTTTGCGATGCACCACGGCATGAAGGCGAAGATCCATGCCGATGAGATCGAGGCGCAGGGAGGCAGCGAACTTGCGGGGGAATTGCGCGTCGTGAGCGCCGAGCACCTGCTCGCGACCGATGAAAAGGGCATGGACGCGCTCGCCGCGGGCGGCGTCACGGCCATCCTCCTGCCGGGCACGAGCCTCTACCTCAACAAGGGCTATGCCAACGCGCGCGCGATGATCGCGCGCGGCATCCCCGTTGCGGTCGCGACCGACTTCAACCCCGGTTCCTGCCCCTCGCCCGACCTTGGGCTGTGCATGACGCTTGCTTACTTAAAATACCGCATGACGCCCGAGGAGATCCTCACCGCCGTTACGCTCAATGCCGCCTGCGCCGTGGGGCGCGGGGAGGTTTGCGGCACGGTGGAAGTAGGCAAACGCGGCGCGCTCGTCCTCTGGGATGCGCCCGATGTGGAGTCGCTGTGCTACCGCTTCGGCACGAACCTCGCCAAGACTGTGATCGTTCCCTGAATGATCGAAAAATAAGGAGAACAGCATGAAGCTCACCGAAATGACCGTGCAAACCTACCTTGAAACCGTCGCTTCCGACGCGCCCGCGCCGGGCGGCGGCAGCGCGGCCGCCCTCGTCGGCGCGCAGGGCTGCGGCCTGGCGTCGATGGTCGCCAAGCTCACCATCGGCAAAAAGAAATATCCCGACGATCAGGCGCTGTGCGAGCGCGTCGCCAAAGAGGCGGAAGCGCTTGCCCGCGCGCTTGAGGCGCAGGTCGATCGCGATACCGAGGCGTATGACGGCATCGCCGCCGCCTATAAGCTCCCCAAGGAGGGGGAGGAGCAGAGCGCGGCGCGCCGCGCGGCCATCGCCGCGGCGACGCTCGTGGCGACCGAAGTGCCCATGGAAACGCTGCGCTTTGTCCACGGGGGTATGGCGCTTGCGTTCTCGCTGGTGGGGCACAGCAACGCCAACTGCGCAAGCGACCTTGGCGTTGCGGCGCTCAGCCTCGCCGCCGCCGCGCGCGGCGCGTGGATGAACGTGCTCATCAACCTGCCGGGCGTCGAGGATGAAACGCGCGCGGCTTCACTTTGTGAAGAGGGGCGCGCTTTGCTCGAAACCTGCGAGGCGCAGGGGCGGGAGGCCTATGCTTCGCTGCTCGCCTCGATCGGGGGCTGAAATGGAATTAAGGGGCGCGCCCGCAGCCCGGGCGCTCATCGAAAGCCTGCGCCCCGAAATCGCGGCGCTTAAGGCGCGCGGCGTTGTGCCGCGCCTTGCGATCGTGCGCGCGGGCGAGCGCGCGGACGACCTTGCTTACGAAATGGCCATCCGCAAGCGCTTTTGTGAGGCCGGCTGCGAAACGCGAAGCGTTGTTCTGCCGCAGGACTGCACAGCCTCCGCGCTCATCCGCGAGGTGGCCTCCCTCGATGCGGACCCGGAGATCCACGGCATCCTCGTGTTCCGCCCGCTTCCCAAACACATCGACGAACTGCGCATCGCCTCGCTCATTTCCCCCAAAAAGGATGTGGACGGCATGAGCCCCGCAAGCCTCGGGCGGCTTTTCCTCGGCGCGGGCGAAGCCTATGCGCCCTGCACGGCCGAGGCGGTCGTGAAGCTTCTCGATTATTATCAAATTCCGCTCGCGGGCAGGCGCGCGACCATCGTCGGCCGGAGCGCGGTCGTCGGCCGCCCGCTTGCGGCGCTGCTGCTTGCGCGCGATGCGACGGTGACCATCTGCCACACCAAAACCGCCGACCTCGCCTGCGCTTGCTGCGCGGCGGATATCCTCATTGCCTGCGCGGGCAGGGCGGGCCTTGTCGGGGCGGAGCACATCGGGGAGAACTGCACGGCGGTCGACGTCGGCATCAACGAGCAAAACGGCGCGCTCGTCGGCGATCTTTCGCCCGCGGCGCAGGCCGCGGCGCTGAACTTTTCACCCGTGCCGGGCGGCGTGGGCGCGCTCACGAACGCCGTGCTGCTCGCGCACACGGTTCTGGCTGCGCGAAAGGCCGCGGATCAATGACGCTCCCTCTGCGCGGCGATTGTGTTTTTGCCGTCCCGGTGATAAAATGATATGCTTATCCGCGCACAGGGGCCGCCCGCTGCGGCGGCCTTACCAATCCATAAGGAGATCTATATGAAAAAGACCTTCGCCCTCGCCTTAGCCGCCCTTCTCGCGCTGACCCTTACGGCCTGCACCGGGGCCGCGCCGAAAAAGCCCGACCGGCAGATCACCATCTATGCGGACGCGGCCCTCGAAGCGGTCATCACCGGGTTAGCCAAAGCCTACACAACCCCTTCCACCAAGGAGGACCCCAACCCCTATTACTACGCCTCCTCCGAGGTGCTGCTCAAATTCGGCGCGTCCGGCGAACTCAAGCAAGAGCTGGACGATGGCGCTTATTGCGACCTGTTCATCCCCGCGGGGGCGGAGTTCCTCGGGGACCGCGATTTTGCCGGGCCGAGCGCATTGACGCTTTCCCCCGCGGATGACGCGGGCGTTGTTTACCAGGCGGCGCTTCTTAACAGGAGCGATCGCAGGGAAGCTGCGCTGTCGTTCCTCGATTACTTCGCCACCGGCGAGGCGGGCGATATTCTCGCCTCGTTCGGCTTTGTTCTCAACTGAGCGCACCCGGGGCAGCGCCGCGCCCGGAAGCGCGGCAAAAGGCGGTAACATGAAACTTTTCGACCGGCTCCGGGCCAAATACACCAAGCAGCAGGTGCTCGGCTACGCGAAGCGCATGCTTCTCATGTGCATCGCAAACTTCGGCTATTCGCTTACGCTGCGGCTGTTCCTCGCGGGCAACAACATCGCGGGTGGGGGGCTCACGGGGCTTGGCATCATCGTTGTGAACTTCATCAACATCCCCATCGGCCTTTTTGTGCTGCTGTGCAATGTGCCCATTTTCCTGTGGGCGGTTTTCGTAAAGGATCGCGCGTATATGATCACGACCGCTATCGCGGCGCTCGTGTATGCGGGGACGACGGACCTTCTCGCCTTCTTGCCCACGGTGACGGACAATTTGCTCGTCGCTTCCGTCTGCGGCGGGGTGTGCTACGGCGTATTCATCGCCGTGATGGCGCGCGCGGACTGCTCGACGGGCGGCACGGACCTTTTGATTAAAATGCTTGTCACCAAATTCAAACAGGTATCCCTCGGCACGATGTACATGATCGTGGACGGCATGATCGTCATCGCCGCGATGGTCGTGTTCAAAAGCTTTGAGATGGGCATTTACGCCGCCATCGTAATCGTGCTCTATTCATGGGTCAGCGATCAGATCATCCACGGCTTTAACCGGGCAAGCATCTTTTACATCATCACCGACGACCCCGGCCCGGTGGCCGAGGCCATCATGCGCGAAATGAACCGCGGCGTCACGCTGCTGCGCGGCACGGGCATGTTCGCGCAAACCGAAAAAGGCGTGCTGATGACGGTTGTGCTCCCGCGCGAGGTGTATAAACTAAAAGATATCCTCAAGCGGCTCGATCCCTGCGCGTTCGCGGTGCTCACGAGCGCGAGCGAAGTGATGGGGCAGGGCTTCTCGAAGGTGGATTATACGCAATCCAAGGCGGATGTGGTGCCCGGCAAGCAGGGCATGGACGGCAAAGGGCTCAAGGCGTGATCAAGCTCCTTTGCGTTGGGAAGCTGCGCGAGGCACACTGGCTTTTTGCCTGCGCCGAATATGAAAAGCGCCTTGCGCGCTACACGCGGCTTGAAATCACCGAAGTGGCCGAAGAAAAAGCGCCCGAAACGCTCAGCCCCGCGCAGCGCGCGCAGGTGAAGCGGCTCGAGGGCGCGCGCCTTTTGGAAAAAACGGCGGAGGGCGATTTCGTCGTGGCGCTCGCGCCCGAGGGCGCCCGGCTTTCGAGCGAGGCGTTCGCCCAAAAGCTCGCTTTGTGGGAGGGCACGGGCCGCGGCCGCGTGGCGTTTCTCATCGGCGGTTCTCTCGGCCTTTCGGACGAAGCGCTCGCGCGCGCGGATTTCACGCTTTCGTTTTCGGAAATGACCTTCCCGCACCAGCTTTTCCGCGCAATGCTCCTCGAGCAGGTCTACCGCGCGTTTCGCATCAACGCCAACGAGCCTTATCACAAATAATGCCCCGGCGGGGGCTTTCGGTTTAAAGGAGGCGCATATGCGTTTTAGCCCGCTGTACAGCGGTTCTTCCGGCAACGCATCGTTCGCCGAGGGGGGCGGCGTCCGTTTGCTTATAGACGCGGGGCTTCCCGGCAAGCGGATTGCTTATGCGCTGCGCGCGTGCGGGGAGGACCCCGCAAAGATCGACGCGCTGCTCGTCACCCACGACCATGGCGACCATGTCGCGGGCGTGGGCGTATTCGCGCGCCGCTATGGCGTGCCGGTCTACGCCAACGAGCGCACCTGGGAGGCGATGCTGCCCCAAATCGGCAAGATTCCGCCCCGGCAGATGCGCGTGTTTGAAACCGGGCGGGATTTTTATATCGGCGGCCTCAACATTTACCCGTTTCCCACGCCGCACGACGCGGCGGAATCCGTGGGCTACGCCATTTCCGACGGCATAGCAAAGCTCACCGTCATGACCGACATCGGCTGCTTTACCGACGACCTGCTCGCCGCCGCCGCCGGCAGCGGGCTTTTGATGATCGAATCCAACCACGATGAAGATATGCTCAAGGCCGGGGCTTACCCCTACCCGCTCAAGCGGCGCATCCTCGGCCGTGAGGGACATCTCTCGAACGAATGCTGCGCCGAGGCGCTCATCCGCCTTTACGGCACGGGCGTGCGCCGCGCCGTGCTCGCGCATTTAAGCGAAGACAATAACATCGAAGCCCTCGCCGTGGAAACGGTCCGCCAGGCGCTGCGCGCGGCGGATATTTCCGACGAGGACTTCTTCATCGGCCTCGCCCGAAGGGATGAAGCCGGCGAGGTTTTCGAGCTTTAGTTTTTGTTTACGGAGTCCGCGATGGCTTGCGCCATCGCTTCGATTTCAGCCTCCTGCCCGGGTTTGAGCGAAGATTTGATCGTTACTTTCGCCTCGAGGAAGTTCATTCCCTTTTGCTCCCCGAGCAGAGCGCGCATGAGCTTGCCGCTCGCGGGGGCCCACGAGCCGTTTTCGATCAGCGCCACGGTGCGGTTTTGCAGGTTGTGGGAAACGATGGCGCGCAAAAGCTCTTCCATCGTGATGAACACGCCCGCGTTGTAGGTGGGCGAGGCGAACACAAGATGGCTGAAGCGGAACGCCGCCGCCACGATTTCGGAGGCGGGCGTGACCGAAACATCGAACATCATGGTTGCGACGCCCCGCTCGCGCAGCCTGCACGAGAGCGCTTCGGCCGCGTTTTCGGTGTTGCCGTAAATCGAGGCGTAGGCGATCATCACGCCGGGTTCTTCGGGCGCGTAAGCGCTCCATTTTTCATAATAGGCAAAATAACGCGCAAAGTCCCTCCGGTGCACGAAGCCGTGCAGCGGGCACACCAAAGCGATGTCGAGCGCGCGCATCTTGTTGAGCAGCGCCTCGGTCTGCGCGCCGTACTTGCCCACGATGTTGCAGTAATAGCGGCGCGCCTCGGGCAAATAATCGCCATAAAAATCCACTTCATCGGCAAAGAGCGCGCCGTTGGTCGCGCCGAACACCCCAAATGCGTCCGCCGAGAAGAGAGCGCGCGCGAAGCTGTCGTAAGTGACCATCACCTCGGGCCAGTGCACCATCGATGCCATCAAAAAGGTCAGCTCGTGCTTCCCGGTGCAAAGCTTTTGCCCTTCGCTCACCACGAGCGCGCGGTGGGAAAGGTCTTCGTGAAAAAACTGCGCCGTCATCGCGAGCGCGAGCTTCGTGCACACGAGCGTCGTTTCCGGGTAACGGCGCAGCAGCTCCTGCAGCGTTGCGGAATGATCCGGCTCCATGTGCTGAACGACCAGATAATCGAGCGGCCGCCCGCCGAGCGCGTGCGCGACGTTTTCGAAAAACGTGCGGGCCACGGCCTTATCGACCGTATCGAAGAGCACGGTCTTCTCATCGAGAATCAGGTAGGAATTATACGACACGCCCGCGGGCACGGAATAAACGCCCTCGAACATGCTAAGCCTCCTGTCGTTGCCGCCCACCGAAACGATGTCGGGCGTCACTTTCCTTGTGCAATGCATGTGCTTTTCTCTCCTTGCGGCGCCCGGTCCACGCCGCGGCGCGTATTTTGCAATGGGCTGCGGGGCTTGGCTTCCGCGCCCCTCCATCGGAGTTCCTAAAGGGTTCTTGGGGTTAAGCGAGGTTTAGGCGGAGCCTCAACGCTTCTCTACTCTCCGACCCTGCACTCCCACGAGATGTCTTTTAGAATTGCCTCATCCATGCCGAGCAGCATGCAGATGTTGCGCGCGTCGCGCGGGCAGCTTTCGCGGCCCTCGGTGCGGTAGAGGCCATAGTTCATGTGCCGGGCGATGACTTTCGCGCCGTGGCCGCCGCTTGCGGCGATCTCGGCCGCAACGGACGAAACGTCCATATCGCGAAGGCCCACCACCTCATAATGCACGCCGGCAAAGCGGGCTACGCCGTCGTAATGCGTGGTTAAAACGCTGATGTGATCGAGCGCGCCCAGGCGCCGCGTGATCGCGCGCACGATCAGCGCCCCCTCTTCGGGGTTGGTGCCGCGCGCGAACTCATCGAGAAGCACGAGGCAGATGCCGAGGGAGGCGAGGGCCGATGCGAGCACGTGGTTGAACTGCGTGATCTCCGCGCCGAAGCTCGAGAGGCCGCGCTCGACATCCTCGCCATCCTCGGCGACGAGGAAAATGCCGTCGAACAGGGGCAGCCGCGCGCGCTTTGCAAAGGGCAGCATGCCGGCTTTGACAAGAAGCGCGTTGAGGGCGAGCGTCTTGAGGGCGACGCTCTTGCCGCCCATGTTCGCGCCCGTGATGAGCGCCGCGCCCGGCCCGGTTTGGAATGAAACCGGCGTGAACGCGCCGCCGCGCCCGGCGAGCGAATCCGCGACGCGCGGGTTGGTCATATCGGCAAAATCGATTTCATTTTCGGTGAACTCCACGCGGCAGCCGCCACAGGCGCGCGCGAGCTTGGCGCGGGCGATGGTGAAGTCCGCATCGGCGATGGCGTCCATGCAAGCGAGAAGCCCGTCGAGATGTGGGCGCAGGCTCAGGCAGATCCCTTCGCGCAGGCGTGCCTCTTGCGCATCTTCGCGCGCGGCGGCCTCGGCGCGAAGGGCGGTGAGCCTCTCGCGCTCGCTTCGGCTTTCGGCGCGGCGCAGCTGCTCCTCAAGCGCGCGCTTCTCTTTGCGGATAGAAAGAAGCTCCTCCGAGGAAGTATCCGGCAAATAGAACGTGGCGGCGCGGGTGTTTTCGGGGTCGAGCAAAGCGCGCGCCTCGCTTTGCGCGCGAATGTCGATGCCCACAAGGCCGCTTTCCTCGCGGATTGCCGCGAACGCGGGCGCGATCAGCTCGCTTTGCAGGCAGAAGCGCTTGAGCTCGAAAAGCTCCGTTTCGGAGAGCGCCGCCGTGCGGCAGGCTTCGACCGAGCGGCGGATATCCTTGAGCGGCATCAGGTAGAGTTCGAGCTTTTCGTAAGCTGGGGCAAGGCGTTCGAGGCAGCGGAGGGTTTTGTAAACGTTCTCGAGCTGGCGGGTAAGCTCCGCCCGCTCGCCGGGGGCAAAGAAGCGAAGCTGCGCAATCTTTTTGCGCCCGTAAGGGGAAGCGGGCGCGAGCAGGTCGAGCGCGTAGCGAAAGCCGATGTCGTGCTGCTGGTCATAGCGCATTATGCGAGTCCTCCGTTTTCGTTCATCACATCGAGCACAGGCACATTGACGGCCTCGCGCATGCGAACGAGCAGTTCGCGGGGGTCCATATCATAACCATAGGCGGAAACGGGGTTCACGGTGATCGCCGCCACATGCACGGGGCGTGCCACGGCGAGCTTCGCGCCGCGCAAAGCGAGCTTCTCGCTCACATCGCGGGGGAAGAGCAGCTTGCTGCCGTCAAGGGCCGCAAACTCCACGCCCTCAATTTTTGCGCCGCTTTGCAGCACCGGGCGGAGCATCGCCTCGGTTACGGCGCCCGCGATGAAAACGCCCTCGACGCCCTCATAAGAAGGCGCGCGCAGCGCATCCGCGAGCGTCGTTTCCAAGGGCAGAACCTCGCCGCCTTTAAGGCGCAGGCGCACCTTGGGGGCACTG
Organism: uncultured Clostridium sp.; assembly: GCA_964546125.1. GTDB lineage: Bacteria > Bacillota > Clostridia > Christensenellales > CAG-138 > Phil1. Next base: position 30,257 of record CAZJIS010000010.1, read on the forward strand.
TCATCCGCAAGTTCGGCTTCGCTCCAGAGGGATTGGCGCGGCAGCGTCAAAAGGTTTGCGGCATAGGCCGTATCGTCCACAAGGACGTCGATGCTTTTTGAATAGGACGCGCCCGTACAAAGAACGCTTGCTTGGCTCACCGCCGGCGCGCAGAGGGATTTTCGCGAAAGCGCGCCGTCGATAACGGTCATATCCGCGCCAAGGGCGGCAAAAGCATCCGTCAGGGCTATGAGCTGCGCCGTCATCGAAGGGCCGGCAAGCTGCACGCTGCCGTCGCTTCGCGCGCGGAAGAGCACCACGTCGCCAAGCGGCGTCGAATAGCCGGTCGTGCCGACGATCTCCCGCGTGACATCGCACAGGGGGAGCATGTCCTCGGCGGTTGCGACGAGCGTGTTTTCGTAAAGGAAAATGCCGGGCTTCGCCGTGCCGGTGACGACGTCGATCGCCTCCCCGTCCCGTCCGATGGAGGTGAGGGCAAGCGTCGTGGGCGCATCGCGAAACTCGCGGATCATGCGGTTGAGCACCGTCGTCTTCCCGGCGTTTTTGCACATGCCGATGATCGACACGGAGGCAAAGCCCGAAAGAAGCTCGCTGAGCACCTTGCCTCTCCTTTATTTATTGTTCGAGCAGCCGAAGCGCCGCGCCGGCGACCTCGTCCGCGGTGAAGCCAAGCTCCGTAAACAGCGTTTTGGCAGGCCCCGAAGCGCCGAAATGGTCTATGCCGAGCACGGTTCCATCAAGCCCCGTGTAGCGGTGCCAGCCGAGCGTCGCGCCCGCTTCAACCGCGACGCGGCGGCGAAGTTCGGGGGGCAAAACGCTTTCCTGATATGCGCGGGGCTGCATGCGGAACAGGTCCAGGCAGGGCATCGACACGAGGCGCGCCGTGTAGCCGCGCACAGAAAGGATGTCCGCCGCCTTGTAGATAAGCTCCACCTCCGAGCCGGAAGCCATGAGGATGACGTCGGGCTTGCCGTCGTGCGGGTCGCGCAGGATGTAGCCGCCGCGAAGCGCCCCCTCGCCGGAGTCGGGCAATTGGGGCAGGTTCTGGCGGGAGAGGGCGAATACGCTCGGGCCCCTGGCCGCGAGCGCGCTGAGGTAGGCGCAGTTCGTTTCGGTTTGATCCGCGGGACGGAACACGAGCACGTCGGGCGTCGCGCGCAGCGAAGCGAGCTGCTCGATGGGCTGGTGCGTGGGGCCGTCTTCGCCCACGCCGATGCTGTCGTGCGTGAGGATGTAGAAAACCGGCAGCTTCATCAACGCGCTTAAACGCAGCGCGGGCTTGACATAATCGGCAAACACCAGAAACGTCGCGCAAAACGCGCGCAGGCCGCCGTAGAGCGCGATGCCGTTTGCAATGGCGGCCATCGCAAGCTCGCGCACGCCAAAGTGGATATTGCAGCCCTCGGGCGATGCGGGGGAGAAGAACGCGCTGCCCTTGAGCTCCGTGTTGTTGGAGGGGCCGAGGTCCGCGCTGCCGCCAAACAGGTTGGGCATTTTAGAAAACAGGGCGTTGAGCGAAGCGCCGGAACAAACGCGCGTGGCCTTGGGGGCATCCGCCCGCACGCTTTCAAGCGCCGCGCGCGCCTCGGCGGGAATTTCGCCCGCGCGCCAGGCGGCAAGCTCCGCCGCGAGCGCGGGGTAGGCTTCTTCATAGCGCGCAAAGAGCGCGTCGTAAGCTTCTTTTTCCTTTGCGCCACGCAAAGCGAGCAGTTCAAAGTGGGCATATACCTCCTCGGGAATTTCAAACGCGGGGAGCGTCCACCCGAGCCGGGCCTTCATGTCGGCGATCACATCCTCGCCAAGCGGCGCGCCATGACTTGCGTGGCTGCCTTGTTTAAGCGTGCCGCGCGCGATTTCGGTTTTCACGATGATAAGCGTGGGCCGTTCGGTTTCACGCTTCGCCTCCTCGATCGCGAGGCCCACCGCGTCGATGTCCTCGCCGTTGGCGATGGTGATCACCTGCCAGCCGAGCGAAGCAAAGCGCGCGGCCGTATTCTCGGTGAACGCAAGGTCCGTGCCCCCCTCGATGGTGATGTGGTTGCTGTCGTAAAGGGCGATGAGCTTGTGAAGTTTCAGCGTTCCCGCAAGGCTTGCCGCCTCGTTGGTGATGCCCTCCATCATGCAGCCGTCGCTCATGATGGCGAATGTGTAGTTATCGACGACCGGGAAGCCTTCGCGGTTGAAGCGCGCCCCAAGGTGCGCTTCGGCCATGGCCATGCCCACGGCCATCGCAAAGCCCTGGCCGAGCGGGCCGGTCGTCGCCTCGACGCCGGGCGTGTGACCCTGCTCGGGGTGGCCCGGGGTAAGGCTTCCGTATTGACGAAATTCCTTGAGGTCTTCGATCGTGAGGCCATAGCCATAAAGATGCAGCAATGCGTATTCGAGCATGGAGGCGTGGCCGGAGGAGAGCACGAAGCGGTCCCGGCCCGGCCATTCGGGGTGCTTGGGGTCGTGCCGCATGGCGCTCCAGAGCGCGTAGGCCATGGGAGCCGCGCCGATGGGCATGCCCGGGTGGCCGCTGTTTGCTTTTTGAACCGCGTCGGCTGCGAGCACGCGTATCGCGGCGATCGCTTTTGCTTCAATGGGTCTCATGAATACCTCCGGTTTGCATTCTTTGTGGACTTAAGGTATTATAGCATATCGAAACGCGAAAGGAACGGGCAATATGCGCTTCTTCACCCTGATTGAAACGCCTGTGGGCCGCCTTGCGGCCATGGAGGAGGACGGCGCGCTCGCCTACCTCGGCTGCCCCGAAAGCATGCCGGCCGGGGGAGAGGCGCGGGAAACGGAGCTTTTCATAAAGCTTCGCCAAGAGCTTCGCGAATATTTTGAAGGGCGGCGCCGTGCGTTCGACATCCCGCTTGTTTATGGAGGAACGCCGTTTCAGGCGGCTTGCTGGCGGGAGCTTTTGCGCATTCCTTATGGGCAAACGCGCAGCTACGGCGAGCTTGCTGTGGCCGCGGGCAACCCGAAAGCCGCGCGCGCGGCGGGCGGGGCGTGCAACGCCAACCGCATCCTCATTCTGATCCCCTGCCACCGCGTGGTGGGCGCCACGGGGGCGCTCACGGGATTTGGCGCGGGCCTTCCTGCAAAAGAGCTTCTCCTTGCGCTTGAAAAAGGCGCCGCGCCGGGTGAAGACGCGAATCTTGCCACATAATAAAAAATGCGCTACAATAAAATTTACTACGGAATCATCCATCGATCAAAGGGGGGGTAACGAATGCCGGGAATCATTATGAACGAACTGGGCAAAATTGCCATTTCGGACGAAATCGTGGCGACCATCGCCGGCTATGCGGCGACGGAGAACTACGGCATCGTCGGAATGAGCGCCAAGACCGCCGGCGATCAGCTCTGGCAGATCGTCGGGGGGGACAATCAAAGGCGCGGCGTGAAGATCACCACGCTCGGCGAGGATCAGATCGACATCGACCTGTTTGTGACGCTGATCTACGGCGCGTCCTTGCCGGCGGTGGCGCAGAACGCCATCGACAACGTGCGCTATCGCGTGGAGGAATTGACGGGGCTTAAGGTTGCAAACGTCAACATCCATGTGGAGGCCGTGCGCGCGTAAGCTTTCAGGAAAGCGGGCGCGCGGCTTTCGCGCGCTCCGGGAGGTAAAAGAATTGGAAAACACGACCATCGGCGGGGTCCTGCTCAGGGATATGCTCCTCACGGGCACGGCGCTGCTGGATAAGAATCGGGCGCACATCGATGCGCTCAACGTGTTCCCCGTGCCCGACGGCGACACGGGCTCCAACATGTTTATGACCATGCAAAGCGCCGTGCGCGAAATCAAGGAAGTCAAAAGCGACAAGGTCTGCGATGTGGCGGCCGCCGCTTCGCTCGGTTCGCTCAGGGGCGCGCGCGGCAACTCCGGCGTCATCCTCTCCCAGATATTCCGCGGCTTTGCCAAAGCCCTCTCCGGAAAAGATGAAATGGACGGGGCGGCGCTCGTTTCGGCGCTTGCGATGGGGGCGGAGGCCGCTTACAAGGCGGTCATGAAGCCCAAGGAGGGCACGATCCTCACCGTTGCGCGCATGATGGCCGAAGCTATGGCCGAGGCGGAAGCTGCGGGCGCGAACGTGTATAAACTTATCGACGTGATGCTCGAGAGCGGCGAGGCGGCGCTCCGGCGCACGCCCGAAATGCTGCCCGTCCTCAAAGAGGCGGGCGTTGTAGACTCCGGCGCCAAGGGATTGCTCACCATTTTGCGCGGCTTCAAGATGGTGCTCGACGGCGAGGAGGTCGACGATTATGTAGAGGAGGACTCTCCCTTTGCCCACGCGATGTTCTCCGAGGAAAGCGCGGACCTCGAGGGGCTTGACGAGATCGAATTCGGTTATTGTACGGAATTTTTCATCATCCGCTTGGATGATACGTTTTGCGAGGCCGATCTCGAGAAGTTCCGCGAAAAGCTCATGAAGATAGGCGATTCCGTAGTCGTCGCCAATGACGAGGGCTTCATCAAGGTGCATGTGCACAGCAACTACCCCGGCAAGATCCTCCAACTGGCGCTTCGCCTTGGCGAGGTGGACCGCATCAAAATTGACAATATGCGCGAACAGAACCGGGCGCTGCTCGAAAACCTCAAAAAGAACGAGCGCGAGAACGCGGTGGTCGCCGTCAGCGCCGGCCCGGGTCTCGACGAGGTATTCAAGGCCCTGGGCGTTTCGGGCGTGATCCCCGGCGGGCAGACCATGAACCCGAGCACCGAGAGCATCGGCCGCGCGATCCGCAAGGCCAACGCGCGCAATGTTTTCGTGCTGCCCAATAACCCCAACATTCTGCTTGCCGCAAAGCAGGCCGCGCAGATGAGCGAGCGCACCGTCAAGGTCATCCCGACCCGCACGATGGTCGAGGGCATCGCCGCGGCGCTCGCCTTTAGCGAGGACGTTCCCGCCGACGACAACGCCGCGCAAATGGAAGACGCCATGAACGAGGTGCTCTCGGGCAGCGTCACCTACGCCGTGCGCGACTCGAAGATCAACGGCACGGCCATCGCCGAGGGCGACATCATCGGCCTCACCGGCGGCGAGATCGCCGAGGTCGGCACGAGCGTGGACGATGTGACGCTGCGCCTTTTGCGGCGCATGATGGACCAAAAAAACGGCGACGCGATCGTGACGCTCTTCTTTGGCGAGGGCATGGATGAAGCCAACGCCAGGGCCGTTGTCGACCTTGCGGCCGCCGAATACCCGCGCGGCGAATTCACCGTGCAATATGGCGGGCAGCCGCTCTATTACTACTTCATATCGGTCGAATAACATGGCTGAAAAGCCGCTCACAAGCATCAGGGGAATCGGCCCGCGCCGCGCGGAAGCGCTCGGTAAGCTGGGCCTTTTCTCTTTGATGGACCTCGTGCGCTTCGCGCCGCGGGATTACCTCGATTTTTCCAAAGAAAGCCCCCTGTGCCTCTGCGAGCACGGAGCGGAAGCCGCCGTGCGCGTGCGCATCGAAGGCCCCGCGCGGCAGGTGCGCGTGCGTGGCGGGCTCGTGATGACCGTCGCCCGCGCGCAGGATTCCGCGGGCAAGCTCGAACTGGTTTGGTACAACCAGCCTTACCGGGCGCAGTCCGTAAAACCCGGCGTCACGGCTTTTGCCTGCGGCAAGGTCGATAAAAGGCGCGGGCTCAAGCTCTTGAACGCGTCGTTTTACGAAGAGCTTCCGGGCATCGTGCCGGTTTATCCCGCGCCGGGCGTTTCCCAAAAGCTGATGCGCGAGGCTGCGCGCGCGGCGCTTGCCTGCTGCATGGCGGAGCTTCATGAAACGCTGCCCGCGGAGATCCTCGCGCGCTACGCGCTTTTGCCGCGCGCCAAGGCGTTTGCGGACCTGCACGCGCCCGCGGATTTCACAGCGCTCCAGGAAGCGCGGCGGCGCCTTGCGTTTGAAGACATGCTGCTCTATTCGCTGATGATCGAACTTTTGCGAAACGAGCGCCGGCAAACGCCGGGCATCGCGTTTCAAACGCGGGGGTTGAAGGAAGAATACTTAAAAAAGCTGCCCTATCGCCCAACCGCGGCGCAGTTGCGCGCGATCGACGAGATCGCCGGGGATATGGCGTCCCCCGCGCAAATGAACCGGCTCTTGCAGGGCGATGTGGGCAGCGGCAAAACGATGGTCGCGATGTTCGCGATGTATGTCGCCCTTCAAAACGGCAAAACGGCGGCGCTGATGGCGCCCACGGAGATCCTCGCCGCGCAGCATCACCAAACCCTTCAAACGGTGTTCGGGGAAGACGCGGTGCTGCTTACCGGCGGCATGAAGGCCGCGCAGCGGCGCGGGGCGCTCGCGCGCATCGCCGAAAAACCGCGCGCGGTCGTCGGCACGCACGCGCTCATCTCCGAAGGGCTTGCGCTCGGCGATCCCGGCCTCGTGATCGCCGACGAGCAGCACCGCTTCGGCGTGCGCCAGCGCGCGGCCATCGCCCAAAAGGGGAGCGCGCCGGACACCCTTATTATGAGCGCCACGCCCATCCCGCGCACGCTCTCGCTCATCCTCTACGGCGATCTTGACCTGAGCGTGCTCGATGAGCTGCCCCCCGGCAGAAAGCCCGTTACGACACGCATTGTGCCCGAAACGCGGC
>CAZJIS010000011.1:0-13086 GCA_964546125.1 uncultured Clostridium sp.
GCCCGCAGGGACTCGAACCCTGGACCCACGGCTTAGAAGGCCGTTACTCTATCCAACTGAGCTACAGGCGCTCAATCTCCCGGCGGAGCCGCATGCGGCGGCGCGGCCCCGCCGCGCTCATGCCGACAATAACGTATTTTAGCAGAAAGGGTCTTGCGTGTCAATAACGCACGGGAGAATTTTGACCATCCCGCCGCGCCATGGGTTTCCCTTACCTCACGGTGAACGAAACACTCGCGGGCGCAGCGCCGGCCGTTCGGAGGGTGAGCTTTGCTTCCCCCACCAGGCCTACGGTTTTGACGAGCGTGCCGAACATGCCGCCCTTGAGGCTCACGATCCGCGGGCCGACGATCTCGATCGGCCCTTCGGTAAAAAGCTCCACCGGCTCCTGAAAATAGGGCAGCAGGCTGCCTGAAGCGTCCACCGCGCGGATGCGCACGAGCGCCATGTCGTAACTCGCGCCCTCGCGAAGGTCAGTATGGTCGGCCCCCGCCTCAAGCGCCACGTCGCGCGCAGCGCCGCGTTCGACGATCGCGGCGACCTCTCCCCCCTGCAGCGCCTCAAAGCGCCAGGTCACGGCCTGCGCGCCCCAGCCGCCGACATAATCGTCATAGAGGCGCGCGCCGTCGGCGAACGTCAGCCCGTGCAGCAAAATGAGTTCCGCGGCTTTCGCCTTAGCCGCAAGGGGCAGCCCCGAAAGGCCGTGTTTTGCGATGGCGAGCAGCAGCGCGCGGACTTTGTCCGCCACTTTTTTAGGAAAGCCTTCGTTCTTTTCGAGCAGGTCGCCGATGAGATCGTCGATCGCCACGGGCGGGTGCGGCATGTGTCCAAAGCGCTTGCGCTCGGGCAAAAACTCGCCCACATATGCGCCCGCCTTGTAAAGGCGCACCGCGTCGGCGTTGGTAAAAGCATAAATCTCCCCGAGGTTCGAGGCGGCATGCTCGCCGATATCCATCGTGGAGGAGAGTTCAAGCACCACTTCCCCCTCCGCCTGCGTGCGGTAAACGGCGGCGGCAAGCTTTGGGTTGCGGAACATATCCATGACGCCGTGATAGCAGACGCCATCCCCGCTGCCAAAGTCCGCATGGGTGTTGTAATCTGCCATGCACCAGCCGATGCAGCCCGCGACATCCGGCGCTTCGTACATCGCCTCGAGGACATTGGCGTGGCGCAGCGCATGATCAAGCCTGTGGGCTTCAGAGTCGAACGCCTTTGCGGGGAACATGTGGCCGTTGTATTCGCTCACGATGTAGCCCTTGCGCGGGTTGGGCGTGACGGAGCGCTTCGTTCGAAGACCCGGGTTGCCGCCCGTGTGCGAAAAATCGTTGTAAGCGTAAACATCCTCGAGCAAACTGCTCTTTTCAAGGTAGCGCACGCCGGAAGTCTGGCGCGTGTCGTCAAGCTCATGCGCAAGGGCGTTTGTTTTAATGTAGAACGCGTCGTCATCCTGCGATTCGTTGATGCGCACGCCCCAGAGCACGATCGAGGGGTGGCTGCGGTTTTGAAGGATCATCTCCCGCACGTTTTCGAGCGCGCGCTCTTTCCACTCTTCCCCGCCGATGTGCTGCCAGCCGGGGATCTCCGTAAACACGATGAGGCCGATTTCATCGCAGCGGTCGAGAAAGTGGCGCGACTGCGGGTAATGCGCGGTGCGCACGAGGTTGAGGCCGAGTTCGAAGCGCAGCACCTCGGCGTCAAAGCGCTGCAGGGAAGCGGGCGCGGCGTAGCCGATGTAGGGGTAGCTCTGGTGGCGGTTGAGGCCGCGAAGCTTCTGCTTTTGCCCGTTGAGATAGAACCCGTCCGCTTTAAAGCGCGCCGTGCGAAAGCCCACGCGCGTGCGCTTCACATCGATCACCGCGCCGTTTTCCCCGGCGAGCGTGAGTCCGAGCGTGTAAAGATTGGGCGCGTCGCAGCTCCACGGCCGCACATCGGGAATGGTTTCCCCAATGCGCAGCATATCCTTTGCGGGGTATTCCCCCTCAAAAACGATCTGCCCCGCCTCATCCGAGAGTGCCGCGCGCAATCGCGCCCCTTCGGGCAGGCGCCCGTCGAGGCGCACATCGGCGCGCAGCTCGTCAAGCTCGGGCGTCGCGGCGAACACATCGGCAATGAACGCTTCCCCCGCAAGCTCGAGGTAAGCTTCGCCATAGAGCCCGCCATAGGTCAAATAATCGATCCGTCCGCCAAAGGGGGGCTGGTCGAGACTTTCGCGGCTGTCAAGGCGCACGAGAAGCCCATTTTCCCCGCCAAGGCGCAAAAGGTCGGTGAGCTCCACGGTGAAGGCCGTGTAGCCGCACGCGTGGGCGGCGATGCCCTTGCCGTTGAGGAAGACCTCCGCCCGATGCGCCGCCCCTTCAAAGGTGAGCAGTACCCGCATGCCGCTCCACGAAAGCGGCGCGATCAGCGTGCGCTCGTAGATGGATACGAACTGATACTCTTCCGCCGCGGTGTAATTGTAGGGGAGCAGCGTGTTGGCGTGCGGCAGGCGCACGGCTTCTTCCCGGCCCGCAGCGCCCCGCGCCCCATTTTCCGCCTCCCGATGGAAGCGCCAGCCGTCGTTGATATAAATTCTCTTCATCGCATGCGCGCCCGCCTTATGCTAGAGTTTTGCCGGTGTTATTTCTTTGCTTTGCCGTTCTTTTTCACGGCGAGCGCAACAATCGCAATCACCGCGAGCGCTGCCGCGCCAAGGATCGCATACAGCGCGCCGTTACCTGTTTTAACGGGCGTCCCCGGTTCTTCGGGCGCCACGGGGGCCGCTGCCTCGGTTTCCGCGGGCGTCGGCTCCGGCGCGGGCGCGGGCGTTTCGGGCGCGGCTTCAAGCGCGAGCGCAGCCTCATAGGTAGTGCCGTTGTTAAGCATCACAAGCACGCGCAGCGTGCGCGGGCCGCTTGCGCCCCGCATGAAACCCTCCGTGTCGATGCGCAAAAGCCCATCCTTCACGCCGATGGCGTAGCTCATGCGGTGGTTGGCGGCGGTGGTTTTCGCATTGTCGGGCATGGCGGGCACAGCTTCTTCCTCAATGTAGGAAACGATCGTGCCGCCGCCCTCGCCGCGCAGCATTTTGCCATCGAGGCCCGAATCGAGCGTCACGACCTCGCCATCGACCATGAGCGCATAGTAGCCCGGCGTGCCCTCGGCGGGTACAAGCTCCGCTGCGATGCGGCCCGGCAGATACGCGGGCGCAGCCTCTTTTTCATGCACGACATACATCATGCGGCCAACCCAGGCGGCATCGAGCTGATCCGCGCGGTAACGCCGGAAGCTCGCGGCGTCGCTGTCGGCGGCCGAATCGCTCGAAAAGAAGTAATCGACGCCGTCGACCGTTTCATAGCCGGTGATCGTGATCAAATGGCCCGCGGTGCTCGTGGGCGCGTTTTCGAGGTAGGGGTAGCTGCCCGAAGGGGTGTTCGAGTAGCGCACGCTAAGGCCCACCGAATAGCCGTCGGCAAGTTCCCGGCGCACAAGATCGAGGTCGCCGTACTGGCAGTAGGCGTCATACCCGTAAGCGCCGGCCGCAGCTATGCTGTAGGACCAGTTGCCAAAGCCCTCGTAGTTTTTATCGTAGTTGATGAGGGCGATCTCCTCGGGCATCGCATCCTCGCCCCGGTCGTTGAGCAAAACGCACACGGTCGTTGCGCTGCAGATGACGTTTGCGATCGAGTTCCTGCGGATCATCTGGGAATAGGCGGGCGTATCGAGGCGCACGCTTGCGGGCAGCTCGCCCGCCCCTAAGACCAGGGGCTTGATCGCCTGCCCCTCGAGGGTGTTTTTATAGGTCGCCGCAAGCTGGCGAAGCACCGGGCTTTCCCCTGCCGCGGAGGCGGTGAGCACGGCTTTCATCTGCACGAGGCTTGCAGTTTCGCCGGAGGAGCCGAGGATGGTGAGCGTGTCGACATCCATAAATGCAAGCGAATCCTCATCGGCGCTGGAGCCGCGGCGGATATCCGCGCGCCATTTGCCCCAGCCCATCCACGAACTCCATTCCTTATGCGTGTCGACATAGGCGCGCACATATACCTCAAGCTGCGCGCCCTGCGGCATATCGGCATTCCAGGAGGCCACGAGGTATTCAAACGGCTCAACGCCGATGACTTCGCTCACAAACGTACCCGAAGCCGAACCCTCGCTAAGGCGCAGCGCGCCGTTGCCCACGGTTTCATCCACGACGAGGCCATCGAGTTCGCCGGCCGCAAAATCCCCCGCCGTGGTGATTTTCACGAGGTTCCCCTCAACGCTCCTGTCCGCCTTTTTGCCGGCCGCGAGCACGGGCGCCGCAAGCGCGAGAACCAAAAGCAGAATAAGAACCCCCGAAACGAGTTTTTTCATGAGAATGTATCCTCCAAGAGAAGTGGTGCGGCAAACGCCGCCATACAAATATATATTAACACAAAAGCCGCCCGCATTCAAGGCGGACGGCACGCGGCAAAGATTGCGCGAGGCTCTTCTTAAACGAATTTTCGCATGTGCTTCAGAGCGTTTTTCTCAAGGCGCGAAACCTGCGCCTGGCTGATGCCGATCTCCTCCGCGACTTCCATCTGCGTGCGGCCCTGAAAGAAGCGCAGCTCGATGATGTGCCGCTCGCGCTCGGCGAGGCGGTCGAGCCCGCGCCCGATGGCGATGCCGTCGAGCCAGCAATCGTCGCAATCGCGCTCGTCGCGCACCTGATCCATGACAAAGATCGCATCCCCGTCGTCGTGATAGATCGGCTCGAAGAGCGACACGGGGTCCTGAATGGCCTCCAAAGCAAAGGCGACGTCCGACTCGCTCATCTCGAGTTCCTTGGCGATCTCCGCCAGGCGCGGCTCGCGCGAAAAGCGGTCCATCAACTCGTTGCGGACCCTTAGCGCGCGGTAGGCGGTATCGCGCAAAGAACGGCTCACGCGCATGGCCGTATTATCCCTAAGATAGCGACGCAGTTCGCCGATGATCATCGGCACGGCGTAGGTTGAAAAACGCACATCAAGCTCGGTGTTGAAGTTTTCGATCGCCTTGATCAGGCCGATGCAGCCCACCTGAAACAGGTCGTCCATCTGCTCGCCGCGGCCGGAAAAGCGCTGGATCACGCTGAGCACCAGCCGCAGGTTCGCGCGGATAAACTCCTCGCGCGCCTCCGTATCACCCTGTTTGATTTTGAGCAGATATTCCCTGCTTTGCTGTTGTGTGAGCCTTGGGAGGCTGGATGTATCCAACCCGCAAATGTCGACCTTGTTCAGCGCCATAGCATCAACCCTCCGGGAGCATTCATGCTCCTAGGGTTGCCTGGATGCGCAATTGTTATTCGGCCGTGCTTTGACGCTCAAAGGCGATTTTGGGCGATGAAACTCTGCTAAGCGCCGTGCGCTTAGAGCTTTGTAACACGCGCAAAGCATCGGAAAAGGCAGAGCCATTGCGTGTAGAGCACTTCATCGGGCGTGAAGTCGCGCGGCACGTTCGCCTCGCGCAACGCATAGGTGAGCTGCTTTGCACTGAGTATGCGCCGCAGCCCCGCGCAACCCGCGCCCAAGCCGCAGGAAAGGAAGCGTTCATACGCGCGCATTTGACCGCGCGTGATATCCGGCGGCGTTTTTCTTTTCAGGTGGAGCAAAACGACATCCACGCCGGGCGCCGGGTGGAAATCCTCGCGCCGGAAATGGTAGACGATGCGAAGTTCGAACACGGGCTTGAGCATGAGCGAGCCAAGCGTTTCACGCGGGCTGCCCATGAAACGTTTTGCCGCGCCCTTTTCCATGGTCAGCCACGCTTCGCGGGGCGGGTTTGTGCAGCCGGCCAGCTTCTTGATGATAGCGGTGGTGCACGAAAAGGGAATGTTCGCAAAAACCTTATACGCACCCGCGGCAGGCAACTGCCAACTCATGAAATCCCCGCGGTACAGCCGCAGTTTTTCGATGCCGGCAAATTTTGTTCGAAGCGCTTCAAACAGCCTGCCGTCCAGCTCCACGGCGGAAACTTTGCCGCTTCGTTCAATGAGGCCCGCCGTTGAATGTCCTTTGCCGGGGCCGATTTCAACGACATGATCCAAGGGGCCGATCGTGGTTTTCGCAAGTAATCTTTCTATGACAACGCGGCTCGTCAAAAAGTTTTGGGAAGCCCACAAGGGCGCGGCTTTGCCGCTTGATCTGTTTCGGGACACAAAAATACACCTCTTTCGCTTTCATTCGGATCGAAAAAGGCACACGGAACCAGACGAAAGCGCTTACGCTTTCCTTATTCCATGTGCTTTACTTGCGAATCCGAACAAAAGGACACACGGGTGTATCGCTACCTCCGATTTTAATTACTGTGTTATTATAAGAAAAGCACTCCGCCCTGTCAAGCGGCGCAGGCAGAAATAGCCCCGGGAGCTTCTTCCCCCTCACCCCGCCAAAGGGCACAGTCCTTCGAAAACCCAATTTTACACCGCGCTTTTGCAGAGGCGATTCGATACCCGCGCGCAAAAAACGCCCAACATTAATCAAGGGGCCGATGCAAAATCGGCCCCTGCAAATTAGCATTCTAAATGGGTGCTTAGGGCTGTGCCCCTAAGCAGGGTTTGGGGCGGAGCCCCAAGGTTCCCCTCCCCCATCGTCAATCAAGATATCTGAGCTTGCCCTGCATCACGCCCTCAATGCCCATGCCGGGCGCATCGGAAACGGTAATGAGCTTTTCGTCGAAGGTGGCGCCGCCGAGGATGTGATCCTCGCTGCACAGCACGGGGCCGTCGAGGTCAACCTTGGTGATGATTTTCTTCGCACAGGCAAGGTGCACCGCCGCGTTGACGGCGATTTTCGCCTCGAGCATGCAGCCGATCATGCACTCGACGCCATAGACCTCGGCGGCGGAGGCGATCTGCAAAGCGTTTGCTATGCCGCCGCATTTCATGAGTTTGATATTCACGAAATCGGCTGCGCGCGTCTGCATGATTTTGAGGGCGTCCGCGGGCGAAAACACGCTCTCGTCGGCGAGCACCGGCACATAGGAGCGCTCGGTCACATATTTGAGGCCGTCGAGGTCGAGCGCCTTGACGGGCTGTTCGACGAGCTCGATGTCGAGTCCCTTCTCCTGCATGCCATTGAGGATGCACACGGCTTGCTTGGGCTGCCAGGCCTGGTTGGCGTCGATGCGCACGGCAATCTCGCGCGGCACGGCCTCGCGGATCGCCGCAAGCCGCGCGATGTCGAGCGCGGGGTTCGAACCGACCTTGAGCTTAAGGCAGTCATATCCGCGGCGCACGGCTTCGAGCGCATCGCGCCGCATCTCATCGGGATCGTTCACGCTGATGGTAATGTCCGTCACAATCTGCTTGCGCGCGCCGCCGAGGAGCTTGTAGACGGGGATGTTGTAAAGCTGGCCGTAAAGATCCCACAGCGCCATATCCGCCGCGGCCCGCGCGCTGCTGTTGTGCACGACGCAGGCGTTGAGGGCCTTTAAGTTATCTTCGTGCGCGTCTACATCGCGGCCGATAAGGGTTTTGATAATGTGGTCCCTGAGCGCGCCGATGATGCCGCCGGTCGTGTCGCCGGTGATCACGCCCGTGGGCGGCGCTTCGCCATACCCAACGGCGCCTGTATCTGTGTGTATTTCGACGATGACATCCTCCACGCTCGAAACGCTGCGCAAAGCTGTTTTGAATGGCACGCGCAGGGGCGTTGAGATCATGCCGAGGCGGATTTCGGTGATTTTCATCGGGCTCTCTCCTCCGGTTGCTGTCGTGTATTTTTGGTTCGTGCCGTATGATTATAACATGGACAGCGCGCGGCTTCAACCGCAGCGGGAGGATGCCGGCATAAAGCGCCGGCCGCAATATGAGAAAAGCCCCGGCGAATGCCGAGGCTTTAGTGCACTTCCTGATTTTCCGTTTTTATGCCGCATCATGCGGAATAAGGGGAGATCAGCCCCAAGCGCGGGGGACGGTTCGCATCCTTGGACGGGACGCTGTTTTTGACTGCCGCTTAGCGCTGGCCCTTGCGGGACTGGAAGCAATCGCTGCAGTACACAGGCCTGTCGTTCTTGGGAACGAACGGGATCTTGGTGGTCCTGCCGCACGCCGCGCAAACGGCGTCGAAGCTCTCACGCTCGCCCGAACGTTGGGTCTTGCGGGAGTTCCTGCAGGCCTTGCAACGGATGGGCTCGTTCTGGAAGCCCTTCTCGGCGTAGAATTCCTGCTCGCCCGCGGTGAAAACGAATTCAGCGCCGCAATCCTTGCATACCAATGTCTTGTCCTGGAACATGTGTTTGTCTTCCCCTTGTAAAATAGATTTTTGTGTTACGCCAAACGTCGGCTGACCTGGTCTTTGACCCCACACCCGCCGTCCGGAGCTTTCGCTACCCGGCTTGCGCCTCTCACTACACGCCCTCTCGCAGCCCGAAGGCCGCGGACGGACTTACACCTAGACCGCACCATGCTCACGGACGCTTTGGCCCGCTTACGTGGATCGCTTCGCCTGCGACTGGCATCGACTTTCAACCACAGACCCGAAGCTTGGTATAACTTTTATTATTATAGGCCAGGTGCGCACGAAATGCAATAGTATTTTCAGCAAATCAACAAAATTGGAGAAACGTATGTACATTCATACACAAAAAACGTAAAAAGAGCCGTTTTTGTATGCAGGATGGACGGTATCCGCTCAATCCCCCTGCTCCAACTATGAGCGCGGGAAGCACAAGGCTTCCCTCAACATCACCGTAAGCTCGCGCCTTTTGCAAGACGGGCGTCGATTGTTCGGTGGGGTTTACGCAAATTCGGCAGCCTTACCGCCGAAACAAACGCGGGCGAACCATAGCTTCGCCCGGCATTCGTTGGTTTTGTGCTTTCATTCAGGAAAGCAGCTTTTCGATATCGGGCGCGATCTGCGCAGGTTCGACGGGCGGTTCGTAGCGCGCCACCACATTGCCCGCGCGGTCGATGAGGAACTTGGTGAAGTTCCATTTTATTTCGTCGTCCTCATAGCCCGCGCCGTAGAGGCCGCGCAGCATTTTTTCAAACTTCTTCGCGCTTTCGCCAAGGCCCTTAAAGCCCTTTTGCCCGGTCAAATAACGGTAGAGCGCAACGGCGTTTTCACCGCGCACCTCGACCTTTTGGGAAAGCGGGAACGTCACGCCGTAGCGCAGCTTGCAAAACGCGGCGATTTCCTGCTCCGTGCCCGGCTCCTGCCCCATGAACTGGTTCGACGGAAAGCCGATTACCATAAGGCCGCGCTCGCCATATTGCTTGTAAAGCGCCTCCAGTCCCTCATATTGCGGGGTGAAGCCGCAATTGCTCGCAACGTTGACGATAAGCAGCACCCGGCCCTCATACTCCGCGAGCTTCACGGGCTTGCCCTCGATGGACGTATATTCAAAACCATAAACCGACATAGTCCTTGCCTCCAATCTTTTTATTGCGGCCTTAACCCGAAACCGTTTCATACGGCCAGTCGATGATGCCGCCAAAGTCATAAACCTGCGTATAACCTAAAGCGATCAGCTTCTTTGCAGCCTGCGCACTGCGGTTGCCCGAGCGGCAGTAGAGTAAAATTTGCGCGTCGAGATCGGGCAAAAGCGCGGGCATTTCATCCCCGATGGTTTCGTTTGGCACCAAGATCGCGCCCTCAATATGCCGCTCGTCATACTCTGCGCGCGTGCGCACGTCGACAACGAGCACCTCCTCTTCCCCCTCGATGCGCGCGAGAGCCTCTTCGGCGGTGATCTTTTGATAAGTCGCCTGGGGAGCTTCGGCTTCCTGCGCGCCGAGCGTCGGGTCCGGCAAAGCCGAATCCTGCGGCAGCGCGCCCCGCGTACACGCGCTCAAAGGAAAAAGGACGCAAACCGCCGCCATAATGATCGCAAAGCCTCTTTTGTTCATGTTTGATTCCTCCCCGGCGCTTGCTAAAGCGCCGTCATATTTTATTATACCCCGGGCGCGCGGGCATTCCGTAACAACATCACAAAGGGGCTTTGCCCATCCCCTTGTCATAGGAACGGGAATGTAGGATAATCCTAGCAACATCTTTGTTTACGAGGTGCGATATGGCTGAAATTTATCTTGCGGGCGGCTGCTTTTGGGGCATGGAGGGATATCTTGCCTCCGTGCGCGGGGTGCTCGCAACCAAGGTTGGTTACGCCAACGGCAACACCGAAAACCCATCCTATGAGGATGTTTGCAATAGGGGCACGGGCCACGCGGAAACCGTACGCGTCGTCTATGATCCCTCCATCGTGCCGCTGCCGTTTTTACTGAGCCTCTATTTCGAGGCCATTGACCCTGCGTCGGTGAACCGGCAGGGCAACGACGCGGGCGTGCAATACCGCACGGGCATTTATTATGTGGACGAGGCGGACGCGCCCATTATCGAGCGCGCGCTCGCGGAGCTTTCGCGCCGCCTCGGCGCGAAGCTTGCGGTGGAAGCGGGGCCGCTCGCGCATTTTTACCCTGCTGAAGAATACCACCAGAAATACCTTGTGAAAAACCCCGGCGGCTATTGCCACATCCCGCGCGCAATGTTCGAAAGAGCCGCCGCGGCCACAGTGGACCCGGGCGCCTATCAAAGGCCGGACGACGCGCGCCTTCTTGAAACCCTGACCCCAATGCAATACGAAGTCACGCGCCGCGCCGCCACGGAGCCGCCGTTCCAAAACGAATATTACAACGCATTCGGCCCGGGCATTTATGTGGATATCACCACCGGCGAACCGCTGTTTGCCGCGAGCGATAAGTTCGACGCGGGCTGCGGCTGGCCGAGCTTTGCAAAGCCGATTGATCCCAACGTCCTTCGCGAAAAGCGCGACGTTTCCCATAGCATGGTGCGCACCGAAGTGCGCAGCCGCGTGGGGGACGCGCACCTCGGGCATGTGTTCCCCGACGGCCCGCGCGAGCGCGGCGGACTTCGCTATTGCATCAACAGCGCGGCGCTGCGCTTTATCCCCCTCGAGCAGATGGAGGCCGCGGGCTACAAGGCGTTCCTCCCCTTCGCCATGGAAAAGGGAGACGCGTGAATCCGCGCCTTACGCTTCACCACACGCCCTTTGCCGCCGCGCAAAAAAGCCCCACAGGGCCAATCCCTCCCCCGCACACGGCGGATGACAGCTCCATATATATAGAATATAGAGCGTCATAGGAGGTGAAAATATGGAAACGGATGAAAAGCTCGATCTGTCCGACCGACAGAACCAGCGCGGCCGCCATAGATGCGACCAGCCGCGTGCGGAATCGCTCGACGGCATCGCGCGCAGTCAGCAGGAGGCTGCGGAGTGCGAAGCGCGGCTGTTTTGCGAGATAGCCTCACAGCTGCGCTACGAGATCCGCCGCGCGCGCTGCAGCCGGGAGCTTGAACGCCTGGTCTGCCTGACCAACAGCTTCCTCGCTGCGAGCGCGCAAAAGGAAGCCGCCATCGGCGAAGTGATCGACTCGCTCGGCGAAAGCTGCTAATGATGAGAAGCCCCGCCGCCCGCCCGCGCAAGCCCGAGGACGCGGGGCAAATTTTTGCCCTTTTCAAACGGCGCGATTCTACTTATAATAAAATTCGGAAAGAGAGGAGGGTGGTATCGTGGACAGCGTTCCGGAACGATCACGCGAAACCGGCCCAAAATAACCCGCATGTTCGGAAGGCTGAGCCTTTTTGCAATGTGCGCACTGTGAAAAGGAGCAATAAACCATGATCCGGATTTTTAAAACCGAAAACGAGGAAATGCGCGAGCTTGCAGTACCCGAGAAAGACTGCTGGATCTCCCTTGTGGACCCGTGCGAGGCAGAGCTTTCAACGGTGGCCGAACGCTACGCGATCGACCAGGACGACCTTCGCGCCGCGCTCGACGAAGAGGAGCGCGCACGCCTTGAGCTCGAGGATGCTTACACCCTCATCGTCGTGGACATTCCCACCGTCGATACGCAATGCGGCAAGGAAACCTATGTGACCGAGCCGCTTGGCATCGTGCTCGCAAAGGATGTGATCATCACCGTTTGCCTGCACGAAACGCCCATTTTGCATGGCATGAAGCAGCGGCGCGCCGGGGAGCTGCGCACAAACATGCGCACGCGCTTCATTTTGCAAATCCTTTACCGAAACGCGTCGCTCTATCTTCAATATCTTCGCATCATCAATAAAAAAAGCGACAGCGTCGAACAGAAACTGCACGGCTCGACCCGCAACCAGGAGTTGATCGCGCTTCTTGAACTTGAAAAAAGCCTTGTTTACTTCACCACCGCCCTTCGTTCCAACGAGGTGGTGCTCGAAAAGCTGCTCAAGGCCGATCGCGTTAAAAAATATCCCGAGGATACCGATCTTTTGGAGGACGTCATCGTCGAGAACCGGCAGGCGATAGAGATGGCAAACATCTATAGCGGCATCCTCAGCGGCATGATGGATGCGTTTGCCTCCGTCATCTCCAACAACCTCGGCATCGTGATGAAATTCCTCGCGGTCGTGACGATCGTGCTCTCGATCCCCTCGATCATCTTCGGCGCCTACGGCATGAACGTCATGGCCGAAGGCATGCCGTTTGCCTCAAGCCCCTACGGGTTCCTCGCCATCGTAGGTTTATCCGTCGTGATCGCGGTGATCGTGGCAATCTATTTTGCGCGCAAGAAAATGTTTTAAGCTTTTGCCCATCAAAAAACGGTGTGCGCTTTTTGGCAAAGCACGCTTGGCCTAAAAGGCTTCGCGTTTCCATGCGGCTAAGCGTAAAGAGCGAACGGCCCCCGGCTGTAAAAGCGGAAGGCCGTTTTTCTTTTAACCGGGTGCGTTAAGGGCCTTTACTCGAAGCGGTCTTTCAAAACGGCTTCGCCCTCGCGCACGGCTGTTTGCCCGCGCGCAAGAAGGTGCCGCACCGTGTCATTCCCATCGAACGCGACAAGGTCCGCGTCCGCTTCGGGCGCGATCGTCCCCTTGACGCCCTCGAGGCCCAGCACCCGCGCGGGGTTCTCGGTGAAAAAGCGCAGCGCCAAGGCCAGGTCAAGCCCCTCGCGGCGGCGCATGCGGCGCAGTTCCTGCAAAAGCGTTTCGGGCGTTGTGTAAGTGAGGCCGATGCAGCGGCCGCGTTCGTCGAACACGGGCTGGCTGCCGCCGCCGTCGCTGCTCATGACGATGCGCGCGGGGTCGGCCCCCTGCTCGAGCGCGCTGCGCAGCG
>CAZJIS010000011.1:13186-36205 GCA_964546125.1 uncultured Clostridium sp.
CTGCTCATGACGATGCGCGCGGGGTCGGCCCCCTGCTCGAGCGCGCTGCGCAGCGCCTTTGCGGTGCCCGCCTCGCTTTCGGGAAGATCGGCCGTAAAATCGATGGTGCCGCCCATTTGGTTGAAGCGCACGGCTTCCGCCACAAGCTCGGGCGTGCGGTCGCAATGCGTGGGGAGGAAGTTATGAACCGGCAGGTCGGAGGAGGCGAGCGCTTCAAACAGCGGCGCAAGGCGGCGCGGTGACGCGCCCACATGCAGCACCACGAGCCCCGGCTTGCCGCCGAGCATGCCGCCGATGCGCGCCTCGCTTGCAAGGCGCACGAGCTCCCCGCCCGAAACGTTGGAGCTTCGATGGTCGGAAATGGCGATCTTCACGCCCACGATCTTATCGATGAGCGCCACGTCGCGCATCACGTCGCCCGTAAGGGTGGGCGAGGGATAGCGGTAATTGCCCGTAAGCATCAGCGCCGTGATGCCCGCTGCTTCGAGCGCACGCGTTTTGAACAGCAGGTTCTCGAGGCTGCGGGAAACGCTATCCGTCCCCAAAAGGCCGAGCACGGTGGTGACGCCGTTTTGGGTAAAATCCGCAAGCTGAAGTTCCGGTACGCGGGAGCCGGGCCCATCCTCCCCGCCTCCGCCCGTCACATGCACATGCAAATCCACAAGGCCCGGGCATACGGCCATGCCTTGAAGATCGAGCGTTTCAACGCCGGGCACCGATTCCCAATAGGAAAGATCCTCCTCTACGAGGCTGATCTTCGTGCCGACGACAAGAATGTCCCTCCGGCCAAGGTGCGCAGGCGCATACACATCGCCATTTTTCCAGAGCTTGATCATATCGTTCCTCCCTATCGCGCCGCTGCAAAAGGGTTTGCGCCGCGGCGAAGCTTTCATTAAATATAAATGAAGCGCCTACTTCCCCGCCTGCGTGCCCTGCCCGGCGCTCATAAAATCGCTCACATCCTGCTCTTCCGCAAGAATTTCATCGAAGCGCGCGCCCATCTCCACCGCGATGCAGGAAGTGAAAATGTTGATGAACGCGGCGGTCGCCACCTGCGAGTTGTAAAAATACCGCGCCGCCGTTTTGCAAAGGAACACCTCCACATCCTCCGCCGCGGCGGGGGATTCGAGGCTGTCGGTGATCGCGAGGATCGGCGTGCCGCGGCGGCGGCAAAAGCTTGCCACGTTGAACACCGGCAGGTGGTAGGGCGGGAATGAGAGCAAAATGACGTAATCGGTTTTTTTGAGCCGCGCGAGCACGCTTTGCATGGTGTCGCTATCGCCAAGCTTGATGCTGCTCGCCTTGACGCGCAAAAAGTTGAGGCGGTAGCAAAGGTAATCGGCAAAAATCTTCGTGCCGTCGTGCGCGAACACGAGCACCTCATCCGCCGCGAGCACCCCCCGCGCACACGAGAAAATCCGCTCGGCTTCAAGGGAGGCCGTCATCTCGGCAAGGTTGCGCCGGTCGTCTTCACAAATGGCGCACAGCTTCTCCTCCCGGCCGCCCGGCGCGCGCTCGCCCGCGGGCCCGAGCAAAGGCCGCGGCGCGCGGGATTGCAGCGCCTCAAGCATGTGCGCGCGCAGCGCCTCCTTGAGGGCGACAAAGCTCTCGTAACCCAGCGCATGGCAAAGCCGCAGCACGGAAACCTCCGACGCGCCCGCCCGGTGCGCAAGTTCCTTGAGCGGCATGTAGGAAACCTCTTCGGGCGCCGAGAGGATAAATTGCGCGATGGAGCGCTGCTTGCTGGTCAAATCCCCAAGCCGCGCGCGTATGTTCTGCAATGCGGGCATAGCGCCTCCAAAATACTAAAGCGTTCGCTTTATATTCTAAAGCAAATGAACCGGAAACGCAAGGCGGCAAATGAAGAAATATCCGTGTTTTTCACCTGAATTCAGCGCTTTATGCGGATGAAACAATTTGTGCGGATAACGAAAGTTTTCACTTTACTTTGCAGGCGCGGTGTAGTATATTGTAGGCACGTTGGAGTGTTGAACCACCATGAAAATCGACAAGAGGAGAGCAACTGACATGAAGAAGATCCTTGTGCTATTGCTGGCCGCCGCCATGGCGCTTGGCGCGCTTGCCGCCTGCAAGCCTGCCGGAACGCCCGAGGTGACCTATCAGGACACTTACAAAACGACTTTTTCCTCGAGCATCACCACGCTCAACCCCTACGCCACCGAGACCACGTCCGACTATTGGTTCACCGCGAACTTCCTCGACGCGCTGCTCGAAACCGATGAAAAGGGCGTGCTGGTTCCCGCGCTCGCCGAGGATTGGGAGCATAACGACGATTACACCGTGTGGACCTTCCACCTGCGCAAGGACATCCCCTGGGTGGATTACACCGGCGAGAAAACCGAATTCCTCGTGGATGCGGACGACTTTATTTCGGGTCTTCGCTATGTGGCCGACCCGTTGAGCCCGGTCAACAACTTCTCGACGATCCGCAACATCATCGCGGGTCTGGCCGATTATTATTACCTGCTTTCCGACATCGACGACGGCACCGTCACCGATCAGACGCGCGAGCAGGCGGTCGCCACGTTCGAAGAGACCGTGGGCATCAAGGCGCTCGACCAGTTCACGGTCGAATACACGCTCGCCACCCCCTGCTCATTCTTCGATTCTTTCGCCCCGCAGGATCTGCTGCTGCCCGTTGAGCAGAGTTTCCTCGACGTGGTGGGTGAGGAATACGGCACCGATAAGGATAAGCTCCTCTACAACGGCGGCTACTATATCTCCACCTGGGATCGCGATAAGCAGATCACCATGACGAAAAACCCCCATTACTGGGATCTCGACAAGCTCACCGTCAAAACGCTCAGCTTCGAGTATGTGGCTGATGGCAGCACCTCGATCGAAATGTTCAAGCGCGGCGACCTTTCGAGCGTTTCTCTCAGCTCCGAGGAAGTTGAAACCCTCAAGGGCAGCGAATGGGAGAAATACGTTTACCTCACCGACAAGACGCCTGTCACGTTCTGGTATTCGTTCAACTTCGCGACCAAGAACCCCGAGTCGGCCGCCGCCGTGCAGAATGAAAACTTCCGCAAGGCGATTTTCACCGCCATCAACGCCGTGACGATCTCCGCGCTCTACGAGCCCAACAATCCCGCGTTCTTCACGCGCTACACTTTGCTTCCCGAGAATATGATGTTCGACGAGGACGGCAAGGATTATACCGACTATGAGCCCCTCGCCCCGTTCAAAACGGCCGATCCGTTCAATGAGGCGCAGGCCAAAGCCTACATGCAGGCGGCCGCCGCCGAGCTTTGCGAGGCCGACGGCGTGACCCTCAAGGGCGTTGAGGCCGGCGCGGTCGACATGCTGCCCGTGGCGCAGTTCAACGTGGACGGCAAGCTGCCCATCTCGCTGGTTTACTCCTGCAGTTCCAGCCTCGTGGAGGGCAAAAAGGCCTCCCTCGTCAAGGAGATGCTCGAAACCTACCTTGGCAAAGAAAACATCGAAGTGGTGATCGCCCGTTCGAGCAACAGCTTCACTTCCGAGGTTTATGAGCTTGGCAACTGGGATCTTGTGGACGATTCCTACAGCTTCCGCTACGCCGACCCCTCCTCGAACCTCGACCGCCTCGTGGGCGATTACGACGTGACCGACAGCTCCTACGACATTCCCGAGTACGACGCGCTGATCGAGGCGGCCGACGCCACCTACGCGATCAAGGACCGTTACGCGGCCTTCGCCGAGGCTGAAGCATGGCTTCTCGAGCACGCCTACGTCAAGCCCTACATGTCCGGCGGCGGTTCCTATTGGATGACCTACGTCGTGCCCTTTACCACCCCCGGCGGCGGTTTCGGCCGCAGCCAGTATAAGCTCAAGGGCGCGCTCATCCAGACGACGCCCGTCACCTCCGCGCAATACGACGAGCTCAAAAAGAGCATGGGCCTCGGCGCGCTGCTCGACAACTGATCCGAAACATGTGACCCGACTTAAGGGCGGGGGGACGGTGATGCCGTCCCCCCGCCCGAATCCGAATCAAGAAGGTGCTTCATGACACGATATCTGCTCTCCAAACTTGGCCAGGCGTTTGTGACGGTTGTGCTTGTGATGCTGGTTGTTTTCACGCTGCTGCGCTTCATGCCCACTTCCGGCTATTTCTCCAAGGAGCAATGGAAGACCATGAGCGAACAGGAGAAAAACAACCACCTGCGGGCCCTTGGTGTGCTCGACCCTATGCCCACGCAGCTCAAGGACTTCGTGCTGGGCCTTGCGCGCGGCAATTTGGGCACGAGTATCACGCAATACCCCAAAACGCCGATCGCGACCATTTTGGGCGATAAGATCGGCTATTCAATTCTGCTCAACGCCATAAGCTGGATTGTTTCGGCTGCCATCGGCCTGCCCCTAGGCATCGCTATGGCGCGCAGCAAGGGCGGCCTTGCCGATAAGCTCGGCACGGTCTATGTCGTCATCATCCGCGCTGTACCCTCGATCATCATCCACTTTTTCATCCAGATCTATTTTTCGAGGCTTCTTAAGCTGCCGCCGCTGTTCTACATCAATCAGCCGATCTCATGGCTTTTGCCCACGATCTCCATGTCCATCGCGAGCATCGCGGGCTACGGCGTATGGCTCAGGCGTTATGTCGTCGATGAGGAGAACAGGGATTACATCAAATTTGCCCGCGTCAAGGGTCTGCCGCAGAAATACATCATGTGGCGGCATGTTTTGCGCAACGCCATCGTTCCAATCGCGATCAACATCCCCTCCGACTTCCTGCTGCTGCTTTCGGGCTCGCTCGTGATCGAGCGGCTCTATTCGATCCCCGGCACGGGCGGCCTGCTGATCAATTCAGTGCTCGGCATGGACAATCCCCTCGTGCAGGTGCTGGTGCTGCTCTACGGCGGCCTGTCGGTAATGGGTGTATTCCTCGGGGATATTCTCGTTTCGTTTATCGACCCGCGCATCAAGCTCGTTGACAGCAACGATTAAGGGGGGAAAGCAAATGGAAACAAAAAGACCCGAATCGATTCGCGATCTTCCCGCCGAGCTGTTCACCCGCGCCCCGTTCCATGAGGAACAGAGCGAGGAGACGGGCTTCTCGAACTATTCTTATTGGAAGAGCACGCTGCGCACGTTTTTCAAAAGCCACCTCGTGAAGGTACTCGTGGCGCTCGTGCTTTTGCTCGTCGCCTATACGTTCATTTACGCGGAAGTCACCCCCCTCGACCCCTACAAGGTTTCCCTCTCGCCGAGCGACTGGAACCAGAAGCCGAGCGCCGCGCACCTCTTTGGCACGGACGGCGTCGGGCAGGATATTTGGGTGCGCGTTTGGGTTGGCACGCGAACGTCTTTGATCCTCGCGCTGCTCGTGGCGCTCTTCGAGGTGGGGCTTGGCGTGATCCTCGGCGCGCTATGGGGCTTTTACCGCAAGCTCGATACGCTCATGTTCGCCATCTACAACACGCTCACCAACGTGCCAAGCTCGATTTACCTCATCATCATCGCCTACATCATGAAGCCGGGCATTTTTACGATTATCATCGCGCTTGTCGCGACAGGCTGGATCAGCGAGGCAAGGTGGTTTCGCAGCCGCATTCTCGCGCTGCGCGAGGCGGATTACAACATCGCCTCCATCTGCCTTAAAACGCCCACGCGCCGCATCATCGGCCGCAACATCGTGCCGCATTTGATGAGCCTCATCATCATGGACGCGGCGCTGACCATCCCCTATTCGATCGGTTCGGAGGTGTTTTTGAGTTTTGTGGGCATCGGCCTGCCCGTCGAGATGTGCACCTTGGGCAACCTCGTCAACCAAGGCCGCGCCTCGTTCCTCGTTTACCCTTACCAAATGATCGCGCCGACGGTGATCCTGTGCTTCATCACGGTCTCCTTCTACATCATCGGCAACAAGTTTGCAGATGCGTCCGACCCCAAGAACCATGTTTGAGGAGCGCGCCATGAGAGAAAAGATTTTTGAAGCAAGGGATGTCGTCGTCAAATTCAACCTGCGCGGCAGAACGCTCACGGCCATCCGCAGCGCGTCGATCGACCTCTACCACGGCGAAACGCTCGCCATCGTGGGCGAATCGGGCTCCGGCAAATCCGTTTTCACCAAATCGTTCATCGGCATGCTCGATAAGAACGGCTGGGTCGAGAGCGGTTCGATGGTGATGGACGGCGTGGATTTCTCCCAATATAAAACCGAAAAAGAATGGCTCGCCGTGCGCGGCAAGAAGATTGCCATGGTGTTCCAGGACCCCATGACCTCGCTCAACCCCGTGAAAACCGTAGGTGAGCAGATCCGCGAGGTGATCACATGGCATTTTGGCACGCCCAAAGATAAGGCGAAGGCGGAGGCCATCGAGCTGCTGCGCCAGGTGGGCATCCCCGAACCCGAGGCGCGCTATAAGCAATACCCGCACGAATTCTCCGGCGGCATGCGCCAGCGCGTGGTGATCGCCACCGCCATCGCCTGCCGGCCGCGGATTTTGATTTGCGACGAGCCGACGACCGCGCTCGACGTGACCGTGCAGGCGCAGATTTTAGCGCTGATCAAAAAGCTGCAAAAAGACCTCGACATGTCGGTCATCTACATCACGCACGACCTTGGCGTCGTCGCGAACGTGGCCGACCGCGTCGCCGTCATGTATGCGGGGCAGATCGTGGAGCACGGCCTTGCCGATGAAATTTTCAAGGACGCGCGCCACCCCTACACCAAGGCGCTGCTCCTCTCGCTCCCCCAGCTTGGCGTGCGCGGACACGAGCTGCACTCGATCAAAGGCTCGCCGCCGAACCTCTACAAAGAGATCAAAGGCGACGCTTTTGCGCCCCGCAACCCGGATGCGATGAAGATCGACTATGAATACGAACCGCCGTTTTTCCAGGTGTCCGACACGCATTGGGCGAAAACCTGGCTGCTTGCGGACCAAGCCAAAGGCTATGCCGCAGAGCTTACGCGCGCGCACGAACAGCGGCAGATGGCGCCCGTGCCGCCCAGGGATTTTTCCGGCGCGGCGCCGCTTGTGTCGGTGCGCAACCTCACGGTGAACTTCAAGCTTGGCCGCAAACTCTTCAGCGCCGTTAAAGATGTGAGCTTCGACATTTACCCAGGGGAAACATTCTCCATCGTGGGTGAGTCGGGCTCCGGCAAGACCACCACCGGCAAGGCGATTTTGAAGATCTGCCACACGAGCGGGGGCGAAATCTACTTCAACGGCACAAAGATCAACCGCAAAATGCACGGCGAGGAACTCACGCGCTTCCGCCAGAGCGTGCAGATGATCTTTCAGGACCCGATGGCCTCGCTCAACGAGCGCGCCAAGGTCGATTACATCATCTCCGAGGGGCTTTATAACTTCCACATGTACCGCGACGAGGCAGAGCGCAAGCGCAAGGTGGCGGACGCCATGAAAAGCGTGGGCCTGATGGGCGAATACGTCACGCGCTTCCCGCACGAATTCTCGGGCGGCCAGCGCCAGCGGATCGGCATCGCGCGCGCGCTCATCGTGGAGCCGAAGCTCGTTGTCGCCGACGAGCCGATTTCCGCGCTCGACGTTTCGATTCGCGCGCAGGTCATCAACCTTCTCAACCAGCTCAAGCGGGAGAAGGGCTTCACTTACCTGTTCATCGCCCACGACCTTTCGGTGGTGCGCTTTATCTCCGACCGCATCGCAGTCATGTACAAGGGGCGCATCGTGGAGCTTGCCGAGAGCGAAGAGCTTTTCGCTCACCCGTTCCATCCTTACACGAACGCGCTTTTGCAGGCCGCGCCCGTGCCCGACCCCGATGTCGAGCGCGATAAGCAGGTGGTCGTTTACGACCCCTCGATGCACGATTATGAAACTTCCAAGCCCTTCTGGGCCGAAGTTCGCCCCGGCCATTTCGTGTGGGCGAACGAGGCGGAGGCCGCGGCATACCGGGGTAATTGACAATTAAGCGAACGATTTATCTTTATGCCAAAGGGTCTTCGGCCCTTTGGCGGGGGTGCGGGGGCGGCGCTCCCGCATCATCTATCACAAACCGGAGGACATGAACGATGGCAGGAACCCTTTTCATCGTCGGCGGCGGCATGACCGAAAGCGCCGATGAGATCTTTTCCGCGTTTATCGCGCGCGCGGGCGGCAGTGAAAGCAAAATCGCGTTCGTGGTGACCGCCTCTGGCGACGGACCGGACGAGCTGTTCCGCTCCTACGCGGCGGATCTTTACCGCTTGGGCCTCAACGAGGGCAACTGCGTGCTTTTGCCCGTTTATTCCGAGAGCGTGCGCGACGAGCGCGGCTATAACGCGCTCACGGGCGATGCGGACGGCCTTGTCGAGCTGCTTGAAGGCGTGCGCGGCGTGTGGTTCACCGGGGGCGACCAATACTACACCGCAAAGGCGTTTTTGAGGCCCGACGGGAGCGACACGGCGCTTCTTGCGGCGCTGCGCCACTTATATGAATCGGGCGGTGTGATCGGCGGCTCAAGCGCGGGCGCGGCGATTATGAGCCGCGTGATGATCGGCGAGGGCAGCAACCGCGGCGTGCTCGCCCACGGCGTGCGCTATGGGTACGAGGGTTATGAGGAGCGCTTGGAAGAAGAGAACCCCTGCGTGCCGCTTCTCCTTGCGCAAGGCCTCGGCTTTTTCACACACGGCGTTGTGGATCAGCATTTCAACGCGCGCCCGCGCCTGTTGCGCTGCATTGAGGCATGTTTGGAAAACCGCGAAAACGCGCGCATGGGCTTTGCCGTGAGCGAGGACACGGCGCTGATTTACAGTGAAGGAAAGATCGATGTGCTCGGCGGCGCCTGCGTATATATCGTCGATTGCACGCGCGCGGTGAAGGCGGGCCCCGGCTGTTACGACGGCGTTATGCTGCACGCCATTCAAAAGGGCGACGGTTACGATACGCAAACGGACGTAGTGACGCTTGCGCGCGCGAGGCCTTTCGAAGCGCACGATTACGCGCGGGATTATGTGAACAACGGCATCCCCGGCAATCCCGCCTTCGATGAAATGATGGAGAAATATATGTTCCGCTGCGCGGACTCGGGCCTTTATTATTCCGAAACGAAAAAGCTCCCCTGCATCAAGGGAGCGGCGCTGTATGAGGCGGATGAAAAAACATACCTCGTTTTGCCCGAATATTACAGAAGCCCCGAAACCCGGGGCTACATAGGCGCGTGCGCGAGTTTTGCGAATGTGGGCTTTTCTTCGCGCGCGCTGATCATCGCCACTTAAACAAACGAGAGCGCGAACATCGCGGCGCCTACCGCGGCAAACGCAAAAGCGCGGAGCCTCTGGCGGGTTTGGAGCGGCAAAGAAGGATTCGCGCCCTCACCCGCGGTTTCTTCCAAATCGTCGTCAAAAGCGTGGCGGATGCTGTTGAGCGTGAGCGCGGGCTTGATGCGCTTATCCGCCCCGCGCAGGTAATAGGGCACTTCGGGCGGCCTCTTGCGGCGGATAAGCTTCATAAAATCGGTCCCGCGGCTTTTTAGGAAAGAAAACCACGCCGCCAGCAGGTAGATTGCGCCCATCGCCCCCGCCGCCCAGCCCGCATACAGCCGCCCCTCGCGCGAAAGGCGGTCGATAAAGAACCAAACCAGCGCGCAGGCGGCAAGATGCAGCGCAAATTTTTTGAGCGTGTAAACGAACATAGGACCCTCCCCCGATGGCCTGCGATAGGCCATTATACCACGCCGGAGGGTTTGATCACAACGGGAGGGCAAACGATGGAAACGATCGTCATCGAAGAAAACGGCGTAGCGGCGGCGTTCGAGCTGCACGCGTTCGGGACGGCCGCAAGCGGGCCGCGCCTTTTTTTCACCGCGGGCATCCACGGCAATGAGGTGACGGGCGTTTACGTCGCCCGCATGCTGATCGATCACCTCGAAGCGCAGCCTTTGCTGCGGGGCGAAGTGCGGGTGATCCCTGCGGTGAACGCCGCGGCTATGCGCTGCATGCAGCGTTGCAACCCCTTTGACGGAGAGGATCTCAACCGCATTTTTCCGGGCGACGCGGCGGGCAGCATTTCCCACCGGCTCGCGGCCGCCGTGTGGGAGAGAACCGCCTCTGCCGACGCGCTCGTCGACCTTCACTGCTGCGGTCAGCACGGCCTGCCCTACATCCTTGCGCTGCACGGTGAATCGCCTGCGGCGCGCGAGCTTGCAAGGCGCATCCCGCTGCCGCGCTGCGTGCAATCCTACGGCTCGGCGGGCCAGCTTTTTGTGGAGTCGGCGCGGCGGCGCGGGCAGGCCTCCTGCATCATCGAGCTTCCTTCGGGCGCGGGCGAAGGGGCGGTCAACCTCGAAACCGCGCAGATGTGCTTCCACGCCCTCCTCGACCTGCTGCGCAGCTACGGCATGCTCGCGGGCGAAGTGTCGGGCGCTTCCCCCGCCTTCTTTGGCCCGCTGCTCGACGCGGATTGTGAAAGAGCCGGCTTCTGGCGGCCCAGGGTGCGAAGAGGCGAAGCGATCGCCAAGGGACAGCTCATCGGCACGCTCGACGGCGCGCCGGTCGCAGCGCCCGAAGCGGGGGCCGCGATGAGCGTGCGCCCGCCCTCCTATCTTCGCGCAAACGACCTTTGGGCGGTGGTATACGTTCAGCCCGAGCGCGAAAACGAAATTTCTTAAAGCTTAAAACAGATTGATCAACGTGAACGTTTCGATCCCGGCAAGATAGGTGACGATCCCGCGGATGTTTTCGCACTCGACCACAGTCTCCGTCGCATCCCGCCGCTGGGCCATGAGGATGGTGGTGTTGATGGCATCGATCGCTTTATCCACATCCTCGTGATCGAGGACGATGCGCAAAAGCTTTTCTTCCTTAAGGAAGCGGCTTTGCGCCGCAAGCGCGAGGGCAAGCGCCTCCTCGAAGTGCTCCGCGTTGGCCTCCTCGATGATTTGGCCGCACATAGGCACGACTTCGTTGCGCATGGCATTGAGCCGTATGTGCGGGTAAATGAACAAAAACAGCAGCAGAAGCACGGCCGCGATGCTTGAAACGATGTCGATCGCACTGAAGGTCTTCGGTCTCACGTGCGATCCTCCTTGGCCTGTTCCTTCACATCATAGGCCCTGCCGCCGCGCTTTGCTTTGGTTTGCACGCGGAGCGTCCCATCGCTTTCAAGCATTGCAAAAAAAGCGTCCCCCGTCTGCCGGCAGCCTGTCGCGGCGAGCTTTTTATGGAGCCAAGCCTCGTTGCGCCCGGCTTTTTTGAGCTCCTCCGGCTGCAGCTTGCCATCGAGCACCAGCATATAAGGGGGCACCGCTTCCGGCGGCGTGAGGCAAAAGGCCGTATAATCCGGCTGCTGCCTGGCCCCCTTGACAAGCACCGAAACGTCGCCGTTGGTTTCAAGAATCGCGAAGGCCACATCCGAAATGTTGAAAACATCCCTGCCGTGCAGCTGTTCCATCAGATCGTTGAGGGTAAAGCGCGAGGCGCGCAGCGCCTCCTCCTGCACGATGCCGTGCGAAATCAAAAGGACGCTCTGCCCGCACACGAGCTTGCGCACGCCCTCGCTTTTGAGCGAGAGGAAGCTCACGAGCTGCTGGAGCAAAAAGAGCGCCAAGATCGGCACGATGCCGTAGATGAGCGGCACGCCGGTGTTGCTCGCGGGCACGGCCGCAAGGTCGGCAATGAGCAGCGTCATCACAAGATCGAACGGCTGCAACTCGCCAAGCTGCCGTTTGCCGGTGATGCGCAGCACGAAAAAGACAAGAAGGTATAGGATCAAAACCCGCATAAAAAGTACAAGCATACCGTGCCTCCCGCGTTAGCATGCGCAGCGCGGCAGATTCTTATTCTTTTGCTGTTGACAGGCGTGCGCAATTGTAGTATGATTCAAAATCCGACTTTTCATTTTGATAATAAGGATGCTCCCCCCATGATTGAACTTAGCAACATCACAAAAACCTACCGTGTGGCGCGCCGAAACGCGGGTTTCAGCGAAGCGGTCAAGGCGCTTTTTCGGCGGGAATACGGGTTGATCCGTGCGCTCGACGGCGTGAGTTTTTGCGTTAAGACGGGTGAAGTCGTGGGTTACATCGGCCCCAACGGCGCGGGCAAAAGCAGCACCGTGAAGGTTATGAGCGGCATCCTGACGCCCGATGCGGGCGAGTGCACGATCGATGGTCTCACGCCATGGAAAAACCGGCGGGAGCACGCGCGGCGCATAGGCGTAGTGTTCGGCCAGCGCTCGCAGCTGTGGTGGGATGTGCCGGTTGTTGATTCGTTCGAGCTCATCCGCGACATTTATGAAGTGGAGCCTGCCGTTTACCGGCGCAACCTCGAGGAGATGGCAACGCTTCTTGATTTGGGCGAAATCATGCGCACGCCCGCGCGGCAGCTGAGCCTTGGCCAAAGGATGCGCTGCGAGATTGCCGCAAGCCTGTTGCACGACCCGGCGATCCTTTTCCTCGACGAGCCGACCATCGGTCTCGACGCGGTATCAAAGCTCGCGGTGCGCGCGTTTATCAAGGCGCGCAATGAATCAAAGCGCACCACCGTCATCCTCACCACGCACGACATGAACGACATCGAAGCGCTCTGCGAGCGGGTGCTGCTCATCGGCCGCGGAAAGATCCTTTTTGACGGCTCGTTCGAGGCGCTGCGCAGCCGCTACCGCGAAGCGCCGGATGCGAACCCCAACGCCTCTTCCGAGCAGCTTGTCGCCACGCTCTACCAAGAGCTGAACATATGAAAAAATACCTTTCGGTCTTTCGAATCCGCTTTCTCAACACTTTGCAATACCGCGCGGCGGCCATTGCGGGCGTCGCCACACAATTTGCGTGGGGCTTTATGGAGCTTCTTGCGTTCCGCGCGTTCTATGCGAGCGACCCTTCGGCTTTTCCGATGGCGGTTTCCCAGCTTTCGGCCTATATCTGGCTGCAGCAGGCGTTCCTCGCGATGGCGGCGGTTTGGTTTTTTGACGCGGATATTTTCGAGGCCATCACCACGGGCGGCGTTGCTTATGAGCTTGCGCGGCCCATGAGCCTCTATGGCATGTGGTTTGCAAAAAACGCAGGCACGCGCCTCGCGCGCACGCTTTTGCGCTGCGTGCCCGTGCTCGCGGTCGCGTTTTTGCTGCCCGCCCCCTGGGGGCTGACGCTCCCGAAAGATGTGTTTACGTTCGCGTGCTTCGTGGTTTCGATGGCGCTCGCGTTCCTCGTCGTGGTGGCGCTTGTGATGCTCGTATACATCGCGACATTGCACTCGGTCTCCCCCCTTGGCCCGCGCATTTTCTTTGCCTCGCTCTCGGAGCTTTTCTCGGGAGCGATCCTCCCGCTGCCGTTTTTCCCGGACGAGCTTCGAAAGATCGCCGAAGTTCTGCCCTTTGCAAGCGGGCAGAACGTGCCGCTTCGCATTTACGCGGGCAACCTCGCGGGGGCCCAGATGGGACGCGCGCTGTTATTGCAGCTTTTCTGGAGCGCAGCGCTCATGCTTTTGGGCGCTGCCTGGATGCGCGCCTCCGCAAAAAAGATCGTTGTGCAGGGAGGATAGCATGCGGCTGTATTTCAAATACCTCGGCATTCAGCTTCGCTGCCAGATGCAGCATAAGGCTTCGTTCATCCTCAATCTCACCGGGCAGGCGCTCGTGTCGCTCACCACTTTTTTAGGCGTTTATTTCATGTTTCTTCGCTTCCATAGCGTAGCGGGCTTCACGTTTGAGCAGGTGCTTTTATGCTTTGCGACGGTGCTCTTGTGCTTCTCGGCCGCAGAGTGTTTCGGCCGCGGGTTCGATACGTTCCCGCGCATGCTCGGCAACGGCCAGTTCGACCGCATCCTCGTGCGGCCCCGCAACGAGATTTTGCAGGTGCTCGGCACGAACGCCGATTTCACGCGCCTCGGGCGCTTCTTCGAGGCGGTCGCCGTGTTCATCTACGCCCTTCCCCGCTGCGGCGTGCATTGGACCTTCGATAAAATCGCGACGCTAGCGCTGATGCTCGTTTGCGGCACGATCGTATTCATGGGGTTGTTCGTCATCTACGCGTCCCTTTGTTTTTTCACGACCGAGGGACTTGAGTTCATCAATATCTTCACGGACGGCGGGCGCGAGTTCGGGCGTTATCCGTTCTCGATCTATGGCGAGGGCGTGCTCAAAATCTTTACCTACGGCGTGCCGCTGGCGCTGTTCCAATATTACCCGCTGCTGTATCTTCTCGATCGCGCGCCTCACCCGTGGTATGCGCTCTTGCCGCTGGCGTCCCTGCTCTTTCTCATCCCCTGTTTTTTGCTTTGGAAGCTCGGCGTGCGCTATTTCCGTTCCACAGGCTCATAAGCATTGCGCAACCCACGCGCCGCGTACTATAATATTCCTTAGAAATTGACTTAAAGGAACATGAACATGCGCGAAACGAAAGCGGAAAAA
Source organism: uncultured Clostridium sp. (assembly GCA_964546125.1). GTDB lineage: Bacteria > Bacillota > Clostridia > Christensenellales > CAG-138 > Phil1. The sequence continues at coordinate 27,496 of CAZJIS010000011.1, forward strand.
ACGCGGCGGCTCCAAAGAGCGCTGGAGATTTTGAAAGATACTTACCCGGAAGCAAAGCCCGAGCTCGATTTCACGACCCCGTTTGAGTTGCTCATCGCCACCATGCTCAGCGCCCAGAGCACCGACAAGCAGGTGAACAAGGTGACGGCCGTGCTCTTCCCCCTTTACAACACGCCGGAAGCTTTTGCGGCCCTTACGTATGAAGAACTTGAACCTTACATCAAAGGCTGCGGACTTTATAAAACCAAGGGTAAAAACATCCTCGCAACGAGCAAACTAATCGTGGAGCAGCATGCGGGCGAAGTGCCGCGCGAGCGGGATCAATTGACCTTGCTGCCCGGCGTGGGGCGCAAAACGGCGAACGTCGTGATTTCAAACGCGTTTGGAACGCCCGCGATCGCCGTCGACACGCATGTATTCCGGGTCGCAAACCGCATCGGTTTTGCAAATGCAAAAGATGTGCTAAAAACCGAGCGGCAGCTCATGGAGGCGGTTCCCGAGGAGCTCTGGTCGATCGCCCACCATTGGCTCATTTTCCACGGCAGGCGCGTGTGCGCGGCGCGGAACCCCAAATGCGATGTGTGCACGGTGCGCGAATACTGCCTCAAATACATAAAGGATAACAAAAGCTAAATGCAATTCGTTGACAAGGCAAAGATCATCATCAAATCGGGCGACGGCGGGAACGGTCACGCCTCGTTTCACCGCGAAAAGTTCGTGCCCCGCGGCGGGCCGGACGGCGGGGATGGCGGGCGCGGCGGCAACCTCGTGTTCTACGCCGACCCTAACATGAATACGCTCCTCGATTTCCGCTTCGAGCGCTTTTACCGCGCCGAACCCGGTGAAAACGGCAAGGCGGCGCTTTCGACGGGCCGCTCGGGCAAGGACCTCATCATCCGCGTGCCGGTGGGCACCCTGGTGCGGGATGTTGCAAGCGGCCGCATCGTCGCCGACATGAACCGGCCCGAGCGCACGAAGATCGTTTTGCGTGGCGGGCGCGGCGGGCTTGGCAACGCGCGCTTTGCAACGCCGCGGCGGCAATCGCCCCAGTTCGCGCAGCCCGGGCAGAAAACGCTTGAGCGCGAGGTGGAGTTGGAGCTCAAAACCATTGCCGATGTAGGCCTTGTGGGCCTCCCCAACGTGGGCAAATCGACGATCCTCTCCGTGCTCACAAGCGCGCGCCCGAAGATCGCCAACTATCATTTTACGACGCTCACGCCGAACCTCGGCGTCGTCAAGCGCTACGACAAGAGCTTTGTGCTCGCCGACATCCCCGGCCTTATCGAGGGCGCGGCGGAGGGGGCGGGCCTCGGACATGACTTCTTGCGCCATGTCGAGCGCACGCGCATGCTCATCCATGTGGTGGACATTTCCGGCTGCGAGGGCCGCGACCCGATCGAGGATTACCGGCAGATCAACGAGGAGTTGGCCAAGCACTCCGAGCGGCTTGCCGCTTTGCCGCAGGTCGTCGCCGCCAACAAGATGGACATTACCGGCGCCGATGAGAACCTTGCCGCGTTTCGTGCGGCAGTCGGCGGGGGGGTGGAGATCTTCGCCGTTTCCGCCGCCACGGCGCAGGGCTTCGACGCGCTGCTCGAGCGCGTGGCGCAAACCCTTGAAACGCTGCCTAAAACCTACGACTTTGAAGAAGAGGAGCTCGTCGATACGCAAAAATACGAGCCGGGCTTCACCATCGAAAAGGACGGGGACGTTTTCGTCGTTTCCGGCGGTACGGTCGACTATTTGCTCGACACGACCGATGCGGACGATGAAACCTCCATGCGGCGCTTCCAGCAATACCTGATCCGCGAAGGCATCATCGAGGCGCTGACTAAGGCGGGCGCGGGCGATGAGAGCACCGTGCGCATGGGCGAATGGGAATTCGACTTTATTGAATGACGGGAGTAGGATGATTATGACAGGCAAACAACGCGCGCAATTGCGCAGCATGACAAACACGTTGCCCGCGCTCTACCAGATTGGCAAGGGCGGCCTCACGCCCGAGGTGCAGGAACAGCTTGACGCAGCGCTCGAAGCGCGCGAGCTCATCAAGGTGACGGTGCTCGAAAGCTGCCCCGTCGACGCCAAAGAAGCGCTTGCAACGCTTGCCGAGCGGCTGCACGCCGAGCCGGTGCAGTGCATCGGCCGGAAGATTACGCTCTACCGCCGCTCGAAGGAGAAACCGAAAATCGAGCTGAATTAGACATGTTTTAACCCGCGCGATTTTCCTTGCGATCCAGGCCGGCTAAACTCCTTTCCATGAGCCGCCAAAAGCGTCTGCTTCCGTTCGAAGCCGACGCTCATTTTTTGACCGCATGCTAAGATAATTATTGACAGACGATAACCATTGCGTTATCATAAAGCCATCAATTATCGTTATTCGATTATTCTGGAGGTTGCATGAAGCAAAGGCATTTTCTCTTTCTGCTCGTGATTTTAGCGGTGCTGCTCGCGGCGTTCCGCCTCACGAGCGGCCCGCTCGCATTCGCAGCGGCCGCGGCTTTCCCGTTTGAGCAGCTCGGGCTTCTGTTGCGCGCGCTCTCGCTTACGGGGCGGTTTGGCAACGCCGCGGCGCTCGCGCTCTACGCGGCGCTTTGCCTGCTGCCGGTGTTTTTGATGCTCCTTTGCGGCAACAAACGCAAACTCTGCGCGGAGGACGCCCTCCTTCCGCTTGTTTCTGTATTGCTGTTTTTGACGCTGTATTGGATGACAAACCCCGGAAAGCTCAGCGTTCTGGGCTTCCCCTTAGGCCAAACGGAGGTTGCAATCGGCAGCATGCTTGGCATTTGCATCTATTCGGTGCTTGCGGGCTATGCCGTTTTGCGCGTGTTGCGGCTTGCCGGCGACGCGGGGCGCATGCAAAGGCTCTTGCGCGCGCTTTTAATGCTCACCGCCTGCGTATTCGTGTGGGCAATTTTCTACGCCGGCGTCGGCGAACTTTCCGATTCGCTCCGCGCGCTTAAGGAAGGCAACACAGGGCGCCCGGCGGACCTCGGGCCGAGCGCCGCGTTCCTCGTACTTGGGTTTTTGCTCGACGCGCTTGCGTATGTGCTCGACATCGTGATCTTGTTTTTCGCGATGCGCCTCGTCGATGAAATGCAAAAGGACCGCTACGCGCAGGCTGCCGTAAACGCGGCGCAAACCCTCGCGCGCTTTTGTACACGGGCGCTTGCGGCGCTGATGCTCGCGAACATCGGCTTCAACCTCGCGCAGCTTGCATGTGCGAAATGGCTTTTCCACATCGACAGCACGCTGCAACTGCCGGTATTTTCAGCGCTGTTCGCGCTGGCGGCCCTCCTTCTTGCGCGCATGACAGCCGAAAACCGCACGCTCAAGCAGGACAGCGACTTAATCATATGAGGGCAATTTATGGCCATACGCGTTTATCTTGAAGATGTGCTGCGCGCGCGCGGCATGACCGGCAAAGAACTGTGCGCGAAGGTCGGCCTTACCGAGGCGAACCTTTCCATTTTGCGCAGCGGCAAGGCGCGCGGCATCCGCTTTAACACGGTCAACCGCATCTGCTACTACCTCGCATGCGACGTGGGCGATATTTTGAAATTCGACGGCAACCTGGAGGATGACCATGAAGACTAAGCATCTCTATCCCATAGCGGCCCTGGTCCTGACAGCGGCTTTTATATTGGGCTTTGCGGTGACGCTCGCGGACGCCTCCGCGGGTGAAATGCCGCGGGAAGACCGGCTCGTTGGCGTGCTCGTGACTGCAACGCACCTTGACCTATTCGACGCCGAGGCTTATTTTGCGGATCATGCGCAGCAGCTCATGAACGGCGGCCTTATCGCGGGCGACACCTCCGCCTATGAGGGCCGCCTGTATGCCCGGCCCGTGGAGGAAAGCTACACGGACGAAAGCGGGCAAGCGCACACAAGCAAGCGCTACACGTTCGAGGGCGTCTGCGAGGGCATCGCCTACTTTTACACGGTAGCGGAGGGCGAACACGGCAGCGTAACCGCGGCCTATGGGGACGAGGCGATCTCGGAGGGCAACAGCCTGTTTGCCCATCTCGAGGAGGGCGAGAGCGTGGAACTCGAGGGCGTGCTCTATGTGCTCCCAACCCACGCGCTTGCCACGCGCTATTTCAACCCCGTCTACCAGGCGTCGGACGGCAGCATTTATGCTGTCGGCGGCAGCGGCATGAGCACGGATGGCTTCTCAAGCGAGGACAGCGCCTATGCGCAAACGTTGAGCGCAACCTACACATCGAGCGAAAACGGCGTGGCGAAGGCCGACAGCGTTTCGGTTAAGATCAGCGTGCGCACAATGTTTGAGCCGGTGCGCATCCGCATTGCGCAGTTTGGCGCGGGGAACGAACTGCTCTTTGCGGATGAATATGCCCCCGGCACGCTAACCGAGAGCATACGTCCCGATCCGGGCGCGCAGTATTTGATCGTTGAAACGTTCAAGAAGGATATCGAAGGGAACGAAACCGTTTCCCGCGCGCTGTATGTGAAAGAAAACACCGCCCTCGACGCTTTTTACGCGCGCGCGGACGGCGTGTGCGTAAAGCAATCCGTGCCGCTCGCGTGGGAGAATTGACGAGCTTGTTGCGCCATTTTGTCATTTTGGCGAACTCTTCCACCGCGCATTGCTTTTGGGGATGGATGGCGTTACGATAGGGATAGGTCAATCACATTCAGAAAGGAAGTTACGATTATGTTCAGCGAAAAAGTTCATTCCCTTCTCAACAACCAGGTGCAAAAGGAGCTTTACTCCGCTTACTTATACCTGCATTTTGCGAACTTCTACGAGGAGCAGGGCCTCAAGGGCTTTGCAAACTGGTACCGCGTGCAGGCGCAGGAGGAGCGCGACCACGGCTTGCTTTTCGTGCAATATATGCAAAACAACGACCTCAAGGTCATCTTCGAGGCGATCGACAAGCCCGACGCCGTGCTTGAAGACAATATGGATCCCCTCGTCGCGGGCCTCGAACACGAGCAGTATGTGACCGCCCTCATCCACACCATTTATGATGCGGCCTATGAAGCAAAGGATTTCCGCACGATGCAATTCCTTGACTGGTTCGTTAAGGAACAGGGCGAGGAGGAAACCAACGCGCAGGATCTCATCAAGCGCATGGAGCTGTTTGGCTCCGACGGCAAGGGCCTTTACATGTTCGATCAGGAGCTGGGCACGCGCGTCTATGCCGCGCCGAGCCTCGTGCTCTAAACGCCGGAAGGGGTTTCCCCCTCCTCCCGCACCCATAAACACAGAAGCAAAGGCGCCGGTCAAACGATCGGCGCCTTTTTTGATGATCGAACTACGCTACGCGGCGGGGTCCATGCACACGCCGAGGAAGAGCACCGCGCCGCTTTGATCCACGAGGGCATAGAGGAAAGGCCGGTCGAATGCGATCTCGGCGCTGCCCTGAAGCGCGCCCAGCGCGCGCATGATGATGGCCGTGTAAGCCGCGGCCTCAAGCCCCTCTTCGTTGACGCGCACGCGGCACTGGTGCAGCACCTGCCCGATGAAGCATTCGTCCCCCGCGCCGACGATGCCCGAAAAATCCGCCTCGGGCCTAAATGCTTCGATCACGCCCATATTTCTAAGCGCATCGGTGAGTTCGAGGTCGGAAAAATGGTCGAACTGCGGCAAAGCGACCTTCACTTCGCCAAAACCTTCTTCCTCGGCCTCAATGGCGGCGGCAAGCGCTTTGCTCGCGAGAAAATCGGCGACCGACTTGCCCTCGTCGGGCAGAATCAGCACCATTCGCGAACCGTCCGCGAGCCTAAGCGAAGTTTTCGCGTACCCCTCGCCCTTGAGGTAGCCTTGGTTTGTGAACGTCGCGTGCATGAACGCGCGCGGAACCTCCGTGCCGTCCGCGCGGTAAAAGGTTTCTTCTATGGTGTTCTGTTCATCAAACGGGGCTTCCCACGCGCCTTTGAAATAGATCGTGTTGAGGATGCACAGGAGCGTCCTCGGGTCCGGCTCGAACGAGGGCTCGAGAAGGCCCGCCGTGCGCTCGTTGATCCAGGCGGCCATGGCGTCCATCGCCTCCCGGCTTGCAAGGTCCGCGCGGAACGTATCCGCATAGAAATGCTCCGCGGCGTTTTGAACAAAAGCAGCTTCGGGTTCAAAACTGTCGTCAATCCAAAGGGAATCCGCAAGGCGCAGCTTCACTGCGTTGTTGTCGGCATAAAGCGCGCGAAAAAAACTGCCGCATTTGGCGGAAAGGCTCTGCGCATCCGCTGCGCCGAGCAAAGAAAACAGCTCCGTTTGCGTTTCCCCCGCGGCCCCGGTGGCGGCGATGGCGAGCGCAAAATAGAGGCTAAGCGGCGAGTAACAGGCGCTTTTGCCGTTCTGGCTATCCCTGCCAATAATTTGCGCCGCGCTCTCATAGGCAAAGCCGTTAAGCGCCGCAAGGAGGTCTGCATCCACCGGATTTTCTTTGCGTTGGACAGAGCGCGCCTCATAATTTTCAAACGGAATCGCCTCGGGAAGCGTCACGGCTTGAAGCGGCGCGATCGCGCCGGGTGCGCCGGGCGCCTCGGGCGGCCGCGTTTCTGCCAAGGGGCCGGCGGGTTCCTTTTGACCGCAGGCGGCAAGGCCCATAAACATCAGTACCAGCGCGAGCGCGATGAGTTTCTTTTTCATGCTCTCCCCTCCTAAAAACTTCCTTAAGCTATTGATAAAACGCTGGGGAAGCTCCTTCGGTTGCATAAAAAGCGGCCCATCCGGGCCGCAAACATGCGCCTTTGCTCAGTTTTCCATTTGCTTACCCATGAAGCTCGCCGCGGTTTCGCAGGTCTTTTGCTCCGCGCGGCCCATGACGGCGTTCTCCTCGCGCGAGAGGAGCATCACTGCGCCAATGGCGTCCCCGCCCGAGATGATGGGCGTGATGGCGGCGGCAGTATAGGTCGTGCCGTCGTCGTCGGCGGTGATTAAGATCCTCTCCCCCGAACCCGCAGAGAGCAGCACCTTTTCGCGCGCCTGCATCAGCCGTTCGATCTCGGGATGCAGCATTTTCTCCATAAGGTCCTTGCGGCTGCCGCCGGCGACGGCGATGATGTTATCCTTATCGCAAATGGCGGCGATGTGCCCAAGGCACAGGTGCAGCGCCTCGGCATATTCCTTCGCAAAATCGCCGAGCTCGCCGATGGGCGAATATTTCTTGAGGATGACCTCGCCCTCCCTGTCGGTGAATATTTCAAGCGGGTCGCCTTCGCGAATGCGAAGCGTCCTGCGTATTTCCTTGGGGATAACGACTCTTCCCAGCTCATCGATTCTTCTGACTATACCGGTTGCCTTCATATGCTTCCTCCCGCATCGTTTTGGTTGTGGCACTAGTATCTGTAAGCCACGGCATTTTCTATGCGGCGGCGCGAATTGGTGTTTCATGGAATCGTTCGGGAGCTTTCGCGCAAAGTCACCACTCCCTTTTTATCGGCATAAACTGCCATATACGCATAAGGACGGAGGTGCGCCTTTATGGAGCGGGCAAATCGCTTGAGTGCGCTGCGGGCCGGAGATGCGGCCTATGTCACCGGCATCGACGCGGCATGCAACATGTTTCGCAGGCTCGAGGACATCGGCTTTACACGGGGCGCGCGGGTTTGCTGCCTGTTTGCCGCGCCCGGCGGCGAACCCAAAGCCTACCTCGTGCGCGGCGCGGTGATGGCGCTTAGATATGAGGATGCCCGCTTCGTGCGCGTAAGATCGGCAGAATGATGGAATCGACTGAAAGCTCCCGCAAAAACACCGCAAGGCGCCCGGGCGATGTGGTGGTGGCCCTCGCAGGCAACCCGAATGTGGGCAAGAGCACGCTCTTTAACGCACTTACCGGCATGCGTCAGCATACGGGCAACTGGCCGGGCAAAACCGTGAGCGTCGCGCGCGGGATCTGCGAGCACAAGGGCCGGCGCTATATTTTTGTGGACCTGCCCGGGACCTATTCGCTGGGCGCGCGCTCGCGCGAGGAGGAGATCGCCCGCGATTTTATCGCCTCGGGCGAGGCGGATGTGACGCTCGTCGTGTGCGACGCCACCTGCCTTGAGCGCAGTTTGAACCTCGCGCTGCAAACGCTGTGCGTGGCCGAACGCACGGTCGTTTGCGTCAACCTCATGGATGAAGCCAAAAAAAAGCGCATTCATGTCGATGTTGCAAAACTTTCGGAACTTCTCGGCGCGCCCGCGGTGGGAACCGTTGCGCGAAGCGCCGCAGGGTTTGACGCGCTGTTTGAAGCGATTGATGCGGCGCTCATCTCCCCCCCCACCCGGCGCTGCGAGTCATTTTCGCAAGAAGCTCAGCACGCGTTCGATTTTGCCCAAAAGGTGTGCGCCCAATGCGTGAGCTTCGGCGAATCCGGCAGAGCGTCGCGCGATCTTCGCATCGACAAGATCCTCACGGGCAAGTATACCGCCGCCCCGCTGATGCTGCTTTTGCTGCTGCTCGTGTTTTACATCACCCTTCGCGGCGCGAACGCCCCCTCCGCGCGGCTTTCGGAAGCGCTTAGCGCGCTCGAAGCGCCCCTGTTGAAGTTTTTGCTTTCCCTGGGGCTGCCAAGCGTCCTCTGCCGCGCGTTTACCGAGGGCATGTACCGTGTGCTCGCGTGGGTGGTGTCGGTCATGCTGCCGCCGATGGCGATCTTCTTCCCGCTCTTCACGCTGCTTGAGGACCTTGGCTACCTGCCCCGCGTCGCGTTCAACCTCGACGATGCGTTCCGCCGCTGCCACGCCTGCGGCAAGCAGTGCC
>CAZJIS010000012.1:0-33655 GCA_964546125.1 uncultured Clostridium sp.
AACCCACATGACCGGCTTGGGAAGCCGACGCTCTGCCACTGAGCTACACCCGCAAACACAGCGCAAGCGCATTGTTTTCCAACAATACAGCATTACTATTCTAATTCAAGCCCCCTCATTTGTCAACGGGCAAATACGGCGCGCGCGGGGCTGGAAAATGCCGGTTTGCCTTGAAGGCCGCGTAAATTTGTGGTAGGGTTGTGCATATGGCAGGACAGCAACCGGGACGCCGGCGCGCCGCCGCCGAAAGGAGATTTCCATGCACTCAACCAGGCGCACCCTCGCGCTGTTTTTGATTTTTTCCTTGTTGCTCATCTCGGGCTGCGGGCTCATCCCGCGCACCGCGCCCTCGCCTTCGCCCACGAAGGCCGCGCCAGGGACATCTGCTTCGCCCGGGCCGTCCTCAACGCACTCCGCCGAGGCGAGCCGCGCGCTCGCCGTGATCGACCGCGAAATCTTTGGCGAATACGCCACGATGGACGCGCTTTCCTACCACCTGCTCCTTGCGCACCCCGAGAATTTCAAAGACCTCGGCGCGCCGGAAGCCGGCTGGGGCGCGCTTAATTATGAAGAGGCGCAGGCTTCGACCGAGCGCGAGAAGGTCTGGCTTGCGCGGCTCCATGAAATCGATCGCGCCGCGCTTTTGCCCGCCGAACAGCTCACCTATGATACGCTCGCGCAGCATCTTCTTTGGAGCATTGAAAGCTTCGATTATTATTATTACAACGAAGTGCTCACGACCCTTGTCGGCCTGCACTCGAATTTGCCGCTCTACATGACTTTTTACGACATCGATTCGCTCGAGGATGTCGAGGGCTATCTCGCGCTTTTGGCGGACACGCCGCGCTACTTCGCGGAAGTTCTGCGCTTTGAGCAGGAAAAGTCCCGTGCGGGGCTATTTATGACCGACGAGGCGCTTGAGCAGGTGCTCGGGCAGCTGCAAGAGGTGATCGATGCGCGCGAAACGCTGTTTTTGCGCGCTACGTTCCCCGATGCGCTTGCTAAGCTTAATCTAAACGGCGCGCAGCAGGCCGCATATGAAAAGCAAAACGACGCACTCGTCGATGCGCTTGTCGACGCTTACCAGAAGCTTTACGACGGCCTTGCGCCGCTTGCGGGCACGGGCACGAACCATGGGGGCCTCATGAACTACGGCGCGCAGGGCTTGAAGTATTTCGGGCTTTCGCTCCGCCAAAGCGCCTGCGCGGATGTGACGCCCGAGGCGGCGGTCGCCATCCTTGAGAAAGAAATCGAGCATCAGGTCGAAGTCATTCTCGATTGCATGCGCAAGGAGCCGGGTATTTACGATGATTTTGACAGCGTTCTGCTCTCCGTGGGCACCACGCAGGAAAATTTGGATTTTCTCGAGGCGCTCATTGCAAAGAGTTACCCCGCGCTGCCCCCGCACAGCGTGACCTTCGCCGACTGCCCCGAGGAGCTTGAGGATCAATATAGCCCCGCGGCCTATCTCGTGCCGCCGGTGGATGACCCGAGCGAAAACCTGATTATTCTCAACACGAAAACGCTTGGCAGCGAAACGCGGCTTTTGGATACGCTCGCCCACGAAGGCTATCCCGGCCACATGTACCACTATCAATATATCCGCACGCTCGTCGGCCAAACCGGCTATGCGCGCCAGGCGCTCGATCTCACGGGCTATTACGAAGCCTGGTCGCAGGCGGGCGAACTGTTTTTCGATGCGCACAACACGCGCTTTTCAAACGACTATTGCCTTTTCATGAACGCGAACGCGACGCTCGGCTACCTGCTGCTGCCGGCGCTTGTGAGTATCAAGGTCAACTGCAGCGGCGCGGGCGCCAAAGAGGCGACCGCCCTCGTCGCCGAATATTATGGCGATGAGACCGCCGCGATGCTCGGGCCGGCCTATTACCGCTATGCCATTGAAAATCCGTTTTATTATTTGAAGTACGCCATGGGCCACGCGCTCTTCCAGCAAAAGCTGCGGGAGGCCGAGGCCGCCTGCGGCGGCTCGTTCGACCGGCTCTCTTACAACAAGACCTTCCTCGATCTCGGGCCGACCTATTTCAACTTCATTCTCCCGGCGATGGACGCGTGGATCGAGGAGAACGCGGGCTAAGCGGCCCCGGGCGGCCTAAACCCGCCGCACGCCCTCGCTCCACACGGCGTGAACGCAGCGCGGGTCGTCCGCGTAGATCAGGCGCTCGAGCCGCTCGAGCGCCGTGAGCGGGCGGGAGGGCGGCAGCGTTTCATCGGAAAGCACGGCCGCGTGGAGGCGGTCGCCCCCGGCAAAGCCCGGCCCCGCGCCGAAGTAGCGCGCGCCGGCGGAGGTCGCAAGGAAAAAGGCTTCGGCCACGGTGAGAAAACGCTCCGCCTCGGTTTTGCCCTCGTAGTAATAGCGCGTTTTGGAGGAGCGGATGGCCGCGCCCATCACGTGGAACATCGAAAGCTTCGCGCCGCCGGCGATGTCCGAGCCGAGCGCCACGTCGATCCCTTCCTCAAGCATCGTGCGCACCGGCGCGATGCCCGAATAGATGTTCGTGTTCGAATCCGGGCAATGCGCCACCCACACGCCGGCCTCTTTGATGGCGGCGCGTTCGCGCGCGTCGCTGTGCACGCAGTGGGCCATGATGGTCCCCTCGCGCCAAAGGCCGCGCTTCTCGTAACTTTCCCAATATTGCGCGCAATCGGGGCAGAGGCTGCGCACCCACGCGATCTCCACGTCGTTTTCCGAAAGGTGGGATTGGATGGGCACGCCGTATTCTTCGGCGATCCGCGCAAGACCTAAAAGGAGTTCGTTTGAACACGAGGGCGTGAAGCGCGGCGTGAGGATGGGCCGGAGGTTCGGGTAGTTGCGCGCGCGGCACTCCTCGATGAAGCGGCGCGTTTCCAAAAGCGACTCCTCGGCCGTTTCGGTCACGCCGGGTGCGGCGTTGCGGTCCATGTTCACCTTGCCCACGTAGCCCGTGACGCCCGCGCGCGCAAGCTCTTCCATAAGGATGTGCGCGGTTTCCCGGTGGATGCTCGCGTAGATCGCAACGCGCGTCGTGCCGGCGCGGATGAGCGCATCCGCAAGCGCGGAGTAGACCTTGCGCGCAAACGCGGGGTCCGCGAACATCGCCTCGGTTTTGAAGGTATAGGCGTTGAGCCAATCGATGAGCGGCAGGTCCATGCCCATGCCGAGCATCGCGTATTGCGGCGCGTGCAGGTGCAGGTCGACGAACGAGGGAACGATTAGCTTCCCGCCGAAATCGTGCACGCGCTCGGGCGCGAGCGCTGCGGGCAAGCAGGCGTAAACGCCTTCGATCACGCCGTCTCTCAACACGAGACAGCCGTTTTCAACGACCTCCATCTCCCCAAAACGCGGGGCGTGGATGATGGTTCCCTTAAGGGCTTCGAGCATGGCGGCCTCCTTTTTTGTTCAAAACGGTTTTCAGGGCCGGCGGCCTTGATGTATTTTCAACTTTCTTGCAAACCGTCCGTCAACTGCCCCGCCTCGTCCACATCCGCAAGCTCGCGCGCGTCGGCGATTTGGACGAGGCGCAGCGCGTCCTCGTGGCGGCGGATGACGGCGCTGCCGCCGCGGTCCCCCTCGAGCGCGCACAATTCGGGGAAGAAGCGCGCGGGAAAGAGAACGGGGTTTCCGCGCCGCGCGCCGCAAGCGAGCGAAACGATGTGTTCGGGATGGGCGGCGTAATCTGCGAGCAGCGCCAAAATGCTCTCGCGCCGAAGGCGCGGCTGGTCGGCCACCATGAACATGGCGGCGGCCGCGCCGCGCCGCATGGCTTCTTCAAGGCCAAGGCGCACCGTGCGGGAGACGCCCGCCTCGGGTTCGCGGTTGGCGCAGGCGATGAAGCCGCGCGCGTTCGCCGCCCCGAGCACCTCGTCATAGCCGGAAACGACGATGACGGCCGAAAACTGTTCCGCCGGCAGCGCATCGAGCGCGTGAAGGTAGAGGGCCTTTCCCCGGTAAAGGGCAAAAAGCTTATTTGAGCCGAAGCGGCGCGATGCGCCCGCCGCCATCAATATGCATACGGGGTTCATCGTGCGTGCATGCATCCGGTGCGGTGAATATACTGTCCAAGGCCGGTCTTTTGGAGCGAAAAACGTTCAACCACCTGCGCGCCGTTCACGAAAACATCCCGCGCGCGCCCGCGAATGGCAAAGCCCGCATAGGGCGAATTGTCGCAGTTGTGCGCGGTCGTGCCATCTTCAATGCGCGTTTGGGCCTCCGGGTCCCACACGACGAGGTCGGCGGCAAAGCCGGGGGCGATGCGGCCGCGGCCGGCCATGCCAAAGAGCCGCGCGGGCTTTTCCGAGAGAAGCTCCACCATGCGCGCCAGGGAGAGTTTTCCCTCGCGCACGCCGTAGGTATAAAGCAGTTCGCCCCGGTGCTGCACGCCGGCGGAACCGTTGGGAATCTTTGAAAAGTCGTCCTTCCCGCGCGCCTTTTGCGCCATCGTGAACGAGCAGTGGTCGGTGCCGATGAAATCGATTTCGCCCGAAGCGAGGCCCTCCCACAGCGCCGCGCAGTCGGCGTCCTGCCGAAGGGGCGGGGACATCACGAATTTCGCGCCGTCCGCGTCGCCATAGCGTTCGTCGGTGAGCAAAAGGTATTGCGGGCAGGTTTCGAGGTAAATCTTTTGCCCCCGCGCGCGGGCGCGCAGCGCTTCAATAAGGCCCTCGCGCGTGGAGAGGTGCACGACGTAGCAGGGGGCTTGGGCAAGCTGCGCGATGCGCATCAGCCGCGCCACCGCCTCCGCTTCGACCGGCGACGGGCGCGAGAGCGGATGCCCCATGGGCCCCGTGAGGCCGGAAGCCTTAACTTCATCGATTCTCCTGCACAAAACGTCCCAATTCTCGCAATGCACGCCGAGCAGCGCGTTTTGTTTTAGCGCGGCTTTAAGCGCGGAATAAATCTCCCCGTCGTTGACGCGAAGCCCGTCATATACCATGTACATTTTATAAGAGGTCACGCCGGCCGCGCTCATCGCGGGCAGTTCCGCCTCGGTTTCGCCGTCCCAGCGGGCGAGCGCCATGTGGAAGGCGTAGTTGCACGAGCTGCCGCGCGCCTTCTCATGCCACGCGGCAAGGGCTTGCGCAAGCGTGCCGTTCGGTTCCTGCGTCGCAAAATCGATGACGCTCGTCGTGCCGCCGAGCACCGCCGCGGCGGTGCCGGTGCAAAAATCATCGGCGGTTTTCGTGTAGCCCAAATCGAGGTCGAAATGCGTGTGCGTGTCGATGAAGCCGGGCAGCACAAAACAGCCCCGCGCATCGACGATGCGCATGCCGGCAGTAGCCTCGATGCTTGGCGCAACCGCGCCGATCCGCCCGCCCTCGAGCAGCACGTCGGCTTTTTGCGCGCCGTGGGCATTGACCACGGTCCCATTCTGAATCAACGTTTTCATAAAACGAAGCCCTCGCTTGCTTTCTCCATGCGATTGTATCCCACGCATGGGAATTTTGTCAAAAACGCGGCGGATCGCTGCGCTCAATGGCCTCGTATTCGCTAAGGAACGCCCCGCCGCGAATATCCGAGGGCATGTCGAACGCCCAGGGGCCGATCGAAAGGCAAATCAGCGGCGCTTCGGGCGCGCAGTTGCGCTTATACTGCTGGGCGAAGAAGCGGCGCAGGAAAATGCCGAGCACGCGGTAGATCTCCTCCTTGGGGTAGTCGAGCTTTGCGCACGCTTCGCAATAAATCTTGCGCGGACGCATGCCGCACATGAAATGGTAAAGGAAAAAATCGTGCAGCTCATAAGCGCCCAAAAGCTCCTCCGTTTTTTGCGAAATCACGCCGTTCACGGGGGGCAAAAGCTCGGGGCTCACCGGGGTGGCGAGAATGTCGGAAAGTATGTCGGCGGCCTCGGGGAAGCGCGCGCGCGCCTCTTGCGTCACGCGGCGCACGATGGTTTTGGGCAGCGATGCGTTCACGCCGTATTGGGCGAGGTGGTCGCCGCCAAAGGTCGTCCACCCGAGCGCGAGCTCGGAAACGTCGCCCGTGCCCACGTCAAGCAGGTTTTCGCCGTTGGCGATCGAGAGCAAAATCTTCGTGCGCTCGCGCGCCTGCGCGTTTTCAAAAACGGTGTCGTGCGTGTGCTCATCCCGCCCGAGGTCGGCAAAATGCTGCAAGCACGCGGGCACGACGCTGATCTCGCGGTAAGCGCAGCCAAGCGCGCGCACCAGAGCCTGCGCGTTGTTCTTCGTGCGCCCGGTCGTGCCGAAGCCCGGCATCGACACGCCGAGAATCTCCGTGCGCGGGCGGCCGAGGCGGTCCATCGCGCGGCAGGCCGCAAGCAAAGCAAGCGCGCTGTCGAGCCCGCCCGAAACGCCCACGACGCACCCGCGGCTGCCGATGTGGGTCATCCGCCGCGCGAGCGCCGCCGCTTGCAAATCGAGGATGCGCAAAAGCTGTTCGCGCGCAATCGCGGGGTTTTGGGAAACGTAGAGGCCGTCTTCCTCAACGGCGGTGTAGGGTTCGAAGGAAAAGAGCCTTTCGGGCTGCACATCCGCGTAGACGAACGGCTCCGCCTCGAGCGGCTCGGAAACGGCTAAAATCTCGCCCTGCGAGGCGATGGCGCAAAGCCCGTCGAACACGAACGCGCCCGTGCTTTCCCCAAGGCCGGGGGAAGCATAAGCGACGGCCATGCCGGTGCGCGCGGTGAAGGCGCAAAGCGCCTCGCGGGTTTGGTGGTAGCTTTTGGCCGTGGCGTTGAGCGCGCTTGAAAGCAGCATCACATACCCCTCGCGCGGCTCATGTCCCTCGCGGAACAGCTCCCCGCCAAAGCCCGCCGCAAGTTTTGAAACGGGCGTGAGCGGATGCCTTGCGGGCGCGGCGCAGGCCATTGCCGGCGCAAAACCAAAGGGCGTGGCCTCGTTTGCCGAGGGGAAGATCGCGATCACGCGCGCGCCGCGGATGAGCGCGACGCAGCTTCTTGGCATGCCGTTGATAAGGTAGGGGAGGCCCACCGCGCAGGTGACGCTGCACTGCCGCGTCGCCTCGCACACGCGCGCGAGGGCCGCGCGCGAAGCATCGAGGATGACGTCGCTTTCGAGCAGGGAGCCGAGCGTCGCGCCCGCAAGGCAAAGCTCCGGCAGCGCGAGGTAGTCCGCGCCCGCCTCCTCGGCCCGTTTGATGGTCCGAATGACCGCCTCCGCGTTGGCCGCGGGGTCGCCCGGAATGATTTCAGGGCTTGCCGAAGCAAGGCGCAGGGGCGCGGCGTAGCCCATCGCGAGCAAAGTGTTTGCCATGCTATGTTCCTCCGGTGTTGATATTTAAAATTATAACGCTTTTTTCCGCATTACACCATGCTTTTTATGCAAAAGGGGCCTTTCGCATGCATTCGACGCTTTGCATGCCGCCGCTTCGACAATGCCCGGACAAAGGACAGGCTATAATGATGCCATCTATCCAACTATCCAAATAAGGGGGAAACCGCCGTGCAAGAGACCGGCATCGTCCGCGCAAGGGCGACTTTATCCGCGCTTTCCACACCGATGCTGCGCGCGGCGCCCGGGCGCGTTTTGCGCATTGCCGTGGGCTTTTTGTGCGGCGCGGCGGGCATTTGGGGTTTTGCGCCGCTTGCGATGCCCGCGCTCGCGGCCGCGTGGCTGTGCCTTCCGGAGGCGCCCTTCGTGCTCGTGGGAACGCTTCTCGGGGCGCTCGCCTCCGGGAGCTATGCGTCCTTCTCCGCGTGCGCGCTCTTTGGGGGCATGGAGCTTTTGCTCTCGCTCTTGCGCGAACCCCGCGGCAAGCGGGGGGAACTGCTGCGCGCGCTCTTCGTGATGATCCTCGCGCAGGCGGTGCTCTTGCCCTTCCTTTACCCCGTTCGCGCGGGTGCGTTCTACTTCGGCCTCGGCTGCCTTTTGCTCTCGGGCGGAGTCGCGGCGGTCGCCGCGCGCGCACTGCGCGCGCTCGCGGATTATCTCGATGGCCGCCGCCTCGCCCGCGCGGATGCGCTGAGCCTCGCCGTTGCCTTTGCGCTTTTGGTCGGCGCGCTGCCGCTTGCTTCTCCGATTGCCGCCGCCGGGGGCTTGCTCGCGATGCTGCTCGCGGCGCTCGCCGCTTACCGGGCGCGTTCATGCGCGGCGGGCGCGCTCAAAAAGACGCGCCGCAACCTCATGGATGCGGCGGAGGTCGCAAAGGGCATCGCCCTCTATGTCGACGGCAGCGCGGGGGGGGATACGATTGCGCACAGCCAACTTCTTGGCATGGGCGAGGCGATGGAAAAGCTTGCCGCGGGCGATGCCGCGCTGATGCGCCGCCGCATCAGCCTCGTGAGCGCGAGCGCGGGCGTCGCCATGCAGGGAAGCCCGCTCACCGGCGACACGATGGCCATGCGCCGTGCGGGGGATATGGAGATTTTCGTTCTAAGCGACGGCATGGGCACCGGCGAGGCCGCGCACAGGGAAAGCGCGATGGCGGCAGCATTGCTTGCGGACATGCTCAGCATCGGCTATCCGCCGGAGGCCGCGCAGCGCAGCGTCAACGACCTGTTGCTCCTCTCGGGCGAGGAGATCTACGCCACCCTCGACGCCGCCCTCGTCGATTTGATGACGGGCGAGCTTCGCATGCTCAAGTTCGGCGCGCCGCCCTCTTACGTTTTGCGCGAGGGGCGCGTGCGCCTCATCGATTGCCCCGCTTTGCCCGCGGGCATTTTGCCCGAAGCACGCGCGGGCGAGTGCCGCACGCTGCTGCGGCGCGGGGATGCGCTGGTTATGATGACCGACGGCCTCATGGAAGCGCTTGGCATGGAATTGATTGCCGCCATCGTGGAGCGTGTGGGCGGCGCCAACACCGTGGAGGATGCGGCCAACGCCCTCATCGCCTGCGGCATCGAGCGCGGCTATCAGGACGACATGAGCGTGTTCGTCGCGCGCGTCGAGCAGGAAGGGCCGGGCGCGCGCGTGCGCGAGCGCGAAGAAGCGGCCGCACTCGCATAACATGCGCATATTGAGATGACAGCGCCCGCCGAGAGCCTTGCCCGGCGGGCTTTTTATTTTGCGCCGCGCGGCACGCTGCATGACTTTTTATACGAATATTTAAGCTTAAATACACAGATGGTTAGATTATTATGCATGAACATGCAAATAATGCTTGACATTCGCTTCGCGCAGCCGTATGCTAAACGGCATGTTGGCAATATAAGGGGGGAATAAAGATGAAAAAACTATGCATAACACTCGCGCTTGTGTTCGCCTTTGCAGCCGGGGGCTGCGCCAAGCAAGCCGATGGGGGCGATGCCTGTCAACTGGTGGAGGAAGGCAAGCTATTGGTCGCGCTTAGCCCCGATTTTGCCCCGATGGAGTTTGTGGATACCGCAAAGGCCGGGCAGGAGCAATATGTCGGCTTTGACGTGACGCTTGCCCAATACATTGCCTCCGAAATGGGGCTCGAGCTCGTGATCAAGCCCATGTCCTTTGATGCGTGCCAGACCGCTGTGCAGCTGGGGGCGGTGGATATGTCCATCTCCGGCTATTCGTGGACCGAGGCGCGTGCGGAGAATTTCAACCTGTCGGATTATTATTACGCGGGCGACAACGAAACCGAGCAGACCGTCATCGTACCGGCCGGAAAGGCGGGGACGTTTTTGGAGCCTGCCGATTTTGCGGGGCTCACCGTGGCCGCGCAGGCGGCTTCGCTGCAGGAGAACCTCTGCAACGAGCAGCTCGCGGCGCACGCGGCCGCCATCGAGCTTTTTAAGAGCATCGACGACGCGGTGCTCGCGCTCAAGACCGGCAAGGTGAACGCCGTCGCCGTCGCCTACGGCAATGCGGAGGCCATCATCGCCAACAACCCCGACATCGGCCTTGCAGGCTTCACCTTCGTGATCGACGAGGCCGCCGCCAACAACCTGATTTTGCTTAAAAAGGGCGCGGACGCGCTGACGCAAACCGTTGACGGATTGCTCAAAAAAGCCTATGACGCCGGCTATTACGGCGCGTGGTATGAAGAGGCGAAGCTGCTTTCGGGCATACCGAGCGCTGCGGATGTGAGCTATGACGAAGAGGGCAAAGCGCAGGGCTAAGCCCGGGCCGCGCCGCGGAGGTTTGGGATGGATCTTTCGACGATCCTGCAAAACATCATCAAGATCCTGATCAAATATTGGGATGTGTTTTTGATAAAGGGCGTGGGCGTCACGCTTTCCCTTTCGGCGATTACGGTGTTTTTCGGCGCGATCATCGGCTCGCTGCTCGCCCTGGTGCACCTCTCGCGCCGGTGGCTGCCGCGGTTTTTTGTAAGCGCGTTCGTGGAGGTTATCCGCGGCACGCCCATTTTGCTCCAGCTTTACTTTGGCTATTTCATTTTGCCCATGCTGTTTCCCGCGCTCGGTCTTGATGATTATTCGAGCATCGCCGTGGCGCTTGTAATCAACAGCTCCGCTTATGTTTCCGAGGTCGTCCGCGCCGGCATTCAGGCTGTGGATAAGGGGCAAACAGAGGCCGCGCGCAGCCTCGGGCTCAGCCAAGGCCAAACCATGCTGCACGTCGTGCTGCCGCAGGCCGTTAAGAACATATTGCCGGCGCTCGGCAACGAGTTTGTGATGATCATCAAAGAAACCTCACTCGCATCGACCTTTTTCGTGGGCGACTTGATGACCTCCTACCTCGTCGTCAAGGGCGCGACCTACCTCGCCTTTGAAAGCCTTATGATCGTGGGCATGATCTATTTTATGCTCACGTTCACGCTCACAAAGCTCATCGGCGTTTACGAGCGCAGGCTCAAGAACCGCGATTGACCGAGTGGATCGCGAAAGGAGCGCTTGGAATGAAACCGAATCCAATGCCCGCAAACGGCGAGGCGCCGATGATCCGCACCGTGGGTCTGGTGAAGCACTTTGGAAAGCTGCCGGTGCTGCTTGGCATCGACGAGCAGGTCGCGCGCGGCGAAGTCGTTTCCATCATCGGTCCCTCGGGCAGCGGCAAAAGCACGTTTTTGCGCTGTCTCAATCGGCTCGAGGAGCCTACGGGCGGCAAGATCTTCTTCGAAGGGGTCGACATCACCGGCAAAAAGGCGGATATCGACCTGCACCGGCAAAAGATGGGCATGGTGTTCCAGCAGTTCAACGTGTTTGCGAACCTATCGGTCAAGCAGAACATCACCCTCGCGCCCGTGCTTCTTAAAAGGAAAACCAAGCCCGAGGCGGAGGCGCTCGCGCGGGAGCTGCTCGCCCGCGTGGGGCTGCTCGACAAGCTCGACGAGCGGCCCGGCCGCCTTTCCGGCGGGCAGAAGCAGCGCCTTGCCATCGTGCGGGCGCTTGCCATGGAACCGGACGTGATGCTTTTTGATGAGCCCACCAGCGCCCTCGACCCGGAGATGGTGGGCGAGGTGCTCGCGGTTATCCGCGGCCTCGTCGCCGAGGGGATGACCACCGTCATCGTCACCCACGAGATGGGCTTCGCGCGCGAGGTCAGCGACAGGGTGCTGTTCATGGATGAGGGCGTCATCGTCGAAAGCGGCCCGCCCGCCGAGCTGTTCGGCCAGCCGAACAGGGAGCGCACGCAGGCATTTTTGAGCAAGGTGCTTTGAGCGCGCGGCTTTCGCGCGCTTCGCAACGGCCCCGGCGCGGGCCGTTTTTCTTGTGTTCCCCGCGCGTATCTTCTATAATAAGGCATGCCTGAACGGCGCGTTGGAGGGAAACATGGAAGAAAACCCGGAGCTTCAAGCCCTTTCGAGGGAGAAGCTGATCGAACTCATCGGCATCTACGCCAAGAATTGGCTCGCGCACGACGGGCTCTGGTTCCAGTCCATCGAGCGCAAGCATGGCATGGATGAGGCTATGTTCCACAATGTGGAAGCGTGGCGCGCGTTCACGGTGATCGAGGCGCAGCGCATCAAGGCCTTTTTGGAGCTGCCCGAACACCCCGGCCTCGAAGGGCTTGCGCGCGCGCTGCGGCTGCGCTTTTACGGCAGCCTCAACGAGCAGTCGTTCGAGCGGCACGAAAACAGGCTTGTTTACCGCAACGTCAATTGCCGCGTGCAGGCCGCGCGCGAGCGCAAGGGCCTGCCGTTCCACCCGTGCAAAAGCGTGGGCATCGTCGAATACGGCGGCTTTGCCAAAACCATCGATGCGCGCATCGCCTGCCGCTGCCTGAGCTGCCATCCGGATGCCGTGGAGTCCCCCACGGGCTGCGCATGGGAATTCACGCTTGAGGATTAAGCAAAAAACCGAAAGTGCCGGGGCGTGAAATCGCCCCTTGAGGAATGGATTATGAACGAGCTTGCCACCGAACGCCTTGTTTTGCGCGCGTTTACCGAGGCCGATTTTGAAGCCGTCCACGCCTACGGCAGCGTACTTGAAAACGTGATCTTCATGCCTTTTCCTCCTAACCGCGAAGAGGACACGCGCGCGTTCCTCGCTTCCGCCATCGCGTGGAGCCGTGAGGAGCCCTGTTTCCACCACGAATTCGCGGTGGTGCAAAAGGAAACGGGCCTCGTGTTCGGCGGCTGCTGCCTGGTGCTCGACCGTGCGCGCAAAGAAGGGGAAATCGGCTGGATTCTGCACCGCGATTTTTGGCGCCGGGGCTACGGCGCGGAGCTTGGCCGCGCTCTCATGGCCTTTGCCTTTGATGAGCTTAACCTTCACCGCGTGTTTGCTGTGTGCGACGCCGAAAACAGCGCCTCCTTCGGGCTGATGGAAAAGCTCGGCATGCGCCGCGAAGCCTGTTTTCTTGAAACGCGCCCCGCCCACAAGCGCTCGCGCGAAGCCTATGGGGACGAGCTGCGCTACGCGATGCTGCGCGGCGAGTGGGAGGCGCAAAAGGACATCGCCTTCTACAACGCCCTGCCCTGCGTTTTTAATGGTTTTTTAGATGTACCCTTGCTCGACGACGGAACCGTCCGCCTCGTGTGCGAAAAAAAGGCCCCGGCCGAACCCGAACGCGGGTACGTACCGGCCTACCTTTTTGCCGTGTGCCTTGGCAGCGAGCGCATCGGCGCGCTCGGGCTTCGCATCGGCTATACCGATGGCCTCTATTACGGCGGGCAGATCGGTTATGAAATCGATGAACCCTACCGCGGGCATGGCTATGCCGCCGCGGCCTGCCGCCTTGTTTTGCCGCTTGCAAAGGCGCATGGCATGACGAAGCTTCTCATCTCCAACGAGCGCGACAACGCAGCCTCCCGCCGCGTGTGCGAGAAGCTCGGCGCAAGGTATGTGCGCCTCGCGCGCCTGCCCGCGTGGACCGACCTTTACCGCGACGGCCAGCGCTTCGTGAACATTTATGAGATGGAGGTGCGCTAGGGGAGAACGGGGAGGAACGGGGAGAACGGGGAGGACGCTGGGGCTCCGCCCCAAACCCCGCTTAGGGCCACTGGCCCTAAGAACCCTTTAGGGGAGAACGCTGGGGCTCCGCCCCAAACCCCGCTTAGGGCCATAGGCCCTAAGAACCCGAGTTTGGGGATATGTTACAGGGGCCGGTTTTGTAATCGGCCCTTTGTTGATGCCGGTCGGTTGTTGCATAAAGGCGGGTTACGAATTTCTATGGGTGACGCGGATGCTGATATCCACGCCGTTGCTGCGGTCCTGCTGTTCGACCTCGACGATCATGCCGGATTCGCGCAGCGCCGAAACCGCGTCGTTGATCGTGTTCATGAAAATGCGGTAGTCGCGCACAAGGCGGATGATCACGGGGCGGGGCTTGGCAAAATCAGCCTTTTCATCGTAGAGGCGATTGAGCGTTTTTTCAACGAGCTTCTCGGTTTCCTTCACGGAAAGGCCCTGCTCGCCGATTTTTTTCACGAGCGAAAGCCGCTCCTCGTCGCCGTTGAGGCGCAGCAGCGCCCGCGCGTGCCGCTCGGAGAGGCGCGCGTCGGTCATGGCCGATTTCACTTCGTCGGAAAGCTTCAAAAGCCGCAGCTTGTTGGCGACCGAAGATTGGCTTTTGCCGAGGCGTTCGGCAAGCTGCTCCTGGGTAAGGTGGTAGGTTTCAAGCAGCGATGCGTAGCATTGCGCTTCCTCAAGGAAGTGCAGGTCCTCGCGCTGCAGGTTTTCGATGAGTGCCATCACGGCGGAGGCTTCATCCAGGATCTCCTGCTGGATGATGCAGCTCACGTTTTGCATGCCAAGGCTCGTGACCGCGCGCAAGCGCCGCTCGCCCGCCACGAGTTCATAGTGCTCGCCCACGCGCCGCACGAGCAGCGGCTGCAAAAGGCCCACCTGCAAAATGGATTGCGCGAGCTCCGCGATGCTTTCCTCATCGAATGTCGTGCGGGGTTGGTAGGGGTTGGGGCGGATCTGGTCAACCGGCAGCTCCACAAGCTGGCGGGCAAGCTCGGGGCTGGGGGCCTCCTTTAAAAAGTCGAATATGGGCATGTGAGCATCCCTCCCTGTTTGCGTGTTCTTCATGGCGGCCTTAATTCCTGCCGCGCGGCGCAATTCGCGTTTTTTATACAAAAGCAGTTCTTTTGCGCAGGCTCAACGGATCATAGCGGGTTTTTCGACGCGCTTCCCGCCCGGCGCGGATAGTCCTTGCCCGTGGGGGCGGTTTTCTTCGCGGCGACGACGTGCCGCTCCCCCCATGGCGCAGCGAAAGGAACAAGGCGCGTTTCCAGGTGCAAAAGCCGCGCGGCGCGCCCGGCCCCCGCAAGCTCTTCAACTGCGCGCGGCCCCTTGTACATGAGCGAAACGCCGCCCACGCGAAGAAGGGGCGCCGTCCACTCCATGAGCACGGGAATCGGGGCGACGGCCCGGGTGAGCGCCGCGTCAAAGCGCGCGCGGCAGGCGGGGTCCCGCCCGGCATCCTCCGCGCGCATGTGCACGAGGGTTGCCTTAAGCGCAAGCTCTTTGCACAGCGCCTCAAGGAAAACAAGGCGCTTGTTGAGCGAATCGAGCAGCGTCATCTCAACATCGGGCCGCATAATCATCAGCGGCACGCCCGGGAAGCCCGCGCCCGTGCCGACGTCCACGCAGCGCGCGTTTTTCGGGATGAGCGCCATGGGCAAAAGGCTGTCGGCAAAGTGCTTGGTCACGACCTCCTCCGCCTCGGTGATGGCGGTGAGGTTCATTTTCGTGTTCCACTCGACGAGCAGCTCGTAATAGCGCGCAAAGCGCGCGCGCTGCGCCTCGTCCGCCCCGGGAATATACCGCTCGATCAGCGCGTTGATGTCCATGCCGCTCCTCATCCATATGTTCGTTCAAGAAGGTTTGCCGGGCTTCGGGCCGCTATGCGGGGGCTTGGGGGCGGGGCCCGCAGCGTTCCCCCCCGCTCACCCGATCGTCAACGTCCGGCCGTCTTCTTCAGGTGAATCATCAACACCGCCACATCCGCGGGCGAAACGCCGGAGATGCGCCCCGCGCGGCCGAGGCTCTCGGGCCGGCGCGCGGCAAGCTTCTGGCGCGCCTCGATGCGCAAGCCGGAAATGGCCATGTAATCGAGCTCGGGCGGGAGGGGGGTGTCCTCCAACTGGCGAAAGCGTGCGAGCATGGCGCCCTCCTTTTCGATGTAGCCCGCGTAGCGCGCCTCAATCTCCACGGCCGCCCGCGCCCCGGGGGAAAGCTCGGGCAGCAGGCGGGGGTAGAGCGAGAGAAGATCGGTGTAGCCGATTGCGCGCCTTCGCAGCAAATCGTAAAGCCGCGCGCCCGATTGCGGCACGGCCTCGCCGCGCGCTTCAAGGAGCTTTGCAAGCGCCTCTCCCGGGGCCACGGAGGCGCCGAGGGCCGCTTTGGCGGCGGCTGTTTCCCCGCGCTTTTTCATGAGCCGATCGTAGCGCGCGTCGGTGATGAGGCCGGTCCTGCGGCCAAGCTCGGTGAGGCGCTCGTCGGCATTGTCCTGGCGAAGCAAAAGCCGGTATTCCGCGCGCGAGGTCATCATGCGGTAAGGCTCGTTGGTGCCCTTGCCGGTGAGGTCGTCGCACAGAACGCCGATGTAGGCGTCCGCGCGCGAGAGAAGCAGCGGCGGCTCGCCCCGAAGCGCGAGCGCGGCGTTCACGCCTGCGTAAAGCCCCTGCGCGGCGGCTTCTTCATAGCCGGAGCTGCCGTTGATCTGCCCTGCGAAGAACAGGCCCTCGATCTCGCGGCTGCCAAGGGCCGCATTGAGGCGCAGGGGATCGATGCAATCGTACTCGATCGCATAGCCAAAGCGTGTGACGCGGCAGTTTTCAAGCCCCGGCACGGTGCGCAGCATCTCGCGCTGCACGTCTTCGGGCAAGGAGGTGCTCAGGCCCTGCACATATTTTTCATCGGTCGAAAGGCCCTCGGGCTCGATGAAAAGCTGGTGGCGTTCCTTGTCGGCAAAGCGCGTGATCTTATCCTCGATGCTCGGGCAATAACGCGTGCCCGTGGCGCTGATGAGGCCGGAATACATGGCGCTTTTGCCGATGTTCGCGCGGATGAGCTCATGCGTCGCGGCGTTTGTGTAGGTGAGGTGGCAGGGCGCCTGCGCGCGCGGCGCATCGTCCGTTAAAAAAGAAAAATGCGGCGGCGGCTCATCCCCAAACTGCGGCTCCATCTTGCTGTAATCGAGGCTGCGGCCAAGCACGCGCGCGGGCGTGCCGGTCTTAAAGCGGCGAAGCGCAAAGCCAAGCCCCGCAAGCGCGCCCGAAAGCCCCTCGGCGCGCAAAAGGCCCGAAGGGCCGCTTTCCCACACATGGTCGCCGATTAAGACGCGGCTTTTGAGGTAAACCCCCGCGGCGACGACCACCGCGCGGCAGGCGATGCGCTCGCCCGCGCTATGCACGCCGCCCGAGAGGCGCACGCCCGTCACGCGGCCGCCGGCGACTTCAATCGCCTCGCACTCGCCCTGCATCAAAGTGAGGCGTTCTTCGGCTTCAAGCGCGCGCTTCATGCGCTCGTGGTAGCGGCGCTTGTCCATCTGCGCGCGCAGGGATTGCACGGCGGGCCCCTTGCCGGTGTTGAGCATGCGGATTTGGATGAAGCTCTCGTCCGCCGCAAGCCCCATCTCGCCGCCGAGGGCGTCGATCTCGCGCACAAGGTGGCCCTTTGATGTGCCGCCGATGGACGGGTTGCAGGCCATGAGGGCCACGGCGTCTAAATTGAGCGTGAGGCAAAGCGTTTCAAACCCCATGCGCGCTGCGGCAAGCGCGGCCTCACAGCCCGCGTGCCCCGCGCCGAGTATGACGATGTCGTAACCGCGTTCTCCCACGCGCCGCCTCCTTTGTGCGCCTGTTGCGGCGCAAGCACGATTATATCAAACCCCGCCGCTTCTTGAAAGGGGTTATTTCCCGCATAGGTTAGTATTTCCCAAAAAAGGGGGCGGCTTTACAGGAAGCCGTGGCTTTTATATAATGATTGCCTGAACGATGGAAAAGGATGAAGAAAGCATATGTGGTTTCCCCTGGCGCTCGCCGCCCTCTTGCTTTGGAGCGGCTCGGACCTTTTTTCGAAGATCGGCTGTGGGGACCCCGGGGATAAATACAGCCACCTCAAGATGGTGATCGCCGTCGGCGCGGTGATGGGCCTGCACGCGGCCTATGAAATGCTCTTTGGCGGCACGGTGATGACCGCGGAAGTGTTTTTGACCTACCTTCCGGTTTCGGCGCTTTATATCCTTTCGATGACGCTCGGGTATTTGGGGCTGCGCTACATCGAGCTTTCGATCTCCTCGCCCATTTGCAACACCTCGGGCGCGGTGGTGGTGGTGCTCTACCTGATTTCGGGCGAAACCATCGAGGCCGCGCAGCTTCTGGCCGTGGCGTTCATAGGCATCGGCGTTTTGATGCTCGGCGTCGTGCAAATGACGGAGGATGAAACGCTCCGCCTCGCGCGGCAGGAAACCTCCAACCGAAAATACGCAAAGAGCCTCATCGCGCTTTTGATCCCCATCGCCTACTGCCTCATCGACGCCGCCGGGACGTATGCCGATGGCATCGTGCTCGAAACCCTCGACGAAAACGCCGCCAACGCCGCCTATGAGCTGACGTTTTTGCTGTGCGCGCTCGCGAGCTTCGTCTATGTGAAGCTCATCAAAAAGCAGAAGTTCTTCCCCGGGCAGGAAGCGCCCAAATACATCGGCGCGCTGTTTGAAACCGGCGGCCAGCTCGCCTACATTTTTGCCCTCTCCTCAAACGCGATGCTCGCCGCGCCCGTGATCTCGTGCTACTGCGCGCTTTCGGTCGTGTGGAGCCGCGTGTTCCTCAAGGAAAAGCTCGGCTGGAAGCATTACCTTTGTATCGCGCTCATCATCGCCGGCATCGCGATCCTCGGCGTGTACGACGCTTAGGGCAGCCGGGGCTAAAAAGAACGCCGGGGTTTTGCCCCGGACCGCTTGAAGAATAAGACGCAGGGGCCGATTTTATATCGGCCCCTGCGTTAGATTGTCAAAAAACCACGGGATTGTCAAGGGCGCGCCCCTTGACGTTCAATCTGTCAATTCTCGACCTTCAAATCCTCCCTCGCCTTGCGCCGCTGGGCCGCGCGCCGTTCGCGGCGCACGTTTTCGCGGTGGCGCAAAATCAGCATCGAAAGGAACAGCGCAAAGAACAGCGCGGCGGCGGCGATGAGCGCATAAAACAGCGCGGGCGGTACGGCGAGCCGGGAAGGGGCGGGCTCCTTGCCGGGCGGTTCCTCCAGCGGCGCGGCGGGAGAGGGCGCGGGCGGCTGGGGAACCTGCACCGCGGGCCGCGGGGGCAGCACCGCGTAGCGCTGAAGGGCCTCGTCCGCCGGGTCGTAATAAAAGAAGCCGACTTCGCCCGCCGGGTTTCGCGCATAAAGAAGGTATACTTCGCCCTGCGCGTCGGCGCGGCTCCACGCCTGCACCGCGTTTTCGCCGTTTTCGCCGAGCGCGAGCGTGGTTTGGGCGAACCCCTCGGGGATCGATACGCCCTCGTCGGGCGCGAGCAGAATGTAGCTCTTGCTCACCGAGGCGACCGTGCGGTAGGGGTAGAGGAGATCGCGCGTCTCGTCGTAGATGAAATAGCCCGCCTGTTCGCCCGCGGCGTTTGAAAGATACACGAGCGTGGGCGCGTCGGCATTCAATACGCGCGCGCCCTGCACGGTTTCGCCTTGGTAAAGGACATCCGCTTCGCTGTAACGCGAGGGGAGGGTGACGTTTTCAATGCTGCGCCAAACAAACATTTCGCCGGGCGCGCCGAGCACGTTTTGGGCTTTAACGGAGAAGGAGGCGGCGGCGTAATCGACGGGCGGCGGGGCCGGTGTCGCGGGCGCCGATGCGATCGCGAGCGAAACCTCCGCGCTGCCCGTGCCGAGCGCTTTGCCCGAATAATCTAAAAGGTTTGATAGCGTGAAGGCGACCTTCGCCGCCCCCGCCGCGCGCGCGGTGAAGGTGATGCGAACGCTAAGCGACGCCGCGCCGTTTTTTGCGGCGGAGTGGAGCGTGAAAAAGCCGTCCGACGCGCCGCCTTCGCTTTCCTTGTAGGAAAGAAGCGAGGGATCGTAGGAGAAGCTCCCCTCTGCTACGGCGAGGTTTTTGCCGGTTACGGTCAAAGTGACGCGCACCTCGTCCCCCGCCTGCACAGCGGGGTTGTCCGCTTCGGCGCCGATGTCGGCGAGCGCCCAGGCGCCATGGAGCATGAGGCAAAAGGCGAGGAGCAGCGCCGGGGCGCGGCGCAGGCTGCGGCTTGCAAAAATCATACTATCCCTCCTGTTTGATCGCGGCGTCCCCCTGCAAACTGCGCAAAAGCAGCAGCAGGTCCTTTGCGTTTACCTGGCCGTCGTGGTTCACATCGGCGGCGATGAGGCGCGCGCCCGAAAGCGGCTGTTCGCGGGAAAGGTGCGCGGCAAGGGCCGCGGCGTCGGCTTCAGAAATGCCGCCCTCCCCGTCAAGATCGCCGTAGACGATCACCGGCAGATCGAAAAAGCTTCGGCCTGCGTCGTAGGCGATGCGCACGAAGTTGCCGGTCGTCACGGGGCTTTCAATTTTAAGTTCGCCCTTCGCGCTTACGAGCGTGAGCGTGCCCTCGCAGGTGAGCGCGCCAAGAAGCCCGCCGGGCTTCGTGCCGGGGCGGATGCCCGAAACGCCCCGTTCGCGGACCGTGTATTTGCCGCTTGCGATGCGCGGCGCGCTCTCCCATGTGCCGATGCGCGCAAGCGCCGTTTGCACATAATAAAACCCGAGGATGTCTTCATAGTTCTCGCCCATGCGCGCGCGCTGCTGCGCCCCGCGCTGGCTCAGGCCCACCCCGTGGCCCCAGCGGCGCATCGTGAGGTTCCAGCCGGGAAAGGTTTCGCCGCCGATGTCGGCCGCCGCCCGCTCCGCCCCGCGCATGCGCAGCGTATAGGTGCGCGCGCCGAATGCACCGAGCGTGTTTTCGGCTTCGCCATAGAGGTAATCCTTGAGCGTGAGGGTCACGGTGACTTGGCCGGTCTGCCCGTTTTGCTTTTTCACAACAAGCGCAACGTCGGCAAGCGCATAGCTTCTGCTGGGCGCCGCATAGTCGGATGCATAGGGCGTGACGCAAATGGTTGAGAGAAGCTCGACCTCTTCGCCCGCCGCATCGTAGGCGCCCTGCAAAAGCGCTGCGTAGATGTCGCGGTCCATGCGGGCGGCGGAAGCTTGCGTGAAGCGTTCGGGGATGAACGCGAGGTATTCGAGGCTCGAGGGGTTCATCAGGTCGAAAGGATCGTTTTGGTGAATGTAATAGGGGTAATCCTCGTTCCAGGCGTTGCCCGCGCGCTCGGTCTGCCCGCCGTTGGAGGAGGAGTAGAACGCCTCGATGACATCCCCCCCATAGGTGAGCACCTGCCCGGCGGTCGCGTCAACGGCGGCGATGGCGCGGCGGTTCTTGCTCGCGTAGCCGGCGTAGACCTGGTCGTTTGAGGTGTCGCCCAAATCGTAGGTGCGCGCGGCGTAGCGCGAGCATTTGGCCATCGCGTAGCTTCGCGCGCACACGGCCTGCGCCTTGAGCGCGTCGAGGGGGAAGGAGTTGCTCATCTCGTTTGGCACGACGCCATAGAGATATTGTTCGATCGGCAGCGTGTTGATCGCGCGAAGCGCGCCCGCTTTCACATCGAACGTGAGGTTGCCAAGGTAGCTGCATGTGCCGTGCTCGCTGTTCTTAAGGCGCACCGTCGCCCCGAGGCCGCCGTAATCGCTGTTGAGAAGCGTGAGCGAGGGGGCGGTGAAGGTTTGTCCGCCCGCGGTCATGCGCACATGGCTGCCCACGGCTTCGACGGTGAGCTCCGCCTCGCCCACGGCGAAATCCGGCGCTTCGCGCAGGGTAAACGCGCCTGTGGGCGTGATGTTAAGCGTGCTTTTTTTGCCGGTGGAGAGCAGCACGCGCACCTGCGTGTGGTAGGAGGCGGCGCGCGCGGGCAGCGCCGCAAAGAGGCAGAGCAGCGCGAACAGCGCGGCCGCGATCCGTTTTGGTTTCATGCGTACCCCCCTTAGCCGCGGCGGGATGCGGCAAAATGACAGGCGATGGGATTGTCTTCGTATTCGTCAACTTTAGCATACCGCCGCGCGGGGGGCTTCGTCAACGCCGCGGGGCAAGTGTTAATCGCAAGTTTTCAATTTCAATGGTTTTTTTGCGGGATTCCCGGCCTTATGCGCCGCCCGGTCTTTTGGGTATGCCCAAATATGCCTCGATCCCGTCGGCCACGCCCCTGATGAGGGTCAGCATGTGCTCTTCGGTTTGCAAAATTTTCTCGTCCGCGGCGTTCGAGAGGAAGCCGCATTCCACGAGCACGGCGGGCGGTTCGCTCTCGCGGATGATGAAATAATCGGCGGGGTTCGCGGGGCGCGCGCCGCGGCCGAGCGCTTCGCAAACGGAGGCGATCACGAAGCCCGCAAGCTTTTGCCCCTCTTCCGACCCTTTCATATAAAACGCCATGGGACCCGCGGCGGCGCGGTCGCGGAATTTGTTCATGTGGATGCTCACGACGAGGTTCGCGTCGCTGCCGTTCAAAATGCGCTTGCGCGCGGCCATGTCGGCTTTTTTGCCGACAGAAAGCGCGCGGTCATCCTCGCGCGTGAGCACGACCGTCATGCCCCGCGCTTCAAGTTCGGCTTTGAGCGCGAGCGCGTAGCGAAGGTTCAGCTTCGCCTCCACAATGCCGGTTTTGCTGCCCACGGCCCCGCCATCCACGCCGCCGTGGCCCGCGTCGACGACGACGATGAGCTTTGGCGGGTCTTCTCCGGGTGTTTGGGCCGCAAAAACGGGCAGCACTTTCCCCGTGCGCAGCGCGCTCATGAAAAGCAGCACGCCGAGCGCCACCGAAACAGCGGGCAGCACCAAAAGAAGCTTGCGGACGGTTCGATCGTAACGGAAGCGGGCCATAACATCACCTCATAATGAGGATATTGCCTCTTTGCTCCGCTTATGAGCATCCGCGCGCAAAAAAGGCCCGCGCCTGCACGCTTTTGGCGCCCATTTTGCGCATAGAAAAACGCATCCCGCACGAATATGCGGGGTGCGTAAAAGGACTTCTCCACGTTATCCACATGGTTATCCACATTTTGAGGGGCTTGTACGCAAGGGCTTTCGGGGGCTTTTCCACATTACCCACCCGGCGCCGGGGGTTGCATAAACGTGGAATCCTATGCGCGAATCGGACGGTTTTATGCAAAATTCTTTGGATTATGCAAGCTCCCTTGAGGGGTAGGCGTTGAGCGCGAGCCCATCCGGTTCGCGGGAGAGCAATGCGTAATGTCCGGCGCAGGCGATCATCGCGGCGTTGTCGGTGCAAAAGCGCATTTCGGGCACGCAAAAACGCAGGCCCTGCGCCTTCGCGCGCGCGCGCATCGCCTCGCGCAAAGTTTGGTTTGCGGAAACGCCGCCCGCGAGCGCAAGCGTCGAAACCCCGGCGGTAAGCGCCGCGCGCACGGAACGCCCGCACAACGCGCTCACAACCGCCTTTTGGAAGGAGGCCGCCACATCCGCCCGCTCGAGCGCCTCGCCCCGCTGGGTCGCGCCGTGCACGAGGTTGACGACCGCCGTTTTAATGCCCGAAAAGCTGAAATCGAACGTATCCGCATCCGCGAGCCCCGCGCGCAGGCGGTAAGCATCGGGGTTGCCCGTTTGGGCAAGCGCCTCAAGCGCGGGGCCGCCGGGATAGGGGAGGCCGAGCACGCGCGCCGCCTTATCGAAGGCTTCGCCGGCGGCGTCGTCCCGCGTTTTGCCGATCAGCGAAAAACGGCCGTAATCTTCAACGAGCACGATGTGGCTGTGCCCGCCCGAGGCCACGAGGCAGACAAACGGCGGCGCAAGGTCGGGGCAGGAAAGGTAATTCGCCGCGATGTGCCCGGCGATGTGGTCAACGCCGATGAGCGGCTTTTGCAGCGCGTAGGCGAGGCCTTTGGCGTAGCTTAGCCCGACGAGCAGCGCGCCCGCAAGGCCCGGACCGTTGGTCACGGCGACGGCGTCGACGCCGGCCGGCGTCACGGAGGCCTTCGCGAGCGCGTCGGCGACGACTGCGCCAACCTTTTCCACGTGGCTTCGCGAGGCGAGTTCCGGCACGACGCCGCCGTATTTTTGGTGCAGCGGAATTTGCGTAAAAACGCTCGTCGAAACGACCTCGCGCGCGCCGCGCAAAACGGCCGCGGCCGTTTCATCGCAGGAGCTTTCGATCGCGAGCGTCAGCGCGGTTGGGTTCTCGCGGTAAGATTGCGCGAGGCGGCGGGCGGTCTCTTCATAGCTCATGCCCGCCCTCCCCTTTTGCGCGCGCCGGAGAGGGCAAGCGCGACAAGCGCCGCGAACGGCACGAGGAACAGCAGCGCAAAGCGCGCGATGATGCCCGAGAACAGCTCGCCCGGGCAAATGCGGATCATGCGGTCCGTCGCATAGGAGAGCAGCCACAGGTCGTTTGTGAAAAACAGGTGGTGGAACGAAGTCCAGAACGCGCCGAAATCAACGGCCGCATAGATTCCGAGCGCCGCCAACAGCGCGCCAAAAGCGGCCGCCGCCCACGCGAACGCGCGTGAAGCAAGGCGCAGCCGCGTGCCTTTTTTGCTGAGCACGCATGCCGCGGCAAAAAGCGCGGCCGCCGCCGCGAGGCCCGCGTCGCGCACGGCGCGCCAAGCCTCATACAGCGCGCGCACGTCGAGCATGTGCAGCGTTTCGCGCTCGTTGTACATGGCGACCTCCCGCCCGTCCTCCACGACGGTGAGCTGGATCGAATCGACCCGGCCTTCCATATAATCGATCAGGCGCATGAGCGCGCGCGTGCAGTCTTGGGTGGAAATGCCGATCTGTGCGGCGAGGTCCATCTTCTCATATTGCCGGTAGAACCAGCCCTCGTCGTTCATGCAAAGCTGCAGGGAGGTGAAAAGCATCGCCACAATCAACAAGACCGACGCGAGAAAAGCAAGCCAAAACGCGAGACGCGGACGCTTCATTTCACTCCTCCAGGCGCTTGGCGATGGCGCGGGCGGTGGGGCTCGCCGCAATGCCGCCGCGCGCGGTTTCGCGAAGGTCGGGGCTCATCAGGCGGCCCACGTTTTTCATGGCAATAACGACCTCGTCAAAGGGGATAATGCTCGCGATGCCCGCGAGCGCAAGGTCCGCGCTCATCAGCGCGTTGGCGGCGCCGATGGCGTTGCGCTTGATGCAGGGGCATTCCACAAGCCCCGCCACGGGATCGCACACGAGGCCCATCACGTTTTTCAAAGCGATCGCGGCGGCGTGCAGGCTCATTTCGGGCGTGCCGCCCGAGAGTTCGACCAGCGCCGAGGCCGCCATCGCCGCGGCCGTGCCGGTCTCCGCCTGGCAGCCGCCCTCCGCGCCCGCGATGCTCGCGTTGCGCGCGACGATCATGCCCAAGGCCCCCGCGTTGAAAAGGCCGCGCATGAGCGCGTCGTCGTCCCAGCCCTTCGCGTTCGCGCACATCAAAAGCGTGCCGGGCAAAATGCCGCTCGCGCCCGCCGTGGGCGCGGCGACGATGCGGCCCATCGAGGCGTTCACCTCGAGCACGGCCATCGAGGCGGCCACGGCCATCAGCGCGTCGTGCCCGGAAAGGCCGCCGTCGCGCTCGGCGCGAAGCTGAAGCTTCGCCGCGTCCCCGCCCGTTAAACCGGAAACGCTGCGCCGCTCGCCCGAAAGGCCCTCCTCGACGGCGGCGCGCATGGTTTCAAGGTTCAGGCGCATTTCGTCCATCAATTCCCCGCGCTCGCGCTCGCTCTTTTCAAGCTCGCGCAAGAGCATCACCTCGCTGATGGGGAGTTTGTGCTTCTTGCACAATTGCAAAAGCTCCTCGCCCGTTGTGAAAGCAAAACCCGTCATACAGCAAACACCTCCGTCACCGCTTCGCACCAATCCATAATGAGCTGGCGCACGCGTTCATTCACGGGCGTATCCGTTTCGATCACCATGCACGCGCCGCCGCGCTTGCCCTGGCGGAACACGCGCATGAACGCCACGTTGATTTGTTCCTTAGCTAAAATCAGCGTCACCATATTGATGACCCCCGGCAGATCCGTATGCTGCACGATCAGCGTCGGATATTCCCCGGTGAACTGCACATCCAGGCCGTTGACGTTTGTGACGAGGATGTTGCCCCCGCCGACCGATTCGCCCACGATCAGCGTTTCTTTTCCATCTTTGCCTACAAGCTCGATGCGCGCCGTGTTCGGGTGCTCCGCCGGCTCGTCGGAGAAGAGGACTTCAATTTCGACCTCCGCCTCCTTTGCAAGCAGCATCGCGTAGCGAAGGCGCGGGTCGTCCTGCTCAAACCCTAAAATGCCGGCGACAATGGCCTTATCCGTGCCATGCCCCTGCCCGGTCCGCGCAAAGGAGCCGTAGAGCGTGATGCGCGCGCGCTTCACATCGCCCCCCGCGATCTTGTTGGCCATTTTGCCAAGCTTGGCCGCGCCCGCCGTGTGCGAGCTCGACGGGCCCACCATGCGCGGGCCGATAATATCGAATACGCCGAAATTCTGCATCATAATTCAATCCTCCAGCGCGATGACCGTGCCGTTGAGCCGGTCGAGACTGTTGCCTTTCGGGAAAAACAATTCGAGGCGCACCGCGCGCAATTTGAGCGTGCGCGCGCCAAGGAGCCTGTCCTTCTCGTGCGCGCCGTAGCGGTCGTCCCCCACGAGCGGGTGGCCGATGAACGCGAGGTGCGCGCGGATCTGGTGCGTGCGCCCGGTTACAAGCTCCACTTCAAGCAGCGAAGTTTGCGCTTCGCGCCGCAAAACGCGGCAGCGGGTGACGATTTCCTTTGCGCCGGGGCGGGGTTCGCCGTAAACATAACTGCGCGCGGCCTCCGCATCTTTCACGATGTAAGCGCGCAGCTCGGCCTGCTCGAAGGCGGGGCTCCCGTGCACCTCGCAGCGGTAGTATTTGCGCAAAGTCCGCGCGCGAATCGCCTCGTCCAAAGCTTGCTGCGCGCGCTCGTTTCGCGCGAACATCACGAGGCCCGTCGTGGCCACATCGAGCCGGTGCACGGGGAACACGGCCTGTTTGAACGCATCCGTCAGCCGCCCCTCGAGGGAATCGCCTCCGTCGTCCTTTGTTACAGAAAGGCCCGCGTCCTTATCGGCAACGACGAGGTCGCCGTCCGCATACACGAGGCGCACGCCCGCGATAAGGGCCGAAAGCTCATCCTCAAACGGGGCCCACGCCTTGCCCCGCGGGCGGGAAACAAAGGTCATCCGCGCCTTGGTCGTCGGGTGCTCGAGGGTGAGGGCATAGGCCCACAGCGCGAGCTGTTCGCCGGGAACCGCGCTGGGGTTATAGCGCTGGTCGCCCCAAAGCGGCAGGCCCACGCCCGCAAGCTGGCAGCGGATCTGATGGTGGCGGCCCGTCAGGAGCGAAACGTCGAGCAGCGTCACGCCCCCCTTTGCGGTGAGCCTTTGGTAAAAAAGCGCCGCGGGCTTCGCGCCGGGCATGTCCGCCCCCGCCATGCGCGCGCCGCCCTGTTCATCCCGCACAAGGTACCCGCTCAGCCGCGCCTCGTGGGCGGGCGCGCCGCAGGCGAGCGCCGCATAGTGTTTTTCAGCCGCGCGCGAAGCAAACTGCGCCGAGAGCCGGGCGGCGGCTTTCGAGGTGCGCGCGAGCGCCACGACCCCGCCCACGGGGCGGTCGAGCCTGTGCACGAGGCCAAGGTACACCGCGCCCGGTTTCCGGTATTTTTGTTTGACGTAGTCTTTTGCAAGGTTCAAAAGATCCGCATCCCCCGAGGCGTCGGCCTGCACGGGGAGATTCGGCGGCTTTTCGACCACCAGCAGGTGGTTGTCCTCGTAGAGGACGTTTAACATGTCTGCCCCTCGAAGGAGAACGCGGCGGGGCCCGTCATGAACACCGAACCGTCCGCAGCCCAGAGGATGTCAAGGTCGCCGCGCAGAAGGTGCACGCGCACCTCGCGCCCGGTGAAGCCCGCGATCGCGCTGCACACCGCCGCCGAGGAGGAGCCTGTGCCGCAAGCGAGCGTCGCGCCCGCGCCGCGCTCCCAGGTGCGCACCTCGATGTTGTTCGAATCGATCACATGCGTGAAGTTCACATTGATGCCGCGCGGAAAAAGCGGCATGCGCTCAATTTCGCGGCCGATGCGGCACAGAGATTCAAAATCGGGCAGTTCCTCAACGAACACCGCCGCGTGCGGCACGCCGAGCAGAACGGCCGAAAGCGTGAGCACGCGCCCGCCGGCGGTGAGCTTCTCGAGCACGCACTCGCCTTCGCCGAGCATGGGGATCAAAGGCTTCTTGCGCTCGGGCTTTCCCATGTTAACGCGCGCCAAAACGGCCTTATCCCCCTCGAGCACAAGCTCGATCCGCTGCGGCCCGGCGAGCGTATCGACGCTGAAACTGCGCTTTGTGACGATGCCCTTATCGAAAACATATTTGGCAAAGCAGCGCACGCCGTTGCCGCACATCTCCGCCTCGCTGCCGTCGCTGTTAAAAAGCTGCATGCGCACGTCGCAATCGTCCCTTTCGCTCTCGCGCACGAACATCAGCCCATCCGCCCCCACGCCGGTGTGGCGGTCGCAAAGTTCCCGCGCGAGCGCGGGGAGATCCGCCGCGAACATGCCGCGCCGATCGTCTGTAATCACAAAATCATTGCCAAGCCCGTGGGCCTTTGTAAAACGCATCGTCATTCCTCCCCAGTATATCTAGAGGAACATTATATCATGCGTCACAGTATTTTTACACGCCCAACCTGTACAACGCGGCGAATTTGGATTATCATAAACGATGAAGGATCATACTTTCACGAAAGCGGAGAACACATGCAGCGATTTTTCTTCATTGTTAACCCCGTTTCAGGTTCGGGCCGCGCCAAGGCCGAATTCAAAACCGTCCAGCAGCTTCTCGATGCGCGTGGCATAAGCTACGAATGGACCTGCTCGGAGCGCCCCGGCCATGCGGCGGAGCTCGCGAAGGCCGCGGCCGACCGGGGCTTCCCCTGCGTTGTCGCCGTCGGCGGGGACGGCACGGTCAACGAGGTCGCCTCGGCGCTTGTCAACCGCGAAACGGCGCTTGGCGTGCTGCCCTTTGGAACGGGCAACGACCTCCGGCGCACGGTCGGTTTTCCCTGCGAGCCGGAGCGCGCGCTCGAAGCGCTGCTCCATGGCCGCGTCGTGCGCATGGACGCGGGGGAGGCCAACGGCATGGTCTTTGCAAACGTCGCGGGCCTCGGCTTCGATGTCGATGTGCTCGTGCAAACGCAAAAGTATAAACAGCGCTACCCGCGCGGCATGATTTCGTATCTTCTTGGCATCCTCGGCGCGCTCAAGCACCTTCGTTCATTCGATATGACGATCGAGCACGACGGCGAGCGCATCGAAACCGCGGGCATCCTTTTGAGCGTAGGCAACGGACAGTATATAGGCGGCGGCATGCGCGCGCTGCCGATGGCCGATCCGTTCGACGGCTACCTCGATTGCATGTATGTCGACAGGGTCGGCGTTTTGCGCCTTCTCTCGCTGCTCGCGAAATTCGTCAAGGGAGGCCACATCGGCCTTCCCATCGTGCACCATTTCCGCACGAAGGAGCTTCGCGTGCAAACGGGCGTCGATTGCATACTCAACTATGACGGGGAGCTCAAATCGCACGCGCCGGCGACGTTTCGCGTGCTTCCGGGCGCGCTGCGCGTGGTTTTGCCGGAGGATGCGCAATGAGGCG
Organism: uncultured Clostridium sp.; assembly: GCA_964546125.1. Lineage (GTDB taxonomy): Bacteria > Bacillota > Clostridia > Christensenellales > CAG-138 > Phil1. Next base: position 28,957 of record CAZJIS010000012.1, read on the forward strand.
GCTCTATTTCGTAGTGAACCCCATTTCGGGCGCCGGGCACGGCAAGCGCGGCTTTGAAGAGGCCGCCCGTTTGCTCGATGAAAAGGGCGCGGACTATGGCTTTGCCTATTCGCAATACCCGGGCCATGCCGTTTTGCTCGCAAAGGAGGCGCTTGCGCAGGGAGAGAAGTGCATCGTCGCCGTGGGCGGGGACGGCACGCTGCGCGAGGTGGCGGGGGCCGTTGCGGGGTGCGAAAATGTGGAGCTTGGCATTCTGCCCTTTGGCACGGGCAACGATTATGCGCGCGGCGTGGGCCTGCCCGAGCAGATCGAGGCACTGCTTGCTATTTTGCTCGAAGGGCGCGCGCGCCCGGTGGACGCGGGGGATGCGGGCGGCGCGTTTTTCCTAAACGTTGCGGGCTTTGGCTTCGATGTGGATGTGGTGCGTTACGCCGAAGCCTACAAAAAACGGTTCAGCGGCATGCTGCCCTATCTTCTTGGCATCTTCCGCTCGTTCGTGCGGCTTTCGCGCACGTCGGTGCGCGTCGAGAGCGACACGGGCGAAACGTTCGATCTCGAAGCCACGCTCTTTTCCGTTTGCAACGGCTGCCGCTTTGCGGGCGGCATCCGCATCGCTCCGCTTGCGGACCCGGCCGACGGGCTTCTTGATGTATGCATCCTCAAGGCGGTCACGCTGCCGGCGCTTTTGTGGCTGCTTCCGATCTGCATCAAGGGCAAGCACCTAAAGCACACGAAGCATTTCATCTATTTCAAGGCGCGCAGCGTTTTGGCGCAAACGGCTAAACCCGCCGCGCTGGAGCTTGACGGCGAACTCATCGGCAGCGCGCCCGTGCATTTTGCGGTGCGGCCGGGCGCGCTCAAGCTGCTTACGGGGGAATGATGGCAAGGAAACGCTTTCACATCGCCAACAGGGCGCTGATGATCCGCCGCATGGGGCTTTTGGTCCTCGGGGTGCTGCTGCTCGTCGGGGTGGTGCTTGGCGTGCGCGCGCTTCTGCGGCAAAAGGATTCCTACGGCACGGTGATGGCGCTGCCTTTTTACAGCGCGGCTTCTTATTCCTATACCGGCGAGGGGTTCTATTACATCGAAGGGGACGAGCTTCTTTATTATGATATAGAAGACCCCGAAAGCGAGGGCAAGCGGCTTAAACTCGGCGCGGAGGCGGTGTCGATGCGCTCCTCCTCGGCGCTCACGGCGCTGTATGCGGGCGGCAACGTGCAGATCCTCGGCGCGGGCAGCCTCATCAACGCGGGGGGCACGGTGCTTGGCGTGCGCTGCGGCGCGTCCCATGTGGCGGTGCTTCGCGAGGATGCGTCGGGCGGCGCGTCGGTGCTTGTGTACGATGCTTCCGGCACGCTCATCGACCAGATCGACCAGGGCGCGGCGCTTTTTGTCGATTGCGGCGTGCGCGAAACCGCGGCGGGCGATGTGTTTTGGACGCTGATGCTCGATTCCTCCGGAAGCGTGCCGGTGAACACCATCACCACCTACACCTATGCGGTCGACGGCGCCGGGCAGCCGCGCGCGTCGATGAGCGGGGTCATGAGCGTGCAGGGGCAGCTTGTGGAGCAGGTGGTCTTCACGCAAAAAAGCATTTTCATCGCGGGCACGAGCCATTTGATCCGCTGCGACGCGGGCGTGAGCGGCGAAGCATACCGCCTGCTCACCTATGGCTACCGCCTTGCCGATTATACGCTTGCGGGCAATGCGCCGCTGTTCGTTTACGTCGAGCGGGAGGCGCAAAATGTTTCCCGCGTCAAGCTTTACAGCGCCGCGGAGGGCGCGGTCGCCTCGGCGACCGCCCGCGAGATCGACCTGCCCATGGGCGCGGTGGGCTTCGCGGCGGCGGGCGGCAAGCTCTATGTGCTCGGGGAAGATACGCTCTATGTCTACGACGCCGCGGGGAAGCTCACGGCGAGCTTCGAACTCGGTTTCACCTGCGACGGCGTTGTGAAGCTCGACGAGAAGCGCCTCGTGGTCGAATCCGGCGGCGCGATGAAACTGCTGGTTTTGAAATAAGCCCGCGCCGAGTGGGAAAGGGGGAGGGATTATGAACCTTTTAGATCTCGCGATCCTCGCGGTTTTCGCGTTCTTCGTGCTATCGGGCGTTTATAAGGGCTTTCTTCCCACGCTGCTCGCCGTGGGCGCATATATTCTCTCCTGGCTTTTGGCGCTCATCTTTTTGCCGGTCGGCGCGAACGCCATCAAGTCCAACGAGGGGCTTTACAACCAAATGCTCTACTACACCGAGGGCAGCGAGGCGGTGGGGGACGTGGAGCTCTCCCGCACCGACATCGAAAAGATCAGCGCGGCGGAACTTGCGGCGGTGCTTGATGAAGCCGACCTTCCCTACCCCATGGCAAAGCAGATTTCGCGCAACATGGCCGAGGAGGCCTTTGCCAAGGACGGCGTGCGCACTTTGGGCGATTATTTCAACCAAACGATCGTTGCGGTCTTTATCAACATCCTCTCCTTCCTTGCGTTCTTCGCGCTTTGGCGCGCGCTGCTCGCGCTTTTGATCGGGGGGGTGGACTATGCCTGGGCGTTCCCGCGGCTTCGCGCTTACGACGGGCTGCTCGCGGGGGGCCTGGGGCTTGTGCGCGGCATCCTCGCCGTGTTTTTGCTCTTCATGCTTTTGCCGCCGGTGCTCATCATCCTCGCGGGGAAGCTTTCCTTTGTTACGGAGCTTGTGGACGGTTCGCTCTTTTCGGCGTTCTTCTACCGCTCGAATTTCCTTCTTAGCATGATGCCGGGCAGATAACGGGCCGCGGCGGGGAGTTTTTTGATGTATTTAAGCGATGCATGGCGCGATTACGAGCTGCTCGACGCGGGCGGCGGCAACAAGCTGGAGCGCTGGGGGAACGTAAAGCTTTTGCGGCCCGACCCGCAGGCCGTGTGGCCCATCGGCGCGGACGCGGCGCAAAAGGCGGATGCGGTCTACCACCGTTCGCCAACGGGCGGCGGGCATTGGGAAATGAAAAAAAGCCTGCCCGAAAACTGGCGCGTGCGCTATGGCGAGCTGACCTTCGTCGTGCGGCCCACGGGCTTCAAGCACACGGGCCTCTTCCCCGAGCAGGCGGTCAACTGGGATTGGATGAGCGCCATCGTACGCGGCGCGAAGGCGCCCGTTCGCGCTTTGAACCTTTTTGCCTACACGGGCGGCGCCACCGCGGCGCTCGCCGCCGCCGGGGCGGAAGTCGTGCATGTGGACGCCGCCAAGGGCATGATCGCCTGGGCTAAGGACAACTTCGACGCCTCCGGCCTTACCGGGCGCCCCGTGCGATTGATCGTCGACGACGCGATGAAATTCGTTCTACGCGAAATTCGGCGCGGGCGGCAGTATGACGCCATCGTTATGGACCCGCCAAGCTACGGGCGCGGCCCCACGGGGGAAATGTGGAAAATTGAAGAGGATCTCTACCCTCTCGTCGAGGCCTGCGCGCAGCTTCTCTCCCCCGGGGCGCGCTTTTTCCTCATCAACTCCTACACAACGGGCCTTGCGCCAAGCGTGCTGGCGAGCATTCTCAAAGTCGCGCTCGCGGGGCGGGGCGGCCGCATTGAAGCCGATGAAGTGGGCCTTCCCATCGCGCGCGGCGGCCTCGTGCTGCCCTGCGGCGCATCGGGCCGCTGGACCTCGGGCTGAAAGCGGGCGGCTTTTCGCGGCAAGGGGCGCAGAAAGGGCCATGCCTGGGGCGCGGGGGATAAAGCCTTGTGCGCTAAATCTTTTAAAAGGAAAAGGATCATCGATGCACTACTCGTTTGAAAACAACGGAACCTGCTCCACCTCGGTAGAATTCGACGTTGAAAACGGCCGCGTTTACAACATTGCCTATCACAGCGGCTGCGAGGGAAACCTCAAAGCCTTGGGCGTGCTTGCCGAGGGCCTCGCGGTGGAGGATGCGATCGAACGCCTTTCGGGCATCACCTGCGGGTGCCGGGACACTTCCTGCGGGGATCAGCTCGCGCTGCACCTTAGCGCGGTTCTTGGCAAATGACCGCCCTCGCCGAGGCGGTTTTGCGCGATTATCAGGTGCGCAAGGGCCGCCGCCGCAAGCGCAGGTTTGAGGCTTTTCTGACGCAAGCGCTTGCGCGGGAGGGGATCGCGCTTCGTGCAGAGCGGGCGGGGCTGAGCCGCAACCTCGTTATCGGCGATCCCGACCGGGCAAAGCTTCTTATCACCGCGCATTACGACACCTGCGCCGTCATGCCCGTGCCGAATTTCATCACGCCGCAGAACCTTGTTTTATATTTGGCCTACCAAATTGCGCTGACTGCGCTCATCGTGCTGCTCGCCTGGGGCGGGGCGGCGTTTCTTGCGCTTTTGCCCGGCCTGCGCGGCCTGTGGCCGCTGTTTTTAGGCCCGCTGCTTTTGCTGTTTTCGGGCCTTTTGCTCTTTGGTCCGGCGAACCGCCACACGGCAAACGACAATACGTCCGGCGTGGTTTGCGTTCTTGAAACCGCGCTTGCTCTGCCCGCCGAACTCCGCTCTAAAGTCGCCTTCGTGCTCTTCGATCATGAGGAGCTGGGCCTTTTCGGCTCCGCGGGCTTTGCCGCAAAACATCCTGCCGCGCGGCGGGATGCCTTCGTGCTCAACCTCGATTGCGTCGGCGACGGGGACACGGTTCTGCTGGCCTTCCCAAGGAATTGCCCGCCCGAACTTTACGCGCTGCTCGAGGCAAGCTTTTTGCCCGATGGGGAA
>CAZJIS010000013.1:0-12912 GCA_964546125.1 uncultured Clostridium sp.
GGAAGTCATCAAGCTCAAGGCCGAACAGGAAAAGCTTGAAAAGAACCTCGGCGGCATCAAAGAAATGAAAAAGCTGCCCGCGGCGATCTTCGTGGTCGATCCGCGCAAGGAGCACATTGCCATTATGGAAGCGCGCGCTCTCGGCATCCCCGTGGTTGCCATCGTCGACACGAACTGCGATCCGGACGAGGTCGATTACCCGATCCCCGGCAATGACGACGCCATCCGCGCCGTAAAGCTGATCGCCTCCAAGATGGCCGATGCCGTGCTCGAAGGCCATCAGGGCGAGCAGATGGAGGACACCGCGGCTGAAGGCGCGGCGCCCGTTAAGGATGAGGACGACTTTTAAGCTTCACACACAGGAGGAAAAGAAAAGATGTTTACCGCAAAAGACGTGATGACCCTGCGTGAGATGAGCGGCGCCGGCATGATGGACTGCAAAAAGGCTCTCACCGAGACCGATGGCGACATGGCCAAGGCCCTCGACTACCTGCGCGAAAAGAGCCTTGCGGCCAGCGAAAAGAAGGCTTCCCGCATCGCCGCGGAGGGGATCGTGGATTCCTACATCCACATGGGCGGCAAGATCGGCGTGATCGTCGAGGTCAACTGCGAAACCGACTTCGTCGCGCGCAACGAGGACTTCAAGGTGCTCGTGCACGACATCGCCATGCATATCGCGGCCTCGAAGCCGACCTACATCGCCAAGGAAGAGGTCAACCAGCAGGAGATCGAGCATGAGAAGACCATTTTGCGCGAGCAGGCCATGAACGACGAGAAGCTCAAGAGCAAACCCGCGGCCATCATCGACAAAATGGTCGAGGGCAGGATCGAGAAATATTACAAAGAGGTCTGCCTGCTCGAGCAGCCCTTTGTTAAGGACCCGGACGTCAGCGTCGGCCAGATGGTGAGCGCCGCGACCGCCAAGATCGGCGAGAAAATCAGCATTCGCCGCTTCGTGCGCTATGAGATGGGCGAGGGCCTCCAAAAGAGGCAGGACGACTTTGCCTGCGAGGTCATGGGCCAGCTCAACAAATAACCAAGCGAAGGGGAACACGATTTCGTGTTCCCTTTTTCATATCGCGAAACCGGCCGCGGCGCCCCGGACCCGGGAACTGCCGCAGCCCATCATCGGAGGTAAGCTATGGTTCGATTCAAACGCATTTCGCTCAAGCTCAGCGGCGAGGCGCTGGGCGGGGCGGAGGTCATCGATTTTACGAAGGTGCAGGCGGTTGCAAAGGAGATCGCGCTCTTGCGCGGGGCGGGCGTCGAAGTCGGACTCACGCTCGGCGGCGGCAACATTTGGCGCGGGCGCAGCAGCGGCGCGATGGACCGCAACCGTGCGGACCAAATGGGCATGCTCGCGACCGTCGTCAACGCGCTCGCGATGGAAGCGGCGCTCCTCGAGGCGGGCGTACCCTGCAAGGTGCTCTCGGCGCTGCCGGTCGAGCGCGTGTGCGATACGTTCACGGCCCAGCGCGCCGAGGCGGCGTTTGCCGCGGGCGAAACGGTCATCTTCGCGGCGGGCACGGGGCACCCGTTCTTTTCAACCGACACGGCGGCCGCCCTCAAGGCGGCGGAGATCGGCGCGGACGCGCTGCTGCTTGCAAAGAACATCGACGGCGTTTACAGCGCCGACCCCAAGCGCGACCCGAGCGCCGCGCGTTATGAGCATCTTTCTTATGATGAGGTGATCGCGCGCAACCTGCAGGCGGCGGACATCACGGCCATTACGCTTTGCCGCGAGAGGCGCATCCCCATTTTGGTGTTTGCCATTTGCGAAGAAGGCGCGCTTGTGCGCGCCGCGAGGGACGGCGACGCGGGAACGCTGATTGACTAAGCCGCCCCCGTTAGGTACAATAAGGAACGGAATATCTTTTCAGGAGGTTTGTTATGGACGTATTGGATATTGCAAAGGATAAAATGACGAAGAGCATCGCCTCCCTCAAACGGGAGCTTTCAACCATGCGCGCGGGCCGCGCCAATCCGCAGGTGCTCGACCGCATCCTCGTCGATTATTACGGCACGCCCACGCCCATCAACCAAACGGGCAACATCTCCTCGCCCGAGGCGCGGCAGCTCGTAATCATGCCTTATGAGCCTTCGATGCTTGGCCCCATCGAAAAAGCCATCCACAAGAGCGACCTTGGCATCAACCCGAGCAACGACGGCAAATGCATCCGCCTTGTCTTCCCGGAACTGACCGAGGAGCGCCGCCGCGAACTCGTCAAAAGCATGAAGAAAATGGGCGAGGAAGCTAAAATCGCCGCGCGCAACATCCGCCGCGACGCGCTCGAGCAGGGCAAAAAAGCGCAGAAGGCCGCCGAGATCACCGAGGACGACCTCAAGAAACTCGAAGATCAGATCCAGAAGCAGACCGATGCCGCTATCAAGGAGATCGACGCGGTACTCGCGGACAAGGAGAAGGAGATCATGCAGGTTTGACCGACGTTTTGGGGTATGAGCTGCATGATGCATTGGATATACTCGCCCGGGAGGGGTATGATGTCGCCTGCGTTGAAGTTTCCAGCAAAAAAGGCGTTGCCGGGAACCAAAAGCGCGTGGTGCGCGTGCGCCGGACGGGCGATTTGCAATTGGAAGTGACCTGGGCCGTCTTTCGGACGGACGTCGATTTTTTGCCGGAAGGGACTGGAAGGGCGGATTGAAACAAGCGGAACTTAGCGAGCTCAAACAAAGGCTTTCCCCTTTGCCAAAGCATGTGGGCATCATTATGGACGGCAACGGCCGCTGGGCGAGCGCCCGCGGCCTGCCGCGCGCAATGGGCCACCGTGCGGGCACGGAAAGGCTGCGCGGCATCATCCGTCTAAGCTCTGACCTTGGCATTGAGGCGCTCTCGCTCTACGCTTTTTCCACCGAGAACTGGAAGCGCCCCAAGCTTGAGGTGGACGCGCTTTTTTCTATTTTCATGGAATATTTCAGCGCCGAGGTCGATGAACTCGACGCGAACAACGTGCGCATCACCGCGATGGGCGATGTCGACGGCCTGCCCGGACCGGTCGCGCGCGCCTGCGCGCGGGCCGCTGCGCGCACAAAAGGCAACACGGGGCTTCGTCTCAACATCGCGCTCAACTATGGCAGCCGCGCGGAGCTTGCGCATGCGGCGCGGGAGCTTGCAAAGGACGTACTCGCAGGCGCGATAAAACCGGAGGAGATTGACGAGAACGCCTTATTCAAAAGGCTTTGGATCGGCGACCTTCCCGACATAGACCTCATGATCCGCACCGGCGGCGAGCGGCGGCTTTCGAACTTCATGCTTTTGCAGCTTGCCTATGCCGAGCTTGCTTTTACCGATGTTTGCTGGCCCGATTATTCGGATGAACGCTACCTTGAGACGCTCGCGGATTTCGCGGGCCGCGGCAGGCGCTTTGGCGGCCTTGCGGGGGTGTGATATGGGAAAGCGCATTCTCGTTGGCGTGGTGCTCGCGTTGCTCTTCGTTTCGGTGTTGCTCTTGGGTGGCTGGTATCAGTGTGCGGTCTTTAGCATAGCGGCCATTCTGAGCGCATATGAAATCAAAAGCGCGCTGCACCAGAGCGGACGCGAGGTGTTCGCCGTGCCCGCCTATGTGTTCGCGGCTGCGTTTTTTGTCGTGTTCAAGCTTTGGGGCGAGCAGGCGGTCTTCTTATTGTGGCTTGCGTGCGCGCTCGCCGTGTGTGCGGAGCGTGTGTTCAACCGGGGACGGGAAACCGAACATGCGCTTCTTGGCCTTTCGATTTTGGTGTATCCGCTCGTTTTTTATGCGCTTTTGATGCGCATCGCCGAAGGAAATTTTGCCTTGAGCCGCATCGCCCTCGTTTCGGCGTTTGCGATGCCGCTCATGGGCGACACGTTCGCGTATTTCGTGGGCGTTGCGTTCGGCCGCCGCAAGCTCTGCCCGGAGCTTAGCCCGAATAAGACCGTTGCCGGCGGCGCAGGGGCGCTCCTTGGGGGCGCGCTCGGCGGGCTTCTTGCTTATGCGCTGCAGCGCTTCTATCCCGCGAACATGCCGCTTTGGTTTTTGCTCGTCCTGGGCCTTGCCTGCGGCGCGCTCGGTCAGGTGGGGGATCTGTTTGCTTCGGCCATCAAGCGCTATACGGGCGTCAAGGATTATGGCTATATTTTCCCCGGCCATGGCGGCATGATGGATCGGCTCGACAGCACGCTTTTTTGCGCCCCGTTAATTTACGCGGTGTTCACCCTGTGGCCCCATTAAAAGGTGTATAATATTGCCATGAAAAGCATCGCCATACTCGGGAGCACGGGCTCTATCGGCACGCAGGCGCTCGATGTGCTGCGCGCTTCGAAAAACGTAGGGCGCGTCGCTGTGCTCTGCGCCGCAGGCAAAAACGCGCAGCTTCTTCTTGCGCAGGCGCTGGAGTTCGAGCCCGAACTCATTTGTGTGGAAGAAGAACAGGCCGCGCGCTTTTTGGAGGCGAAGCTCCCTTCGCATACGCGGCTTTATTGCGGCGCGGATGCGGGCGAGGCGGCCGCATCCTATGCGGGGGCGGATACCGTCGTCCACGGCATCCCGGGCTTTGCGGGCACGGCGCCGCTTCTGGCGGCGCTCAAGGCCGGGCGGCGCGTGGCGCTTGCCAACAAGGAAAGCATCGTGTGCGCCAAGGCGCTTGTCGATGAGGCGCGCGCGGCGGGCGGCGGCGAGATCATTCCGGTGGACAGCGAGCAGGCGGCTCTATTCCAATGCCTTTTTGCGGGCAGGCGGGCGGATGTGAAAAAGCTGATCCTCACAGCTTCGGGCGGCCCGTTTCGCACATACAACATGCAAAGCCTCGCGCGCGTCACGCCAGAGGAGGCGCTGCGCCACCCCACCTGGAAAATGGGCGTCAAAGTCACCCTCGACTCGGCGACGCTGTTCAATAAAGGACTCGAGGTCATAGAAGCCGCGCACCTGTTCGGCTTTGGCGCGCAGCAGATCGATGTGCTCATCCACCCGCAGTCGGTCGTGCACGGGCTTGTGGAATTTCTGGATTCCTCGATCCTCGCGCAGCTGAGCGCGCCCGACATGCGCCTTGCGATCCACTATGCGCTCACCTATCCCCGAAGGTGCGAGAGCGCCTTTGGCGCGCTCGACCTTGCAAAGCTTGCGAACCTTACCTTCGAGCGGCCGGACGGCGCGCGTTTTCCGGCGCTTGGCTTAGCATATGCGGCGCTTCGCGCGGGCGGGCTTGCGCCCTGCTGCTTTAGCGCGGCCAACGAGGCGGCGGGGGAGCTGTTCCTTCAAGGGCGCATCGGCTTTATGGAGATTCCGGCGCTCGTTGAGCACGCGCTCGAGCGAACCCCCCCGGGGGAGGCCGATTCGATGGAAGCAATCCGCGCGGCCGACCGTTTTGCGCGCGAACAAGTTATAAAAAAGAATGGGGATGCAAAATGAGCACGACCCTCTACATCATCGTCAGCCTTGTGATCCTCAGCATTTTCGTGACGCTGCACGAGCTTGGCCATTTCATCGCGGGAAAGACGCTGGGCTTTGGCATCGTCGAGTTTGCCGTGGGCATGGGGCCGGCTCTCATTAAAAAGAAAAAGAACGGCATTCTTTACTCGCTGCGGGCCCTTCCCGTGGGCGGCATGTGCCGCTTTTACGGCGAGGATGAAGAAACGGGCGACGGCCTCGCTTTCGGCTCGCAAAAGCCGTGGAAGCGCGCGATCGTGCTCGTCGCGGGCGCGCTGATGAACATCCTTACGGCGATCGTTCTTGCGATGCTGATTTTAACGACCATCGGCGTGACGGTCGACTATATCCCCTCGGTCGGGAGCTTTTCCTACGAGAATGCGCCCGCGAAGCTTGGGGGCATGCAGCTGGGGGACGTCATTCTCGCCATCGACGGGCAGCCCCTTGAAGAATATGCGCAGATCGATTCGCTCACGCGCTTCATCGGCGCGGCGGACAGCGATTCTTGCGTCGTCACCGTCGAGCGCGACGGGACGCGGCTCGATCTGACGCTGCGCGGCCTCTACAATGAAAGCGAAGGCCGCAACATGATCGGCATCCAGATCGGGGCGATCCCGGTTTATGAAAAACTCGGCTTTTTCGACGCTTTGAAAAGCTCGTTCCGCTACATTTGGGATATGATCAAGGGCATGTTCTCGTTCTTTGGCATGCTTTTCCGCGGCGAAGTCGCCCGCGGGGATGTCGTAGGGCCGGTGGGCATCGTGGTGCTCATCTCCAATGCCGCGCGCGAGAGCGTGAGCCGCCTGCTTGAGATTGGCGTGCTCATCAGCGCAAACCTCGGCCTGTTCAACCTTATCCCCGTGCCCGCGCTCGACGGCGGGCGGCTGGTGTTCGTGGCGCTTGAAGCGATCCGCCGCAAGCGCGTGCCGCCCGAGAGGGAGGGTCTCGTGCATTTTGTCGGCATCATTTTGCTGCTTGGGCTGATCGTTTATCTTTCCATCGGCGATATCGCATCGCTCTTTAAGGGCTGATGGCACGCGGAACGCGCGCCGTGCGCGTGGGGAATGTTCTCATCGGGGGCGGCGCGCCGGTGAGCGTACAGTCCATGACCAACACCCGCACAGCCGATGTGGAAGCGACCGCCGCGCAGATTGCGCGCCTTGAAGAGGCCGGCTGCGAGATCGTGCGCTTTGCGGTGCTCGATGAAGCCGATGCGAACGCCATCGCGGCGCTCAAGGCGCGGGCGAAGGTGCCGCTTGTCGCGGATATCCACTTCGACCACAGGCTCGCGATCCTCGCGATGGAAAATGGTGCCGACAAACTGCGCATCAATCCGGGCAATATCGGCGCGTATGAGCGCGTTGCGCTTGTGGCGGATTGCGCGCAAAGCCACCATGTGCCCATTCGCATCGGCGTCAACGGCGGTTCGCTTGAAAAGGAGCTGCTTAAAAGATATGGCGCGGCGACGCCCGAGGCGCTCGTTGAAAGCGCGCTCTCCCATGCGCGCCTGCTCGAGCGGGCGGGGTTTTGTGAAAACATCGTAATTTCCGTCAAATCCTCCTGCGTGCGCAACACGGTTGACGCCTATCGGCTGCTCGCCTCGCGTTGCGATTATCCGCTGCATGTGGGGGTGACGGAGGCGGGCGGCGGGGAGATGGCCGTGATTAAATCCGCCGCGGGCATCGGCGCGCTGCTTCTTGAGGGCATCGGCGAAACGATTCGGGTTTCCCTCACGGGCGACCCCGTGCGCGAGGTCGAAGCGGGCATCGCGCTCTTGCGTGCCCTTGGCCTTCGCCGCGAGGGGGTGGAGGTTATCAGCTGCCCCACCTGCGGCCGCTGCTACCATACCGAGGCGCAAAACGCTTTGGCTGCGCGCGTCAACAGCGCGTTTGCCCGGCAGAGGCGTTATTTGCGCGTGGCGGTGATGGGCTGCGCGGTCAACGGCCCCGGGGAGGCGCGCGAGGCGGATGTGGGCATTGCCTACGGCAAAGAGAACGCCGTGCTCTTCGAGCGGGGCGAAATCACGGCCTCGGGCGGCATTTCGGAAATGGAAGAAGCGTTGATCGCGCGCATCCGCGCGCGGCTCACATAAAGGAAGAAGCCATGCATCGAGAAGATCCCTACGGCCTTGCCGCATACGGCGCAAGGCTCCAAGGCGCGAAACTTCATAAAAAAGAGAAACGGCTCGAAGTGAGCCTTGACCTTGCGCGCCCCATCGACGCGCGCGAGGCGGAAGCGATTGCCGCTTCGTTTTGCGCGGCCGTGCCGGGCTGCGAGGTCAATCTCACGGCGCAGCTTGCAAACGGCGCGCCGGTTGCGCAGCACGAGGCGTTTTTTGAAATGCTCGAAAAGAGCTGGATGCACATTTGGCCCGTGATGCGCGTCGTTCTTAAAAATGCCGCGTGGGAGCAAAAAGGCGGGGCCGTTTGCGTGCGCGTGCCCGAAAAACTCTACCCCGCCGCAAAAAACGGCGAGGGTACGGAGAAGCTCGTTCAATTCGTTTCGTCCGTTTATGGGTTCTCCCCCGACATTCGCCTCATTGCGGATGCCACGATGGAAGCGCCGCAGGCCGAGGCGCGCGGGGAGGAAGAAGCGCCCTCATTCTTTGCGCCCCCAAAGCCCGAAACGCGGGCAAAAAAGGCCCCGGCGCAGGAGAAGAACCGCTTTTCAAAAAAAGACATCATCTTCGGCCGCCCGGTGTCGACAAAGCCTGCCGCGATGGCGACCGTCAGCGAGGAAAGCGGCACGGTGACCGTGCGCGGCGAGATCATCTCGATCGATGCGCGCCCGCGCAAGAACGGCGGCTTCATCCTCAATTTCTACATCACCGATAAGAGCAACACGCTGCCCGTCAAGGCGTTTTTGGGCGCGCAGGAAAAGCGCGTGATCGAACGGCTCGAAGAAGCGGCGTCCGCGCGGGATTGGGTGGTTGTCCACGGCCGCTACGACCGCGATCAATATGCCAACGCCTATTGCGTATTCGCAGATTTCATCTGCCGCACCGATGCCGAGCACCGCGAGGACAAGGCCGAAAAGAAACGCGTCGAGTTGCACCTGCATACGAAGATGAGCGCGATGGACGGCTTTATCGAAGCCGAAAAAGCCGTGGAGATCGCCGCCCACTGGGGCCACCGGGCGATTGCCATCACCGACCACGGCGTGGTGCAGGCGTTCCCCGCGGCGGTGAGCGCCGCAAAGAAGCTTGCCGGCAAAGGCAAGCAGATCAAGGTCCTCCTCGGCCTTGAAGGGTACCTTCTGCCCGATTGCACGCTCATCCCCATGCAGGGGAGCTTTTGCGCCGTGGAGGCTGTGCTGACGCCCGGCGTTCGCACGGATAACATCTTCGCGCTCGCGGCCATCAAGCGTGACGAAACGGGGGGGGAAGAGCGCTTTTTCACCTTCGTCAACGCGGGCGCCGCCCTGCCTGCGGAGCTTGAAGCCCGCTGCGGCGCGTATGCGCCCGAAGATGCGCCCACCGCGCCTGAGGCGCTCGCTTTGCTCCGCGCGTTCATCGGCGGCGCGCGCGTCGTCACGCACGATGTAAATGCGCTTTTGAAGCTCTACCGCAAGGCCGAGGCGCTCAATGTGCCCTTTGTGCGCGAATGCATCGCAGCCGATGGGCTTGCGCACGAGCTGTGCCGCCAGGGGCCGGTGCTCGCGCCCGGTACGCCCGCGGACTGCCTCTGGGCGATGGGCATTATGCCTAAGTCCGAAGCGCTTTTGGATCAGGCCGAGGCGCTGCTCGAGCTGTTCTTTGCCTGTTGCGCGCGCATGCGCGCACGCGGAATCGAACGACTGCCGCTGCACGATTGCATGCCGCCGGCCAAGGTCAAGGGGCGCCGCAGCACCTGCCACATCATCCTCATCGCCAGGAACCCCGCGGGCCTCAAGCACCTCTATAAACTCGTGAGCTACGCGCATCTCGAGCACCTCAAGGGCGTGCCGCAAATCCCGAGGTCGCTCTTGCTCTTTTACCGCGAGGGGCTGATCGTCGGCTCCGCATGCGAGGCGGGGGAGGTGTTTCGCGCGGTGCTCGAGCGCGCGCCGCGCGAGAAGCTCGAGGCGATCGCCCGCGAATACGATTACCTCGAGGTGCAGCCCACCGGCAACAACGAGTTCCTCGTGCGCGGGGATGTTGTGCGGGACGCAGAAGGCCTGCGCGCGCTCAACCGCACGATCGTCGATTTGGGCGACGCGCTCGGCATCCCCGTAGTCGCTACGGGGGATGCGCACTTCCTCGACCCCGAGGATGCGATCTTTCGCGCCATCGTCATGAGCGTCAAAGAATTCAAGGACGCCGAGCAGCAGGCGCCGCTCTATTTCCACACCACCGACGACATGCTCGAGGAGTTTTCCTACCTCGGCGCGGAAAAGGCGATGGAGATCGTCGTCGAGAACCCCAACCGCATCGCCGATTCCTGCGAGAAGATGATGCCCTTTCTCTCCGAGCGCGGCACATATGCGCCGAAATTCCCCAATGCCGGGGAGGAGCTGAAGTCGATTGCCATGCGCCGCGCGCATGAGGTCTACGGCGAAATTCTGCCGCCCATCGTCCTGGCGCGGCTTGAAAAGGAGCTTGGCTCCATCATCGGCAACGGCTACGCGTCGCTGTATCTTGCGGCGGAACGGCTCGTGAAAAAATCCAACAGCGACGGCTACCTCGTAGGTTCGCGCGGGTCGGTCGGCTCCTCGTTCGTGGCGACGATGGCGGGCATCACCGAGGTGAACCCGCTTCAGCCGCACTATGTTTGCCCGAACTGCCGCCACAGCGACTTCGAGGTGAATCTCGCCAAATATACCTGCGGCATCGATATGGAAGACGCGCGCTGCCCCCAATGCGGTGCCGCTTATCAAAAGCTTGGCTACACAATTCCCTTCGAGGCGTTTTTGGGCTTTAAGGGCGACAAAACGCCCGATATCGATTTGAACTTTTCGAGCGAATACCAGCCCGTGGCGCATAAATACGTGGAGGAGATGTTCGGCGAGGGTTATGCCTTCCGCGCGGGCACGATCTCGGGCCTCGGCGATAAAACCGTTTACGGCTATATCAAAAAATACTGTGAAACACGCGGCGAGGCGGCATTCTCCGCCGCGGAAACGGAGCGCCTCGTGCACGGCTGCGAGGGCGTCAAACGCACGACCGGCCAGCACCCGGGCGGCATCATCATCGTGCCGGAGGGGTATGAGATCTTCGATTTCACCCCCATCCACCGCCCGGCGGATAAGACCGAAAGCGACATCATCACTACGCACTTTGACTTCCACGCCCTTGACGACAGGCTCGTTAAGCTCGATATCCTCGGCCATGACGACCCGACGGCCATGCGTCTTTTTAAAGAGATCACCGGCGTCGACCCGCAGGACATCCCGCAGGATGATCCCCAAACGATGCGCATCTTCTCTTCGGTCGAGCCTTTGGGTACGACGCTTGAGGAGCTCGGCTGCGATGTGGGCAGCATCGGCATTCCCGAATTCGGCACGGCCTTCGTGCGGCAGATGCTCATGGACACGCGGCCGACCACGATGGACGAGCTCGTGCGCATTTCGGGCCTTTCGCACGGCACGGACGTGTGGCTTGGCAACGCGCGGGAGATGGTGCTCGGCGGCATTGCGACGCTCTCGCAGGTGATCTGTACGCGAGAGGATATCATGAATACGTTGATGGCCATGGGCGGCGAGGCGTCGATCTCTTTTAAAACGATGGAAAGCGTGCGAAAGGGCCGCGGCCTCACCGAAGAAATGGAAAAAAACCTCGCGGCGCTCAACGCGCCCGAGTGGTTTGTCAACTCGCTTCGAAAAATCGGTTATCTCTTCCCGCGCGCGCACGCGGCGGCCTATGTGATGATGAGCTTCCGCACGGCCTTCTACAAGGTGCATTATCCGCTGGCGTTTTACGCGGTGTATTTCTCCGCCCGCGCGGATGCGTTTGACGTGGAGGCCGCCTCCGGCGGCGAGGTGAGCGTGTTGAAGCGCATTCAGGCGATCAAGCGCAAAGGCAACGACGCCGAGCAAAAAGAGCAGGATCTCCTGACCATCCTCGAGGTGGTGTACGAAATGAACCGGCGCAAAATCGAGCTCTTGCCCATCGACCTCTACCGGTCCGACGCAACGCGCTTCCTCATCGAAAACGGCGCGCTGCGCCCGCCCTTTAGCGCCATTGCCGGCGTGGGCGCGGCGGCGGCCGAGGGCATCGGCGCCGCGAAAGCGGGCGGCCCCTTTGCCTCGGTGGAGGATTTTCGCATCCGCACCAAGGCAAACAGCGCCATCGTCGAAAAGCTGCGCGCTTTAGGCTGCTTTAAGGGCATGCCCGAGGAAAACCAATTGACGCTCTTTGGCATGCTCGGCAGCTGAGTTATAGTTTTTGCTTGCGGTTTTAACAGCTCTTTTATCCGCTCGAGCATGGCCGCTCAATCGGCAATGTTCGGGCTGCGCTTCTACCGGCCTATGCCGCAGGCCGCGCGCAAACTCTCCGTATACGGCGGACGGCAAACGCCCTTTTCCGTCACGATGGCGGCGATGAGCGCGTGGTCGGTCACATCGAAAGCGGGGTTGTAGCAGGCAACGCCCGCGGGCGCCACCGGCTTTTCAAAAAACTTCTGTTTAATCTCCTCGGGCGCGCGCAGTTCGATGGGGATATCCGCGCCGGTTTCGCACGCGAGGTCGATGCTCGAGGTGGGGCCGAGCACATAGAACGGGATGCCATAGTGGCGCGCGAGGATCGCGACGCCGCTCGTGCCGATTTTATTGGCGGCATCCCCGTTGGCGGCCACGCGGTCGCATCCGACAAAGCAGGCCTGCACCCAGCCGTTTTTCATCACGAGCGAAGCCATGTTGTCACAAATGAGCGTCACATCGACGCCCGCGCGCTGCAATTCATAGGCTGTGAGGCGCGCGCCCTGCAAAAGGGGCCGCGTTTCATCGGCGAACACGCGAAAACGGAGCCCGCGCTCCGCGCCGAGCAAAATCGGACCGAGCGCCGTGCCGTAGCGCGAGGTCGCAAGCGGCCCCGCGTTGCAGTGGGTGAGGATGCCGTCCCCATCTTTGACAAGAGCGAGGCCGTGCTCCGCGATGGCGCGGCATTTTTCAATGTCGTCTTCGTGGATGGCGATGGCTTCGCGCAAAAGGAGCGCGAGCAGCTCCCCGCGCGGTTTTGTAAGATTTGTTTTGGCGGCATCGAGCATTTTCCGGATCGCCCAGTTGAGATTGACGGCCGTCGGGCGGGCGGAACCGAGGTAGGCCCCGAACGCCGCAAGCTCATCAAAGAACGCCTTTGGATTTTCCGCGGCGCTATCCTTTGCCGCGAGGTACATGCAATACGCCGCGAAGATGCCGATGGCGGGCGCGCCGCGCACGCGAAGCGAGGCGATGGCCTCGAACATTTCTTCGGGCCGCCGCGGGCGGATCTCCCGTTCCTCATTCGGCAAAAGCGTTTGGTCGAGGAGAAACAACCCGCCGTTTTCGGCAAAGCGAATGTTTTGCATCATGCTTCCCCGCGCGGGCGCACGAGTTC
>CAZJIS010000013.1:13012-33240 GCA_964546125.1 uncultured Clostridium sp.
TTTTCGGCAAAGCGAATGTTTTGCATCATGCTTCCCCGCGCGGGCGCACGAGTTCTGCGGCCTGCTTGCCGCTCATGTGTTCGATTTCAATGCGAACGATCAGCGCCCGCGCCCCGTCTTCCCCGATTATGCGCGCAATGGTTTCATCGTCGACAGCGGGGGAATACTTCGCGGCGAGGGTCCGGTAAGCTTCCTGCCGGCGCGCGTCATCCGCGAGAATTTCGGCCCTGCCAAAGACGATGACGCTTCGAAAATATGTCGTGAACTCTTCCGGCATGACCTCGTCCGCGTCGATCACTGTGAAGGATACCTTCGGGTCGCGCAGCAACGCATCGAGCTTGTGCCCGCTTTTGGCGATGTGGAGCAAAATGCCGCCGTCGTGGTAAACATAGCTCAGCGGCACGGCATAGGGGTAGCCGTCGTCCCCGTGGACGGCGAGCACGCCCGCCGTATTGCGCTTGAGCACCGCCTCGGCGTCGGCCGGGGAAAGGAGCTGATTGATTCTCCTCATCGTGCGAAAGGCCATGATTTCCTCCTTTAAGGCGCGTCTGTCGCCGCGCTTATGATAAAGGACTTTCCGTCCATCGATAAAAGCTTCAGTTGCCGGCCCGCTCGAGCCTTTGGCCCCGAAGATAAACGCCGCGGATGTTGAACGCTTCATCCGCGATGATGAAGCTCGCCTCCGCGCCGGTTGATATCGAGCCGAAACGGTGCAAAAGCCCGAGCTGTCCGGCGGGGGTGAGCGTGGCGGCGCGTACCGCGTCCTCTTTGGCGACGCCCCAGCGCATGGCGTTTTGCATGCAGCGGTAGAGCGGTGTGACGGAGCCGGCGATCGTGCCGTCCGCAAGTTCCGCGCGCGCGCCTTTGACGAGCACGCTCTGCCCGCCGAGGCTGTAGGCTCCATCTTCAAGGCCGCAGGCTTCGATCGAGTCGCTCACAAGGCAGATGCGATCGGCGCCGAAGAGCTTGAAGCAAAGCCGCACGACGCTCGGGTGGATGTGCACGCCGTCGGCGATCAGCTCGACCTTCACATGCCCGCGGTCGGCCGCCGCGCCGACGGGGCCGGGGTTCCGGTGGTTGAGGCCGGGCATGGCGTTGAAAAGATGCGTAACGTGGGAGACGCCCGCGTCGAACCCCCTAAGGCTCGCCTCATAATCCGCGTCCGAATGCGCGAGCGACACGATGACCCTGCCTTTGACGGCTTCGATGAAATCGAGCGCGCCGTCCAGCTCCGGGGCGACGTCCACAAAGGCGATATGGCCGCGCGCGGCTTCATACAGGCGCTCAAAGAGCGCAAGATCGAATTTTTTAAGATAGATTGGGTTCTGCGCGCCCTGGCGCGCGAGGGCGAGGTACGGCCCTTCCATGTTGATGCCAAGCAGCGATGCGCCCGCCTCGGGCGGATGCTCGTTCAGATCGGCGGCGTTTGCAAAAGCGCGGGCGAGATCTTCTTCGGGAAGCGCCATTGAGGTCGGGCAAAAGCCCGCGAGGCCCGCTTTGGCGTGCGCTTGGGCGATGAGCGCAAGCTCCTCTGCGCTGCAGGTCGAAAAATCATATCCCGCGCCGCCGTGGGTGTGCACATCGATCAGCCCGGGGATCACATAAGCGCCGCCAAGGTCCGTGCCCGAATGCACATCGCCGACGCGCGCGAACGTTCCGTTTTCAATGCAAAAACCACCCGCGCGGAAGCGGCCGTCAGCGCCAAAGTAGTTTGCGCGGATAAAACTTTCCCGCATGCCGCGGCTCCTTCTTAATGGAATAAAGACAGGGCCTCCTCGTCGCCGATGAGGGTCACGCCGGGGTGAAGCTGCAAAATGCTCGCGGGCAGCTGGGGCGCGACGGGGCCGAAAAACGCTTCGCGAAGGGCCTGCGCTTTTGAAAGGCCCGAAACGAGCAGCAAAATGCTTTTCGCGCGCAAAATGGAGCCGATGCCCATCGTGTAAGCATGGCGCGGCACGAGGGAAGCGCTTTCAAAAAAGCGCTCGTTGGCATGGATGGTTTCTTTTGTGAGGGCTACCTCGTGGGTGCGCGGCGCAAAGCAAGCAGAAGGCTCGTTGAAACCGATGTGGCCGTTCACGCCAAGGCCCAATAGCTGCAAGTCGATACCGCCGAGGCTTTCGATGATGGCCTCATAGCGCGTGCACTCTTGCGCCGCGTCGGGCGCGAGGCCATTTGGCACGAACGTGCGGCGCTTGTCGATATCGATGTGGTCAAACAGGTTCGTGTCCATAAAAAAGCGGTAGCTTTGCGGATCGTCGGGCGCGAGGCCCGCGTATTCATCGAGGTTGACGCACGAAATTTCGGCAAAGCTCAATTCGCCCGCCTTGCACCATTCAACAAGCTGCCGGTAGGCGCCCACCGGCGTGCCGCCCGTCGCGAGGCCCAGCACGCTTTTTGGGAAAAGCGTGATCTGCGCGCGCAAAAAGTCCGCCGCCTTGCGGCTCATATCGTGGTAATCCTTCACCCGAATAATTCTCATTAAGTTGCCCTCCATTAATAAATCGGGAAAGTGCCGCAAAGCGGCGCAGCCGTTTTTGTAAGTATATGCCGTCAATAGCCCACCATCGAATCGTCGATGATGCGGGCCTTGGGCACACCCTTGGAACGGACGAGCTCCTCCACCGAATTGACTACGCGGGGCGAGGCGGAGAAGTAATAATATGCCGCGTCGCCGTAGCGTTCCACGAGTTCCGCAAGCTTTGCCTGCGTTTCATCGGCCGAGGCGGTTTTATAGAGCGCCATCTGCGGGTTCGCTTCGGCAATGGCTGCAAGCTCCTCGCCAAAGAGATAATGGTCGCTCGAGGAGAACAAAATGCAGATCGGCCTTGTGTGGCTGTTGGCAAGCTCCACCGTGAGCGCGCGCACCGGCGTGACGCCCACGCCGCCCGCAAACAGCACGATGGGGGAAACCTCATCGCGCACGCAGAAATGACCGAACGGCCCCTGCATTGACACCACCTCGCCCGGCTGCATCGAGAGCAGCGCCTTCTTAAAAGCGCTTGCCTCGCGGCCTGTGCGCGTGCCCACGATCAGCACGCCCTCCGCCTGCACGGAGGCGATGGAGAAAATGCGGGATTCCTTTTCGAGCGCTTCGTTGCCCGGCAGGCGGAACACCGCGTGTTCGCCGGCTTTCCAGGTCAGCCCCTCGGCGGGCTTAAGTTTGATTACATAATAATCCCCAAAGGGATTTTCAATGGAGAGGATGGTCGCTTCGGTTTTTTGCATCATCATTTACCCGGCATCCTCCAAAAGACCGCGCCGTCCGGCGGGCCGTCGGATGCCGCTTCCTTTCCGCTGCGTATGCGGCGCATGATAACGCTTGCGCGCTTCTCCTAAATTGTAGGAAGATTGGGCGCGCCTGTCAAGCGGGATGCGCCATAAAGGGCGTCCGTTTCTTTCATAAGCACAGTTTCCCGCCATCGAGCATTGCGATCATCCGCTTTAATGCAGAGGGCCAATTTTCATCCGAAACGTCGATGTGGTGCGCCCGCACGGGCAAAAGCGCCAGGATCTGCATTTGGCGGCGCTTGCCCACGCCCGACACGCCCTCGATGAAAATCAGGCGGGTCATCGCGCGCCCCGCCGCACCATCAGGCCCTTCATTTGTGCGGATTGATTGTGCAAGCGCAGCGCGGCGGCCTTTTCCTCCTCAGTGCAGCCAAGCATCAGCTTTTCATAGAGCGCGAGCGTGATCTTCCCCCCGCTTTGCACGCGCACTTCGCCCGTGTCGCGATAGCCCGCTTTTTCATAGCAGCGGCGGTTGGCGCTTTGCTCTACGGGAAAGTCAAGCGACCAGCGGGAGACATTGTGAAAATGCTTTTCGCACAGCAGAACCGCCCGGCTTGCGATGCCCCTTCCCTGCATCTGCGGCAGCACATAGACGCGCGCAAGGTAGCATTCGCCGGGATTCTCGTTCCGCTCACAGGCGGCGATGCCGCCGACCAAAATGCCGTCCGCAAAAATCTGGAACACCTTCCAATTCGGGCGCGTGAGCCATTGCAAAATCTCCTCCGCGCCGCGAAGATAGGGGCTTCCCTCGTCGTGGTAGATGTCATAGAGCCGCTTGAATGCCTGCTGCTGGATTGCGGCGAGGGCCTCGGCGTCCTCGGCGGCCGCCGGGCGCAAAGTGACCGAAACAGCATCTTTCAAAGCATTTTCCCGCACCATGCGCAAATAGGCGCGGCTGCCGTCCTCTTCATTTTGCCGGTAAGCAAAGCCGAAATGCCCCGCCACCGTGCGCGCCATCTCGTGAAACAGGTCGCACATCACATCGGCCGCCGCCTGAATTTCCTCCGCCCCGCAGCGCGGATAGGTGGCGGCATATCGCGCATAGAGGTCGGGCGGCAGATGCTTTTTAAAATATTTGCCCATCTTGCCCGGATTTGCGGAAAAGCCCGTCTGCACGCCGATGAGCCACGCGGCCATCCGGTTGAGCATGTCGCGCACGTATAGGTTGAGCATCTCTATCGCATAGGGAAGTTCCTCGCGCGCCACGCCTTTTGCAACGTTGTTGAGGCACCACCAGAATTCGTTGCAGCAGTCAAGAAACAGCTTTTCAGTTGGCGGCTTCACGTGCCAATGCTTCGGGTCCCCCTTGATCGCGGGCAACAGGCCGCGGCCGGCATCCTTATCTAAAAGCACGATCACGGGCTCGCCGTTATCGCGGTAGGGGACAAACTCCACGCTAAGGTCGATGCGGTTCCCGTCGGGGAAGATCATCAGCCAGGTGAAATGCCCGTCCGCCGCAGGCGGCAAAAGGTCCATCGTTTCGGGCGTTTGCATGATGAGCGGTTCGCCGAAATGCTCCTTAATCCACTGGGTGTTGTTGTAAAAGGGGGCGATGTCGTTCACAAAGTAAGCAACGTCATAATCCCGGTAGCGGTCTTTGAGCGCTTCGGGGTCGGCGCGCGAGCCACTGAGGAGCACCGCGCGGATGCGCTCATCCGCCTCGGCCGTGCGCAAAATCAAATCGAGCATTTCCCGTTCCGTTCTCATGCCGTTTCCTCTTTTCCGCGTTCTTTTAAAATAGTTCGTCCAGCAAAATGTAATAGCGAAGCTTCGCTTCATCCGGCTCCAAGCCAAGGTGTGAGAAGAGAAGCTTCACATAGGGCGCGGGGTCTGTTTGCCCGAGGTTATAGCCAAGCGAGCGCACGCACAGCGCGATGTCCTGCCATTTATCGGCGATGCCGCCGCGCCCCCAATCGATGAAGCCCGTGACCTCCCCCCCGCGGACGAAGATGTTGGGCAGGCAAAAGTCCCCGTGCGTGAAACAGGGCTCCTCATGCGGGCGGTTCGCGGCAAGCCAGCGGTAAAGATCCATCGGGGATGCAAAATCGTTCCCCTGCTCAAAATCGTTTATGTTCACGAGCCCGTGTTCGATGTTGAATAACGCTTGCTCAAGCTTGCGCTCGAGCGTATTTTGATAAGGGCAGCTTGCGGCATTTACCTCTTGGAGCATGTTCAGGGCTTTGGCAAGCGCTTTGACGGTTTGTTCTGCCGGTTCGCGCGCCCCTTGCGCGAGGCCCTCGCAAGCCATCGCGCCCTCGGCTCTCCCCATGAGCAAAAAAGCATGCCCGTCCTCTTCGCCATAAAACAGCAGTTCCGGCACGGGCAGCCTTCCCTTCAGAAAGGCGATCAGGTCGCGCTCGCGGCGAATTTCATTTGAAAGTTCGGCGACTTTGAGGTAGCGAACGTCCTCTCCCCGCGCAAAACGATAAACGGCCGACTGCGAACGGCCGATGCCGTCCCGGCTCCGTTTATAGCCCGCGAGAAGGGCGGAGAGCTCTGTGCATGTTTCGGCAACTCTTTCGCCACGGCCGGTAAATTCGCGCTTGAAAGATAAAAGTTCGTCCAGGTGCTCTTCGCTCGGCTTTACCAAAATAAGTTCGCTCATCATCCCTCCGTTTTCATGTCTTCCTCGCCTCTAACTTGAATGTCACCACCCCATCCGGGCAGGTAAAGGTGCCGCTGTGCCGCTGCGCGCCCGCAAGCAGGTTGCTAAGGTCGCCGCCCGCGCGCACGGCCTCCATCAGCGGAAAAAGCTTGAACATGCTCTTCGAGCACAGCCCGCCGGGGCAGCCGTATGCGCAGCGATATACATCGCCGACCTCATGGCCGTTGCGGCAACGTTCAGGCCTGCCGTCCGGGCCGACGGCGATAACGCGCACTTCAAAAGAATATTCTTCACAATACCATTGTTTCATGTTGCCCCTCCCTATCGCTGGTTGATAACGCTTGCGCCTATTATATCATTTTATTTTCCGTAATAAAAAGCTTGGAATGACGAGCTTGCGCTATTTTCTAATCGAAGCGCGCGATAGCGCAGTATGGGGACTCAACTCCCTTCAGTCAGCAAACCAACGCAAAAGGCATCCCTGGGGCGACGCCGGAAGGCGACCCGAGCGCTGCATGGAGTTTGCGAAGCCGGGCGGGGCGGATAGATGCCGCTCCGTTTCGCATTCATCCGGCTCTGGAAGCCCGGGCGGTAGACTGTGGAAATTAAGGGAAGAACTGACGCCATCGGATTTCCTGCGTCGGGCTGATCGGCAGCAGATAGGCACCTGCCTATTCTTGTTTTCACAAAGGTTCCAAACAGGCGCATAAAATCGTGATACAATTTGGATACGCACAAGGATTAAGCTCAATTCAGCCATTGCGGAAAGCGGTATCGGATATGTGGAAGACCCTGATCGTGGAGGATGAAAAACCAATCTCGGAGTTGATCCGGATGAATCTCGCGCGGGCGGGCTATGACTGCCGGTGCGTCTACGACGGCAAGTCCGCAGCGGACCTGCTTCTCGAGGCGCGTTTTGATTTGATTCTGCTGGACGTGATGCTGCCGGAAGTGAACGGCTTTGAGCTGATGGAATTTATACGCCCCTTTTCCATCCCCGTGATCTTCCTGACGGCAAAAGCGGATGTGGCGGACCGGGTAAAGGGCCTTCGCCTCGGTGCGGATGATTACATCGTGAAGCCCTTCGCCGTGGCGGAGCTGCTCGCCCGGGTGGACGTCGTGCTTCGCAGGTATTATAAGGCCGACGAGGTCATAGAGCAAACTTTAATTGGGGCGGGAAAGCCGGAAAGCGGCATTCCCGCCTTGGTTGCATATTAGCCGGAAGCGGCCGGTATGTCAAGGGCGGCCGTGTTCGGCCGTTCAATTAACCCTTACGCAGTGTTTATGTTCAAAGTAGCAATTACTAAACAAAGCGGAGGTATTAGTGGCAGCAGTGAGAGAATCAGATGCTCGCGAGACTTTCGGTGCAGAAGCTATTGCCGATGAGGCTCACGTCGTTTGCACAGGAATTAACGGCAACTGATTGCGCACATATTACCTGCTACCTTTTGATTTCGTTGTCATATTTAAGTCCGTTGGTGGTTCATATAGAATAGATACCCGCGTGCCCGAAATCCGTGGTAAAATGATAACACACGAATCTTCGGGAGGATTGCCGAATGTACGAGATAGATGGAGATTATCCGATCATCGAGTATTTTGGGGAGTATTATCGTGACCTGTTGAAGTTGGCTTTACGGATGGTTAAAAACCTCGACGATGCATATGAAGTGCTGCAGGACGTTGCGGTCGTCATGGTGCAAAAGAAGGAGGAGCTGTATGACGTTGAGGATCCCGCGGCATATTTGGCCGTGTGCATCCGCAGGCGGGCGCTCAATTTCATCCGTGATTCCAGGCGTTCTTTTGCGACGGCTCCCGAGGCCATGAAAAACATTCGCGCTGACGAGGATACCCAAACCGAGATTGAGCAAACTGAATGGACGATCTGGCTGGATAAATACCTTCGGAACAGCGCTCCCGAGCTGCGCAAGGCGTTTATTGACCACTATCTCAACGATATCCCGCTGGAAACGATTGCGGAACGATTGGGCATGAAACCGAACACGCTGTCCCAACAATTCAGAAGGATGCGGCAGAGCATCGCAAGGCAATCCCCACGCACAATGACGCACCTGATGGTGCTGATATTTGAGGTATAGGCTATGCGGTGGAAGAAACTCGTTAAACTGGCCATGGATCATCCATATTTCGATGATCGGAGGCATACGCTTTCTGAAGCGCAGGCGGAAGCCGTATTGAGTTCCGGCTATATGAGCTTTGGCGAATTCATGGAAGGCGTGAAACGTCGGATGGATGAAATCGACATTGGAGTTCGCGAACCGATCAATATCTCGACGATATTACCAAACGAAAGCAGCCCTCACAATGCGCTATATTCAGCGCGCATGAATTATAGATTACTTCGCAATATCGCGATTGCAGGGATAGCAGTTATGCTGTTAACAGGCTTCCTCGCGTTTACGAGCCCCGGTCGTGCGATTGCTCAGGCGGTTTATAGAGTGATCATAAGTGTTGTTGATGGAAAATTATTAGGCAAACAAGACGTTGAGGATAGCGAGTTTGGTAAAATTGATCTAGAGAGTTTACCTGCTGAATTTGCATCTGTGGAGGAAGTGAAGAAATGGATTCCGTTGTCTGTCGCTCATATTGAATCGGAGAAATACATGAGCCAAGGGATCGCGGTGCTGAGCGCGGATGAAACCAATGTTACGATAAGAACGAAGTATAAGAACAAAGAAGGTGTCGAGATCGTTCTAACGCAACATTTCTATGCTCCCGGTACTTCTTGGGGAAACTCCACGACTGCGAACGAACAGGGGATTACACAATTAAATTTACCGGATGGATTGATGGCTTATACTGGCAAGACAGATGATAATATTGTATTTGCGGTTATTTATACTACAAACGGGGATGTGATGATAACAAGCACAAACTTATCGGTCAATGGGCTTGTCGATGTTCTGGAAGGCATTTGCTTGGAATAATGAAAAAAGCAACGGAGTAACCAATTACTCCGTTGCTCCCCTTGCTCATAAACTTGCCGCTATGGAATCCAAACGGCGGATGTCTCGGATGTTTCAGAATGGCTGTATGATCCGGTTACCGAAGTATGAATGGCGGTCACTTTATAATAGTGCCCTCCATTAACTGTATAAGATCCTGAAGCATACGCATAATCTGAATTATATTCCAGATCGCCGATCCCGGGACCCACTTGATACCATGATCCATTTCTATATTCATTCAAGCTCACGGATACCGAAATCTGATCCTCGATGATGCCGGAAATCGATTGACCTGAATAGGTAACCTTTCTCCCACTGTTGTTAATCCAGCAGTATCCAGAAGCCTGCCTTGTACTATAAGACACATCGCTACTGTCCCAGGCATCTGCAACGGCCGTGCTGCCTACAGCCAGACTGAGCATCAAAGCTAGGATAATAAATAGAAACCGCTTTTGCATAACTTGCCCCTCCTAAGTTTATTTATATGACACCTCAACTCGCTAAAATATGACAACAAAATAATGAAAAATAAAAATAAATCTGTCATATTACGTGCTGTGTCAGGTGTCTATTATATAGAAAACCATACTGATTATTTTTACGGAGAGTGATGCTTATGATTGTGTTATAGTCTTAGCTATGTTGGTGTAATCAATTCCTTTCTCTGTATTAGGTATCCATTCTCAAGAAAACGTCTCAGAATACCGGGAAGATACCTCGGTCAGATTTTCCGACACAACCAGATAAATAAAGGAGGCTACATATGAAAAAGATATTTGCTATCGCATTGGCTTGTCTGCTCCTTCTCGCAAGCGCTCCGATGGTGTATGCGGAAGAGATGCATGAATGCGATTGGTGCTGTGAGCAACTAAAGGATGCTAACGGCAACATGATGCCGGAAGCAGAGTGCAGGCACTCAGATTATCTACCATATAATATTGAGTATCGCGACATTCACATAGGCTGTGAAAGGTACACTCGAAAATATTATGTTTGTAGAAACTGTGGTGCAGATGTTAGCTGGGTTCC
The DNA here is from genome assembly GCA_964546125.1 of uncultured Clostridium sp. Taxonomy (GTDB): domain Bacteria; phylum Bacillota; class Clostridia; order Christensenellales; family CAG-138; genus Phil1. Next base: position 22,904 of record CAZJIS010000013.1, read on the forward strand.
TTATGCAGGGCCATTCGAAGATCATCGTGGGCCATATCAACTTGTATTTTTTGGATATGATGAAGACGGTAACATGATTTACAAGATGCAGTGCAAGGCCTGTGGTGGTTTCGTATAAGCGCAAAAGGGCACACGATATAAGGTCGCATATCCGCCGGGTATCCTGGCGGATATGCGCAGTGATACAATAATATAAATGAGGATTATAATATGTTCATCCGAACCAGCCTGAAGCAGCTTTTCCGTTCCCCCATAAAGCTCGTCGCCTATTTCCTCATCGCGGCGCTCGCGGCGGCGCTGCTGTGCGTGGGGCTGAACCTCAACGGAAACGCGCAGCGCAACGTCGCCGCGGCGGAGGCGGCGTTTGAAACGGTCGCGGTCCCGAACTTCAGCGCGCATATCCGCTACGACGGCACGCTTTGCGCCGATCCGGACGACCCCTTTTATGCGGGCTATCTTCCCTGCTTTACATCCGAATATGACTTTGCGCCCATCCTCGCGGCCCCGGGCGTGGAAAGTTTGGACGCGCGCGGCCATTTCGGCGCGCGGGTGAACGGCGAGGGAAATTTGATCGATCATGCGCCGGGCGACGGGCCGCGCAACGGAGTGCCGGACGACGTCATCATTTTCACCGTCGGCGCGGCGGAAAGGGTGACGGTATCCTCGCAGTCCGCGCCCATCGCGCTTTCCGTGACAATCGATTTTTCCGTGATGGGCAAGGAGTATTACGGGGATACGCTGGAGATCAACAACTACATCTTCGGCGGCCAGCTGCAGGGCATCGCTACGCCCGACGGAGGCGTTCTCCCCGGTCCGCTCTTCGACGTGGGCACGGAAGCTGCGGACGGCTCCTTTAATCTTGAGCCCGGTATGCAATACATCGCGGCAGTGAGAGCCGGCATGTCCCTGGATGCGATGACGGGCGTCATCCGGGCGACAAGCGTTTCGATAGAAGTGGGCGACGCCTACCACGACGGCGGCGAGCTCCGGTATAACAAAGCGAGCGGATGGAGCCTGGTCCCGGGCGGGAATGCTTACATCCTGCCTTACGTCGCCATCGCCCCATATGAGGAAGGCTTCTTTGAGACGGAGCGCGGCGCATACTTCCAGCAGATCATCGACGCGTTTCGGGCCAATTTCAATTCGCTCAACGCCATAGCCACAAACGATCTCGCGGCAATGCGCCCGTTCCATTCGGGCGGCGTACATATCGCCGCGGGCCGCGTCTTCACAGCTGAAGAATACGCCGTCGGCGCAAAGGTCTGCCTTGTCAGCGAACTCATGGCGGAGCTCAACGGCTGGAAGATTGGAGATACGCTTTCCCTCTCCTTCTATGAAACAGAATATCCCTTTACCAAGAAAACGGAGCGCTTCTCCGTGTTCCGCTCCCCAACGGACGGCTTCTTCGACGAAGGCGGCTACGAGATCATCGGCCTGTTCGCGGGCAATGTGATTACGGGCGATACCTCGCCGCGCTATACGCAGGGCGAAGGGCTGGACGCGCTGGATATCCTGTTGCCGCAGAAGTCCGTTTCCAACGCGCCCGCGCCTGTGATTTCCGAATACACGACGAGCATCCGCCTCAAAAACAGCGCCGCCGAAGACTTTATGGCCGAAATAGCGGCTTCCGGGTTGATGGAAGAGCTGGAGGGCGGGTATCAGCTTGGCCTCACGGTCTACGACCAGGGTTATTCCCACGTCGGTCCGGGCCTTCGCCAGCTTTCGCGCGTGAGCCGATTGACGCTGACGCTCGCGCTTGCGGTGGCGGGGCTTGCCGTCGTCGTGCTCGCGGTCGTCCACGCGCTGCGTGGCAGGCGCGGAGTCGCCGCCATGCGCTCGCTTGGCACAAAGCGCGGGCAGATCGCGGTCATCTCGCTCGCGGGCGTCGCTTTGGTATGCCTGCTCGGCGCATGCGCGGGCGCGTACGCGGGGCACGCGCTTTCGGCAAACGTCGCGTCGCGCGTCGTCGAAAGCGCGAAGGAGGACGCGGCGGATACTTCCTTCACCGCCATGATGGGCGAGGATGGAGCCAAGGAGTTTGAGTTTCTGTTGGATAGCAATCCAGAGCTTGCGCTCGTTTCCGGCGGCGCGGTGGCGGGAGCCTTCCTGCTGTGCGCGGGGCTGCTGCTCATGCTGGAGTTTCGCAGGTCGCCCATGCTGCTGCTGGGCGCGAAGGAGTAAAAGGGTATGCGCATGGCGTGGCGCAACTTCACGAGGAACCGGCGCGCGACAATCGTGTCCGCGCTCGCGGCGGCGGCGCTCGCGGGCTTCCTGCTGATTTTTTCGCACAACATCCGCGCGAGCGAGGCGGAGCTTGACAACGCATACGACACCATACCCGTAAGCGCGTATATCGCGGGTTCCTCGGCGACGCAGGCGCCGCGCATCGGCGAAACGCTATACGGCGATATTCTCGGCTGCGGCTTCGTGGCGTCCTCGCGCGCGGCGGCGCAATACGGCGTGCGTACGGAGGATACCCTGCGCGCGCTCGACCACATCGACGCGGACGTGCCCCTGAGGGAGTGCGCTTCCTCCATAGAATGGCTGGAAGGGTATGGCGAGGATATCTTTGCTGGGAACGGGGCCGTGTGCGTCGCGCCGCGAAGCCTGGGACTCGCGCTCGGCGATACGCTCGAAGCTCCGTTTCGGATCAGGCGCAGCGTCGCGGCAGAGCTTGCCGTCGTGGGGCTCTACGGCAGCGAGTTCGACGTCGGCATGAACGGCATGACGTTCTATTGTCCGCTCGGAACGCTTCGCGCCCTGTTCGCGGAAAACGGGCTGCGGCTCGAATACTGCGCGCTCGAGATGGAGCTCTCGAATACGCGGCAGCTCAATGAATTCAAGGCGCGCATGAAGGAATTGGGCTTGGACAGCGGCCTGAACCGGCTGGTGATGAACGACGCGCTGCTCATCGGCGTCACGACGCAATTACAGCGCCACATCCGCCTGCTAAAGACGCTCCTTCCCGTGCTCTTCGCGCTCGTCGCGGCGGTCGGCTTCGGGCTGAGCTTCCTGCTTCTTTACGGGAGGCGGCGGGAGGCGGCGGTCATGCGAAGCCTCGGTGAGGGGCACGGGCGCGTTTTCGCGGTGCTGCTGCTGGAAACGGCGCTGCAGGCCGCCTGCGGTGCAACGCTCGGAGCGCTCGCGGCGTTTTTCATCGCGGGGGCGCAGGCGGTGAAGGGCAGCCATCTCGCGCTGGTGTTCGGCTGCTATCTACTGGGCGGCGCGGCAGCCGCGCTCCGGCTCGCCTATGTCAACGTGCTCAGGCTGATGACGGCGCACGAATAAAACCTTTGGAATATGAAAGGAGAGAAATCTTATGGCGCAACTGCAGCTTCAGGAAACGGCCTACGCGTACCGGAACAAATACCAGACCGTGCACGCGCTCAAGGGCGTGAGCCACAGCTTCGAAAGCGGGCGCTTCTACGCGCTCGTGGGCCCGTCGGGGAGCGGAAAAACCACGCTGCTCTCGCTGCTCGCGGGGCTTGACTATCCCACGGGCGGCTGCGTGCTCTACGACGGCACGCCCACGAGCGAGCTCGACGGCGACAAATACCGGCGGGACGAGGTGGGCGTCATCTACCAGAGCTACAACCTCTTTCCGCTTTTGACGGCGCTCGAGAACGTCACCTATCCGCTCGAGCTGAAGAAAACGCCCCTAGCGGAGGCGAAGCGCATTGCCAAGGAAAAGCTGCTTTGCGTAGGCCTCGACGAGCAATACCTCAGGCGCTTCCCCGCGATGCTTTCCGGCGGCGAGCAGCAGCGCGTGGCCATCGCCCGCGCGCTCGCGGGCGGCGCGAAGGTCATCCTCGCGGACGAGCCGACCGGCAACCTCGACACGGAAAACGGCAAGAACATCGTTGCCATCCTGAAGCGCCTCGCACACGAGGAAGGCAGGTGCGTCATCGTCGTGACGCACGACGCCGCCATCGCCGAGGAGGCGGACGAAGTGTTGAGGATGAAGGACGGGAAGATAGATTAAAACAATAGGGAGGATTTCATAATGAACTTTATTGAACAAGTTAAGGGTCTGATTTCACGTGAAGAAGTCAAAGATGCATCTAGAAACTTTCTTGAAGATAGCGTTGGAGCTCTGTTAGGCAACCCGGTTTCTGCCGGGAAAATAATAATATCACTGGCTAAGTTCCCGTTGTTTTTCCGTGAACAGCTATTTTGGGCAAAGATGGAAATGTTTCTAAACGGAGTTTTTATAGACGAAGGAGATAGCCTAAAATTGTCTGCTAAATTAACTGCAGACGGTAAAGAAGGAGATAGCCCCTACAGATTAATTGAATGTATCGATCGCGCACAAACAAGACGTAAAATTCAATACCTTATCAACGCTACTCGTTGTCTTTTGGCTGGGTTCATTGAACTAGAGTATTTCTTTAGGATATGCCAAGCAATAACATACACGTTAGAAGAAGATTTATCTTTTTTGAAAGTAAATATAACTGAAGATAATGAATTTGAGTATGATGCGTCTGTTCAGGGCTTGCTTACTTCCGGGCTCATGTTTGCAAGTACTATAGGAATGGATCAACGTTATTCGTTTACTCCTTAAAGACCTAAAAAAGGTCTACGCTGCGGTAGATGAACCGGCGGCGCTTGCCGCCCTGGAGGATTTCGGCGGCAAGTGGGATAAAAAATACCCTAAAATTGCCACTTCATGGCGAGGCAGATGGGCGAATCTCTCGACCTACTTCAAATATCCCACCGAGGTACGCAAGCTGATTTACACGACGAACGCCATTGAGAACTTTAACCGCCAGCTCCGGAAGGTGACAAAATCAAAATCCGTCTTCCCGACCGACGACGCCCTTTTGAAGATGCTGTATCTGGCCATGATAGACATTACGAAAAAGTGGACCGGCAGGCGGCAGGACTGGGGGCTGATCCACTCCCAGCTTGAGATTTTTTTCGCAGACAGGATTCCTGAATAGCCGAACATGGCCGATCCGTCAAGGGTTAATTGAACGGCCGAACACGGCCGCCCTTGACATACCGGCCGTTTCCGGCTAATATGCAACCAAGGCGGGAATGCCGCTTCCCGGCTTTCCCGTCCCAATTAAAGTTTGCTCTATCTTACGCAATTTTTGAGTTTACACAGAATCCGGGATTGACCCGCTCGATAGAGCCGGGAATCTGCCAAATATCGTCCGCCCACCCATGTACACCGCTGCATCCCAATTTACCCATGAGCGCAAGAATCCCTAGATACTTAGCCTTTTTCTGCTTCACACAACAAAACCCGCCTTTCTTCAAGACGGGTTTTATTGTATCAACTGGCGTTGATGAGGTGGTGCGGTCAATGAGACTTGAACTCATACGGTTGCCCATACGCCCCTCAAACGTACGCGTCTGCCAATTCCGCCATGACCGCATATGATGCGATTCTTTTCGAACCGCAAGGGATATTATACGTGCCCGCGCTCGGCTTGTCAAGCCCAAATTCGCGCTGTTTTGCGCTTAACCGAGCGCGATGTCGAGCACCATCATCAAAGCAAAGCCGAGCGCCGTGCCGATGGTGCCGATGTTGCTGTGCTCGCCTTGCTGCGCCTCGGGAATGAGCTCCTCGACCACCACATAAATCATCGCGCCCGCCGCAAAGCACAGCAGATAGGGGAGAATGGGGGTCATGATGCCGGTGAGTAGGATCGTCGCCAAAGCGGCAACCGGCTCGACCACGCCGCTGAGCGTGCCGTATACGAATGCGCGTTTGCGCGAAAACCCGTTGGCGCGAAGCGGCAGCGAGATAATCGCCCCCTCGGGGAAGTTTTGCAGCGCGATGCCGATCGAGAGCGCGAGCGCCGCGGCGAGTGAAATGCCTGTGTTGCCCGCGAGTACGCCCGCGAATACGACGCCCACGGCCATGCCCTCGGGGATGTTGTGCAGCGTCACCGCAAACAAGAGCATCGTCGACTTTTCGATGTGCGCCGGGCGGCCCTCGGGCGTATCGGCGTTGAGGTGCAGGTGGGGAATGAGCACATCGAGCAGCAGCAAAAAGGCGATGCCCGCGAGGAAGCCAACAAGCGCCGGCACCCATGTGACGACGCCTTGCTGCTCAGCCATGTCGAGGGCCGGCAAAATCAGCGAGAACATGCTCGCCGCAACCATCACGCCCGAAGCAAAGCCGAGCAAAAGCTTTTGAAAACGTTCGCCAAGCGTATGCTTGACGAAAAAGACCATCGCGGCGCCAAGCGTCGTACCCGCAAAGGGAATGAGTAATCCGAGGGCGGTCCACGTCGTTTCGTTCACAGATGTTCCTCCTAAGCTGCGCTAGAGCGCTGGATTCGAGTCGAGATACGACTGCAAAATGATTGTCGCCGCGAGCTTATCCACCACCTTGCGGCGCTTTTTCCAATCGAGCTCGGCTTCGATGAGCACGCGCTCGGCGGACACGGTTGTGAGCCGTTCGTCAAAAAACGCATGCTCGCTCGCCCAATTTTCGAGCATAAGCGCGGCAAACGCCTTGACCTTTTCCGCCTGAAAGCCGTAGGTTCCATCCATGTTGCGCGGCAGGCCAAAAAGCAGCCGTACCGGCTCGTATTTCTTCGCGAGGGCGAGAAGGTATGCAACATCCGCCGCATCGTCCCCGGTGCGGTGATAGGTTTCAATTCCCTGTGCGGTGAAGCCCAAGGGGTCGCTCACCGCAAGGCCGATCCGTTTATCCCCCACGTCGAGGGCGAGTACGCGCTTCATTCGGTTTTCTCCTTATGCGCTCTAAGCCGCAGCCTGCACAAAGGGCGCGGCTTTCGGCCGCGCCCGTCGGACCGGGCAGCCGTCATTCCATGCGATCGTTTGCTTTGGCGGCATCCTGCGCGCGCACGTAAAAGCGCACGAGCTCCTCGACGAGTTCGTCCCGCTCGAGGCTGCAAATGCGATAGCGCGCGTTGTTGTAGCTTGTGATGTAGGTTGGGTCGCCCGAGATCAGGTAGCCCACGATCTGGTTGACCGGGTCGTATCCGCGCTCGCGCATGGAGGAATAGACGCTCATGAGCACCTCTCCGGCCTTGTTCTCCTCGCGCGGCATGCGAAAGAACATCGTTTCATTCGTATGATCGGTCATGCCGGGGACCCCCAGTCTTTTCTTGATATGTAAATTATAACAGATGGATGGCGCAAAAGAAATATCCGGCTTCGCATTTTTACAAGTTGGTAATATTCAAGCCGAAAAAGGATGGTCAAGGGGCCGCGGCCCCTTGACTTCCGGGCGGCCGAAAAGCGGCAAAACCGGCGTGCCGGTCAGCTCAGCGCGCCGCCGAGGCGCGTGGCCATCCGCTTTCCGTCGCGCCACATCTTCTTGGAATCGCGCATCATCCGCCGCGACACATCCGGGTACATTGCGGTCACGGCGGCGGTCGCCACCGCCATTCCCGCGGCAATCCCGGCCACAAAGGCAATCGCTTTCATGCATTCGCTCCTTTCATGGGTTAAGCTAAAATTAGCTTTCCCGCGAACATGCATACGCGTGCATGGAAATGACTGGAACCGGCAGAAACGCCCTCAATGTTCGATGCTTTTATGCTTGATATCCTCGGGAACGGGCAGGCCCTTGCGCGTATAGTAGTCTTCGAGCGCAGCCTTGATCGCCTCCTCCGCGAGCACGGAGCAATGGATCTTCTGCGGCGGCAGCCCTTCGAGCGCCTCGACGACCGCGGAGTTGGAAAGCTTGAGCGCCTCTTCGACCGTTTTGCCCTTGACGAGTTCCGTCGCCATGCTCGAGGTCGCGATGGCCGCGCCGCAGCCGAAGGTCTTGAACGTCACATCCTCGATGATGCCCTCGTCGTTGACTTTAAGAAACATTTGCATGATATCGCCGCATTTGGCGTTTCCGACCATGCCCACGCCGTTGGCATCCTGCATCTCGCCCATGTTGCGCGGGTTGGAAAAATGGTCCAGCACTTTTTCGGTATACATCGTATTCTCCTCCTTTTATTCGGCCAAGCCCCGCCAAAGCGGGCTCATCAAACGCAGTTTTTTGGTGATCTCGGGCAAAGTGTTGAGCACATGGTCGATGTCCTCGGGCTTCGTTTCGCCGCTGAGCGTCATCCGCACGGAACCGTGCGCGACCTCATGCGTGAGGCCCATTGCAAGCAGCACATGCGAGGGATCAAGCGAGCCGCTCGTGCACGCGGAGCCGGAGGACGCGGCGATGCCGTTCATGTCGAGCATCAGCAAAATCGATTCGCCCTCGATGAACTTAATGCTCATGTTCACGTTGTTGGGCAGCCGCTTTTGCGGGTGGCCGTTGAGCTTTACCTCGGGGATCGCGGCAAAAATGCCCCCGATGAGCCGGTCGCGAAGCGCGCTCATATGCGCGGCGTTCTCCTGCATGTTCTCGGTTGCGAGCGCAAGCGCTTCCGCGAGGCCCACGATGCCGGCCACATTTTCCGTGCCCGCGCGGCGGCCTTTTTCCTGCTCCCCGCCGATGATAAAGCTCGGGAGCCGAAGCCCCTTTCGCACATACAGCGCGCCCACGCCCTTGGGGCCGTGGAACTTGTGCGCGGAGAGGGAAAGCATATCGATCTCCATTTTGTGTACGTCGATGGGGATATGCCCCGCCGCCTGCACGGCATCGGTGTGGAACAATATGCCGCGCGCGCGGCAGAGCTTTGCAATCTCGGGGACCGGCATGATCGTGCCGACCTCGTTGTTGGCGAACATCACCGAAACAAGAATGGTCTTGTCCGTGATGGCGGCGGCGACCTGCTCGGCCGTGATAAGGCCGAATTCGTCGACCGGCAGATACGTCACCTCAAACCCGCGCCGCTCGAGGGCTTGCGCCGCGTGCAGCACCGCGTGGTGCTCGACGCTCGTGGTGATGATGTGGTTGCCCTTGTTTTTATAGCGTTCGGCCACGCCAAAGAGGGCGGTGTTGTCGCTCTCCGTGCCGCCGCCGGTGAAGATGATCTCATTGGGGTCCGCACCCAAAGCCTTGGCGACTTTTTCGCGCGCGGCCTCCACGCCGCGCCGCGCCTCCTGCCCGAACGCGTGCGGGCTTGAAGCGTTGCCATAAACCGTGGTGAGGTAAGGCATCATCGCCTCAAGCACCTTGGGCGAGAGCGCCGTGGTCGCCGCATTGTCAAGATAAATTCTGTTCATCGCATTCCCTTTCAAGCTGCATTTGGTAATCGTCAGCCATGTCCTTCAAAGTCGTGGAATCGAGCACCTCGTTGATGCGGCTTTGGAGCTTGAGCCACAGCGGGCGCGTCGAGCAGCTGCACGCGTTCGAGCAATTTACGCTGGTGCTGCTCACACAATCCGCAACGACCGTTTCCCCCTCGAGGGCGCTGAGCACCTCGCTGATGGTGATCTCCTCCGGCGCGCGGGAGAGTTCATATCCGCCCTGCGCCCCGCGCGTGGCGTTGACGAGCCCCGCCTTTTTGAGCGCGCTCACGAGTTGTTCGAGGTAGGTGTCGCTCACGCCCTGAAGCGTTGCAAGGCTCATCGTGCTCAGGCGCGTTTTGCCGTAAGCCTGCGCGAGATCCACCATTGCTTTGAGCCCGTAACGGCCCCGTGTCGAGAGCATCATGATCGCTTCACCTCAATTCCTACTATTATGATCGGATTTCGATTTCAATATAGCACCGCACATGCATATTGTCAACGAAAAAGTGTGCGTCTATTTGCAAAATTTGCGGGAAAAATTGTGGATTCGAAACGGTCGGAACCCGGCGTTTCGCCGTCAAAAAGAGGCCGCCCACAAGCGGCCCCTTCGGAATCGATATTTGTGCTTATTCGTACAGCGGATATTTTGCGGCAAGCGCGATGACGCCGGCCTTGACGTCCGCCACGGCCGCTTCGCCCTCGAGGATGACGCGCGCGAGGAAGCCGGCGACGGTTTCCATATCCGCTTCGGTGAGGCCGCGCGTGGTGACGGCAGGCGTGCCGATGCGTACGCCGGAGGTGACAAAGGGCTTTTCCGGGTCGTTCGGGACGGTGTTTTTGTTGGCGGTGATGTGCACCTCATCCAAACGGTGCTCCAGCTCCTTGCCCGTCACGCCCGTTCCGCGCAAATCCACCGTCATCAGGTGGTTATCCGTGCCGCCGGAGACAAGGCCAAGCCCTTCGGCCAGCAGCGCCTCGGCCAGCACGTGCGCGTTCTCTGCGATGTGCTTTTGATATTCCTTAAATTCCGGTTTTAGCGCCTCGCCGAAGCATACGGCCTTGGCCGCGATGATATGCTCCAGCGGGCCGCCCTGCGTGCCCGGGAAAATGGCCTTGTCAATCGCCTTCGCATACTGTTCCCTGCACAGGATCATGCCGCCGCGCGGGCCGCGCAGCGTCTTGTGGGTCGTCGTCGTCACGAAATCGGCATACGGCACCGGGCTCGG
>CAZJIS010000014.1:0-28778 GCA_964546125.1 uncultured Clostridium sp.
TCATCATCGGCGTGGGCGGCCGGATTTGGGATGCGCTCAACGACCCCATCATGGGGGCGATCATCGAGGGATCTCACCTGAAATCTGGCAAGTTCCGCCCATGGATTCTCATGGGCGCATTCAGCTGCGGCCTCGTGATTATGGCGATGTTCGGCATACAGACCCTTTCGGGGTGGAAGTTCGTCATCTTCATGAGCGTGATGTATTTGCTGTGGGAATCGACCTTCACCGTCAACGACATCAGCTATTGGGCGATGCTGCCAAGCCTTTCGAGCGTGAAGGAGGAGCGCAACTCCGCGACCGCCCTCACGGTGCTCTTTGCGGGCATCGGCGCGATCCTCTCGCAGGGCATCACGCCGATGGTGACCGTAGGCGATGCGCGCGCGGGCTACCGAACCGTTGCGATTGTGACGGCTTTGGTGTTCATGGCGAGCCAGTTGATGACCTTTCTTTTTGTAAAAGAGCCGCCGCGCCGCAAATCGGAAACGGGGGAAAACATTTCCCTCAAAAAAATGTGGCAGACCATCATCCGCAACGACCAGATTCTGTGGATGACGCTCTCGCAGCTTACCTACAACATCGCGAGCAACATGCTCGTGGCGCTTTCAGCAAACCTCCTCTACCTCGAAATCGGCTACAACGGCACGCTGTATTTCTACGTTGTGGTAGCCTATGGCGTCACCTCCGTGGCGGTGAACATCATTTACCCGTGGCTTGCCGAAAAGCTGGGCCGAAGGAAATTGCAGGATTGGAGCATTTTTGCGGCGATCATCGGCTATGTATGCATCGGCCTCATGGGCTGGGGCAGCCTGTTCCCGTTCAGCATCGCGCTCATGTGCGTGTTCTGCGTGCTTATTTCCGCAGGACAATCGCTCTTTTATATGGCCTCTATCGTCAACATGACCAACTGCGTCGAGTATAACGACTATAAATTCGGCGAGCGCAACGAGGCGGTCGTGTCGACGCTGCGCCCGTTCATGGCGAAGTTCTCCTCGGCGATGCACACGCTGATCGTGACGATCGTGCTCGCGATTTCCGGCACGTTTTTACTGAGCCAATCGATCAGCACGCTTGAAACGCAGCGCGATTTTTTTGCGAAGATGGACGATCCCGCGGCGCAGGCCTACTATGTGAAAACCGTGCAGGGCTACCTAAAAGCCTTCGAGGGGCTTGAACCCGGCACGCCTGCCTATGAGCAGGCCGCGGCGCAAACCGCCTCCGCCATCGACGCGGATGAAACCATGAGCCGTTTCCAGCTCGACGCGCAGTATGTGCCCTCCCTTGCGCAGGCGATGGTTTTGCGCACGCCCGCCGGCGCGAATGCGGCGGCCGCGCCCGAGGAGCTTGGCCGCCTCGGCACGATAGACGCTGCGGCGCTCACGGCCGGCGGTTACCGCTATGCCCTCGAGGTGGGCGACCTTGCAAGCGGGCAGGAGAGCGCCGCGAACCTGAATTTCCGCGACCGGTCCACGCTTTCGATGCGCATCTGGATCCGCGCGGCGGTGTCGCTCGTGCCGATCATTCTGCTCATCCTTTCGCTCCGCACGCAAAAGCGCCGTTTCATCATCGACGAGGCGTATTACGACATGATGCTCGAAGAGATCCGCGCGCGCGAGGCGGCAAAGGCGAACTGAGTAAACAGGGCATTCAAAAAGGAGGGGTAAAACCCCTCCTTTCAGACTGCCGAAAAACCCTTGGGATTGTCAAGGGGCGCACCCCTTGACGTTCCATCCGGCTTCGGCGGCATGTACGCCGAAACGGATGAAAGCCGCAGGCTTTCGCACATTTCACGCTTTGCCGCCCGTAAATGCAAAGCATTTTAGGCAAAGCGTGCGGCCTCAAAAAAGCGATTTTATCACTTTTTTGACATCTAAAAAGGAGGGGTAAAGCCCCTCCTTTTGCGCCGGGTCAGCCGCGGCATTCATAACTTCCGCATAGGCTCTCATCGCAAGCCTTGCCGCTGTGGCAATGGGGCGAGGGCTCAACTTCGATTTTTGTCAGCGAGCAATCGTTCCCCGCGTTGTTGAAGCGGCAGCTGGTCACACGGCAGCCAATGGTTTGGGTTCCTGCTCTCGTGCCGGACATATCGCATCCTCCTTTTCATTGACTGCGCTTAGTTTGGCGCGAACGGTGGAGCATTATGCGGCAAGCTAGAGCGATTTGGCCCGAAGCCATAAAATAACATCGGAAGAAATTTCTTCATTTTCACAGGGCAGCAAAGCAACGCGCGCGGCAAGCGCCGGCCCTTCGGGGCGCGCGCCCGCGAAGGCGGGCGCAAGGCTTGCGATGAAGGCTTCATCCATCGCATCGGAATACACTTCCGCGCGGCGCACGAGCCCGCCCTCGACTTCAAGCTGAAGTTCCAAAGAGCCCCAGGCAAAGCGCGTTTCAAACGAAACATCAAAGGCGGGCGCCGCCCCCATGCGCCACGCCCAGGAGGCGTTGCGCTCATAAAGCGCCCCGAGTTTCGCGGGGTCGAGGCTCTGGACCTCGCGCAGCTCATAAGCGCCATACTCGGCCAAAAACGCCGTACGCACGGCCTCGCGCACGGAAGAAACATCGATGTGCGCACCGAATTCGCAAAGGTTCGCGACGCGCGCGCGCACGCTCGCGACCCCCTTTGCGCGCAGCTTCTCGGGCGAGGGCGCAAGGTAGCGGGAAAGCTTTTCCATATCGGCCGAAACGAGCAATGTGCCATGCTGCATGGCGGCGGCTTTTGAAAAGCGGAATGCGTTGCCCGAAAACTTCGCGCCGCCCGCCGTTACGATATCGTTGCGCCCGGTGAACGCCGCATCTACCCCGAGGCCGCGCACGGCTTCGAGGATTACGCCTGTTTGCCGCGCGAGGTCATATTGTTCGCGCGGGCAAACGAAGGTGAAGTTCAGGTTGCCAAGATCGTGGTAGACCGCACCGCCGCCGGTGGTGCGCCGCGCGAGCTTGCCGTGCTCCGCTTCAAGCAGCGACGCGCGGCATTCGCGCCACGCGTTTTGGTGGCGGCCGATGACCACGGTGTTGGCGTTTTGCCACAAAAAAAGCGTCATGCCCGCCCCGGGCGCGTCGAAGAGAACCTCCTCCGCGGCGAGGTTGCGCCAAGGGTCGTGGGAATCCCCATAAAAAAGCATATTCATATGCTTATCCTAGCACCCCGACCGCCCGCCGCGCAAGCCCCGCGCGCATGCGCAAGATTGTTCTACCAATTGTGCGCGCTATGCGTTAAAATAAGAAAAACACACCATGCGCCGTGGGGTGATGCAAAAGAGCGATCCGCCCGCCGGCGCGCCTTCTATGAGAACTGCGAGGGCCCCCATGAAGCCATATTTGGACGACGACGAATTATATCTGTTCAACACCGGCAAGAGCGCCTACGCTCACCTTGCTTTGGGCTGCCACCGCGTGGCAATGCCCGACGGGAGCGCGGCGTTCCGCTTCGCCGTGTGGGCGCCCGACGCGCGCGCGGTCAGCGTCGTGGGTACGTTCAACGGGTGGGACCGCCGCGCCGCTGAAATGACCCCCCACAAAACCTCCGGCGTGTGGCAGGCGCATGTCGCGGCCGCCCGCCACGGGGACCTTTATAAATTCGCCATCGTCACCAAAAAGGGGGAACTGATCCTCAAGGCCGACCCCTATGCCTTTTTTAGCGAGCTTCGGCCCGGCACGGCCTCCATCGTGTGGGCGCCGGCGCCTTTTGCCTGGACCGACGGCGCGCACATGCAAACGCTGCGCGCGCCCGGGCGCCGCCCCTACGAAGCGCCCATGAGCATTTATGAGGTGCATTTGGGTTCGTGGCGCGCAGGCCTTGATTACGAGCGGCTCGCGGCGGAGCTTGTGGACTATGTGGTCGACATGGGCTATACCCATGTGGAGCTGATGCCGCTTTGCGAATACCCGCTCGACGATAGCTGGGGCTACCAGGTGACCGGCTATTATTCTATCACCTCGCGCTACGGCACGCCCGAGCAGTTTAAGCTGCTGGTCAACGCCTTCCACCGCGCGGGCATCGGCGTGCTGCTCGATTGGGTGCCCGCCCATTTCACGCGGGACGCGCAGGGCCTGCGCCGCTTCGACGGCAGCGCCCTCTATGAGCACCCCGACCCGCGCCTTGGCGAACAGCCCCAGTGGGGCACGATGCTCTTTAATTTAGAAAAGAGCGAGGTCGTGAGTTTTCTCGTTTCGAACGCGGTTTTCTTTTGCAATGAATTTCACATCGACGGGCTTCGCGTAGACGCGGTGAGCTGCATGCTCTACCTCGATTATGGCAGGCGCCCCGGCGAATGGCTGCCCAACCGTGAAGGCGGCCACGAGAACCTCGCCGCAATCGAGTTTTTCCGCACGCTCTCGCAGGCGCTCAATCGGGAATGCCCCGGCGCGCTGCTCATCGCCGAGGAGAGCACCGCTTTCCCGCTCGTGAGCGCCCCGCCGGAGGACGGCGGCCTCGGCTTCCACTTCAAATGGAACATGGGCTGGATGAACGACACGCTCTCCTACGCGAAGCTTGCGGGGGCCGCGCGCCGCTTTCACCACGACAGGCTGACGTTTTCAATGTGCTACGCGTTTTCGGAAAACTTTATCCTCCCCTTTTCGCACGATGAGGTCGTGCACATGAAAAACTCGCTGATCGGCCGCTTCCAGGGCTCTTACGATGAGATGTTTGCGCAGCTTCGCCTTTTTTACATGTATCAATACGCGCACCCGGGCAAGAAGCTTTTGTTCATGGGCGGCGAGTTCGGCCAGTTTTCCGAATGGAATTTCCGCCGCTCGCTCGATTGGATGCTGCTCGACTTCCCCCAGCACGCGGCGCTGCGCGAATTCGTGCGCGCGCTCAACCGCGTTTACCGCGAGACCCCCGCGCTCTATGAGCAGGACGGGGGCTGGGAGGGCTTCGAGTGGCGGAGCGTGGACGACGCCGCAAGCAGCGTGCTCGCCTTTTGCCGGAGGGACGCCCAGGGGCGCGAACTTCTTTGCGTTTTTAACTTCTCCGCGGCGCCGCGCGAAGCTTACCCCATCCGCCTGCCCTATCGGCCGCGCCTTAGGCGCGTGATGTCGAGCATGGAGGGAGCCGAAAAGCCCGTGCCGATAGAACCTCATGCGGGCGGCTCCATCGTGCGCATCCCGCTTGCCCCTTATGAGGCGGTTTGGTATAAGACCGAGATCCTCTCCTGATATTTTGCCCATATTTTGAAAGGAGGCCGCGCAACGATGAAAAAACGGATGATCGCCATGCTGCTCGCGGGCGGGCAGGGCTCGCGGTTGGGTGTGCTCACCAACCGCACCGCCAAACCCGCCGTGCCGTTTGGCGGAAAGTACAGGATTATCGACTTCCCGCTTTCCAACTGCGTGAACTCGGATATCGACACGGTGGGCGTGCTCACGCAGTATGAACCGCTTGAGCTCAACGGCTATTTGGGCAACGGCAGCGCATGGGACCTCGACCGCAACTCGGGCGGCGTTTACGTTTTGCCGCCCTATGTCAGCGGCAGCCGGGGAGAATGGTATTCCGGCACGGCCAACGCCATTTTCCAAAACCTCGCCTTCATCGAGCGCTACGACCCCGACTATGTGCTCGTGCTCTCGGGCGACCACATCTATAAAATGGATTATGATGCGATGCTGCGCCACCACACCGAAAAACGGGCGGACGCGACCATTGCCGTGCTCGAGGTGCCCATCGGGGAGGCGCACCGCTTCGGCATCATGGAAACGGACGGCGAGGGCATCATCACCCAGTTTGCCGAAAAGCCGCGCGAGCCCAAGAGCAACAAAGCTTCGATGGGCATTTACATTTTCAACACCGACATCCTGCGCAAGCACCTCATCGAGGACGACGCGAACACCGCCTCCTCCCATGACTTTGGCAAAGATGTGATCCCCAAGATGCTTGGCGAGGGCCTGCGCCTTGCGGCCTACGCGTTCTCGGGCTATTGGAAGGACGTGGGCACGGTGCAAAGCCTGTGGGAAGCGAACATGGACCTCATCGGCGATAAGGCGCGGCTCAATTTGAGCGACCGCGAATGGCGCATTTACAGCCGAAGCCCCATCATGCCCGCGCACTACATCGGCCCCGAAGCCTTCGCGCAAAACGCGATTGTCAGCGAGGGCTGCGAAATCGAGGGCGCGGTTTCCTCGAGCGTGCTCTTCACGGGCGTGCGCGTGGGGCCGGGGGCTGTCGTCACGGATTCGATCATCATGCCGGGCGCGCGCATCGGCGCAAACGCCGTGGTGCAAAAGGCGATCCTCGGCGAGGACGCCATCGTCGGCGCGGGCGCGGTGCTCGGGAGCGGACGGCTCCCCGACGACCCGCCGTATGATACGACCCTTACGGGCGACATCACGCTCGTTGCAAGCGGCACGAGCATCGCCCCGCTCGCGCGCGTGCCCGCGGGCATGATCGTGAACAACGACTTTACCGGTGAGGAGGATGCCGACTATGACCGATAACGCCTTTGGCCTCATCTATACTGGCGAAGCCAACCTGCAACTGCGCGAACTGACCTATTCGCGCTCGGTCGCGGCCGTGCCTTTTGCCGGGCGCTACCGCTGCATCGATTTTATTTTAAGCAACCTCGTCAACACCGGCATCTCCAACGTGGGCGTGATCACGCAGAAGAACTACCATTCCCTGATGGACCACCTGGGTTCCGGCAAGGAGTGGGACCTGCACCGCAAGCGGGACGGGCTCTTCATTCTGCCGCCCTTTGTGACGCGGGACAACACCGGCATTTACAACGGCACCGTCGACGCGCTGCGCTCGGTGATGGGCTATGTGCGGCGCAGCTCGCAGCGCTACGTGGTGCTCACGGGCAGCCACACGCTCTACAACACCACCTACACCGACATGATCGCAAAGCACATCAAAACGGGCGCGGACATCACGATTATGTACAACGACGTGACCGCCTTTGACCCCAACGACCAGTTCGACGACCTGCGCCTGAGGCTCGATGAAAAGGGCCGCATTTACGATTTGCAGATCGATCCTTCCCGCCCGATGACGCCGAGTTCAAGCTGCGATGCGTTCGTGATGGAAAAAACGCTGCTCGAATACCTCATCGAAGAGGCGGCGGCGCACGCCCTGACGGATTTCGTGCGCGATGTGCTCGTGAAAAACGTCGCCTCCCTCAAGCTTTACGGCTACCGCTACGAGGGCTACGTTGCGCGCATGAATTCGCTTGCAAGCTTTTTTTCGCACAACCTGGCCGTGCTCGAGCGCGGCGTGCGCGCCGATCTATTTAACCCTTCGCACCCGATTTACACCAAAGTTAAAGATGAAGCCCCGGCGGCCTACGGCCCCGAATCGCGCGTGAAAAACTCCCTCGTGGCGGATGGCTGCGTGGTGGAGGGCAGCATCGAAAACTGCGTGCTCTTCCGCGGCGTGCATGTGGGCGCGGGCAGCCGCCTTCGCGCTTGCATCGTGATGCAGGCGGGCGACATCCGCGAGAACTGCGCGCTCGACCATGTGATCCTCGACAAGGGCGTGACCGTGCGCGCGGGGCGGAAGCTCGCGGGCTACGAGAGCTTCCCGGTGATCATCCGCAAGGGGAGCACGATATGAGCGCCATGCAAAACAAGCCGACGATTCTCCTTGCGGCCTCCGAATGCGCGCCGTTTGTAAAAACCGGCGGCCTTGCGGATGTTGCGGGCGCGCTGCCCCTGGCGCTCGCCCAAAAGGGCTGCGATGTGCGCGTAGTGCTGCCATACTATGCGCACATCCGCACAGCTTACGGCGAACGCCTTGCCGATGCGTGCGATTTTCGCCTGCGGCTTGGGTGGCGCAACCAGTATTGCGGCGTAAAGACGCTTGCGCAAAGCGGCGTGACCTACTATTTCATCGACAACGACTTCTATTTCGGCAGGGATTATATTTACGGCGTGTTCAACAGCGAGGAGGCGGAGCGCTTCGGTTTCTTCGCCAAAGCCATCCTCGAGATGATGCCGCATTTGAACTTTTATCCCGATGTGCTGCACCTCAACGACTGGCAGACCGGCATGGCCGCGGCGCTCCTCAAAACGCAATACGCAAACCTGACCGGCTACGTCTCCGTGCGCACGCTGTTCACGATCCACAACCTGCGCTTCCAAGGTGTATTTGAACGCGGGTTTACGGACGAGCTGCTCTCGCTCGGCGCGATCGCCTTCGACCCGGCCGCGCTCGAATATTGCGGCAGCGTCAGCTACATGAAGGGCGGCCTCGCCTTTGCGGATGCGATCAGCACCGTAAGCCCCACCTATGCCGCGGAAATTCAAACCTCCTTCTTCGGCGAAACGCTCGACGGGCTTTTGCGTGCGCGCGCGGCCCGGCTTCACGGCATACTCAACGGCATCGACACCGCGGAATATAATCCCTCGGCCGACCCGGCGCTTGCCGCGAACTACTCGATTTCCGACATGGCGGGCAAGGCGCTGTGCAAGCAGGCCCTTCAACGCGAGCTTGGCCTGGAACAGGAAGCCGATGCGCCCCTGGTCGCCATCGTTTCCCGCCTGACCGGGCAAAAGGGGTTCGATCTTGTGGAGCGCGTGCTTTTCGAAATGATGGAAAAGGGCGTTCAGCTCGCGGTGCTCGGCACGGGCGAAGCGCACTACGAAAACTTTTTCCGCTGGGTTGAAAAACGATTCCCCGGGCGCGCCGCCGCGCGCATCGAATACAACGAGGGCCTTGCGCGGCGCGTGTATGCGGGCGCGGACCTGTTTCTAATGCCCTCGCTCTTCGAGCCCTGCGGCCTCGCGCAGATGATCGCCATGCGTTACGGCACGATCCCCATCGTGCGCGAAACCGGCGGGCTTCGGGACAGCGTCAAGCCCTATAACCGCTTCGAGGACACCGGCACGGGCTTTTCCTTCCTGAACTACAACGCGCACGAGCTGTTGGACACCGTGCGGCGCGCGGTCGATCTTTACCGCGACGCCCCCGCCCTTTGGGCGCGCCTTGCCGCGCGCGCGATGGCCGAGGATTTTTCGTGGAACGAGCGGGCGCGCGACTATGAAAAGCTTTACGCGCAATTGACGGCGGGCGATTAAGGGGTTACCCCCCCTTTAGGGGTGCCCACTCAGGGCCAAAGGCCCTAAATACCCATTGAATATGGCGGGGCGGGAGGGTTGAATGGCAAACTACATTATGGCGCTCGACGCGGGAACCACCAGCAACCGCGCGATTCTCTTTGATGAGCGCGGACAGGCCGTGGCGAGCGCGCAGGCCGAATTCGCCCAAAGCTACCCGCAGCCCGGCTGGGTAGAGCACGACGCCATGGAAATTTGGGCGTCGCTGCTTGGCGCGGCGCGCGCCGCGATGGCGCGCGTGAACGCCGCCGCCGCGGACATCGCCGCTATCGGCATCGCCAATCAGCGCGAAACGACCGTCGTGTGGGACAGGCGCACCGGCGAACCCGCCGCCCCCGCCATCGTTTGGCAATGCCGCAGAACCGCCGCCGATTGCGACGCGCTCAAAGAACAGGGTCTATCCGGGCTGTTTCGCCAAAAAACGGGGCTGGTACTCGACGCATATTTTTCGGGAACGAAGCTCAAATGGCTGCTCGAGCGCATTCCCGAAGCGCGTGCGCGCGCGCGGCGCGGCGAACTTCTTTTCGGCACGGTGGACTCCTGGCTGATCTACAAGCTCACCGGCGGCCGCGTGCATGTGACGGATGTTTCCAACGCCTCGCGCACGATGCTCTTCAACATCCACACGCTTTCCTGGGATGAAGAGATTTTGCGCCTGCTTGATATTCCCCGGGAAATGCTGCCCGAGGTGAAACCTTCGAGCTGCATATATGCCTATAGCGACCCCGCGCATTTCGGCGCGGCGATTCCCATTTGCGGCGCGGCGGGCGACCAGCAGGCGGCCCTTTTCGGGCAGCGCTGCTTTGCCCCGGGCGAGGCGAAAAACACCTATGGCACGGGCTGCTTTTTGCTGATGAACACGGGGAGCGTGCCCGTGGAGAGCGCGAACGGACTTTTGACGACCGTCGCCTGGGAAGTTGAGGGCAAGGTTGAATATGCGCTCGAGGGGAGCGTGTTCGCCGCGGGCGCCGCCGTTCAATGGCTGCGCGACGAGATGCGCCTTATCGCCACGGCCGGGGAAAGCGAGAAGCTTGCCCTCGAGGTCGCGGACACGAACGGCTGCTACATGGTGCCCGCTTTTGTGGGCCTCGGCGCACCCTATTGGGACCCCTATGCGCGCGGGGCCATCGTGGGCCTCACGCGCGGCGTGAACCGCAGCCACATTGTGCGCGCGACGCTCGAGTCCCTCGCCTACCAAACCAGCGACGTGCTCTTTGCGATGCAGGAGGACGCGGGCATTCGCCTCGCTTCCCTTAAGGTGGACGGCGGGGCGAGCGCCAATGGTTTTTTAATGCAGTTCCAGGCCGACATCATCGGCGCGCCGGTGCTGCGCGCGCAAAATGCCGAAAGCACGGCGCTTGGCGCCGCCTGCCTTGCGGGCCTCGCGTGCGGCTTTTGGAAAAGCCGCGAGGAGCTTTGCTTCCTGCGGCAGCCTGAGCGCTTTGCGCCCATGATGGGCGAAGCTTTGCGGCAGGAGAAGCTCGCCGGCTGGAAACGCGCGGTGCGCGCCGCGCGCGCCTGGGGCGAGGCTTCCGAATCGCAGCAGATATAACAATTATTTCGAGGTTGTCGGATGGAACGTTATGATGTAGTCGTCATCGGCGGCGGCGTGGTGGGCTGCGGCACAGCGCGCGAGCTCACGCGGTTTCGCCTCGGCGTCGCGCTTTTCGAGGGCGCGCCCGACATCTGCGCCGGGCAGAGCAAAGCGAACACCGCCATCGTCCACGCGGGCTATGACGCGAAACCCGGCACGAACAAAGCGCATTTCAACGTGCTGGGCAACGCCATGTTCGATGCTTTGTCGGCGGAGCTTGGCGTGCCTTTCGAGCGCAACGGCTCGCTCGTAGTGGCGTTCTCGCAGGATGATATTCCCGCGCTGCAAGCCCTTGCCTGGCGGGGGGCGACAAACGGCGTGCGCGACCTTCGCGTGATCGACGCGCGCGAGCTGCACGCGCGCGAGCCAAATGTGAGCGAACAGGCGGCGGCTGCCCTCTTTGCGCCCACGGGCGGCATCACAAGCCCTTATGAATTGACATTCGCTTACGCCGAGAATGCCGCGCGCAACGGCGCGCATTTCTTTCGCGACGCGCGGGTTATGGATGTGCAAAGGGCGGAGGGCGGCTACATCGTGCGGGCGGCGGGGCGCGAGGTGTTTGCGCGTGCGGTCGTGAACTGCGCGGGCGTACACGCGGATGAGATCAACAACCTCGTTTCCGCCGAGAAGCTGCGCATCACGCCGCGCCGGGGCGAATACTATCTCATCGACAAAAAAGACGGCAAACGCTTTCAAAGCGCCATTTTCCAACTGCCGACGGCCATGGGCAAGGGCGTGCTCGTGGCGCGCACGGTGGAAAATACGCTCCTTTTAGGCCCCACGGCGGACGACATCGATGATAAGGACGACCATGCGACCACCACCGAAGCCCTTTCGCGCGTGCTCGAGCGCGCGGCGCGCACATGGGAGGACATCCCGCGCCGCGCGTTCATTACGGCATTTTCGGGCGTGCGCGCGCATTGCGAGCAAAATGATTTCGTTCTGGGCGAACCGGGAGACGCGCCGTTTTTCTTCAACGCCGCGGGCATCGAATCCCCGGGGCTGACAGCGGCGCCCGCGATCGCCGTGTATCTGGCGCAAAGCGTTGCCCAGCGCCTCGGCGCGAGCCTAAACCCGGCGTTTGACCCGATCCGCCGCGCGATTCCCCCCTTCCGCGAGATGAGCGATGAGGAGCGCGCGCGGGCCATTGCCGCGAACCCGGATTATGCGAAGATCGTTTGCCGCTGCGAAAACGTAACGGAGGCGGAGATCCGCGAGAGCATCCGCAGGCCCGTAGGCGCGCGCAGCGTGGACGGTGTGAAATTTCGCGCGCGCGCGGGCATGGGCCGCTGCCAGAGCGGCTTTTGCCTCACGCGCGTGATGGAGATACTGGCCGAAGAACTTAATATTCCCGAAGCGGAAGTCACAAAATCCGGCGGGGCGTCGAAGCTCGTATTCGGCGGCATCTTCGAGGAAGGGGGGCCTGAAGCGTGAGCGAACAAACGGTTGATGTGCTGATTATCGGCGGCGGGCCCGCGGGGCTTGCCGCGGGCGTCGCCGCAAGGGAAAACGGCGCCAGGAGCGTGCTCGTCGTCGACCGCGAGGAGGCGCCCGGCGGCATCCTCAAGCAATGCATCCACAACGGCTTTGGCCTGCACGCCTTTCACGAGGAGCTCACCGGCCCCGAATACGCGGCGCGCTATGCCGCCATGGCCCAAAATGCGGGCGTTGCGGTCCGCTGCGGCGCGATGGCCATCGACCTCACGGCAGAGCGCATCGCATCGATCGTCAGCTGCGAACATGGCCTCGAGCGCATTTGCGCGGGCGCTGTCGTGCTCGCGATGGGCTGCCGCGAGAGGCCGCGCGGCGCTTTGGGAATCCCCGGCACGCGCTGCGCGGGCATTTACACGGCGGGCAACGCGCAAAAGCTCGTAAACCGCAAGGGCCTCATGCCGGGCCGCCGCGTGGTGATCCTTGGCAGCGGCGACATAGGCCTCATCATGGCGCGCCGCATGACGTTCATGGGGGCCGAGGTGCTCGCCTGCGTGGAGTTGATGCCGTATTCCGCGGGGCTTGGGCGCAACAAAGTGCAATGCCTCGATGATTTTTCCATTCCCCTCTACCTTTCGCACACGGTCGTGGACATTCGCGGGCGGGAGCGGCTGGAATCGGTCACCATCGCGCGGGTCGATGAAAGCCTTGCGCCCATCCCGGGCACAGAGCGGGAGATCGCGTGCGACACGCTGCTTCTCTCGGTGGGGCTCGTGCCCGAAAACGAGCTTTCGCTGATGGCGGGGGTCGAACTGTGCAATGCGACGGGCGGCGCAGTTGTGGACGACGCGCTCCAGACGGCCGTGCCCGGCGTTTTCTCCTGCGGCAATGTGCTGCATGTGCATGACCTTGTGGATTTTGTTTCGCAAGAGGCGGCGCGCGCGGGCAAGAATGCGGCGGCGTTTGCGGCGGGCAAAAGCATGCCGCGCGGCGCGGTGCGCGTGGAGGCGGGCGAAGGGGTCGGCGGCCTCGTGCCGCAGCTCATCCACGAAAACCCGGCGGAGCCTGTGAAGCTGATGTTCCGCCCGCGCGGCGTTTACCGGAATGCGCGCGTGATCGTGGAACGGACGAATAAAGTGATTCTCTCGCGCGGGGAGCGTATCCTCGTGCCGGGCGAGATGGCAAGCCTTACGCTTCCCCCGGAAAAGCTTTGCGGCGCCGCGCCCCTTTCGGTGCGCATCGAGGTGTGATATGGTAAAGGAACAAGAACTCATTTGCATTAACTGCCCGATGGGCTGCCGCATGCGCGCAAAGATGGAAAACGGCGAGGTCGTCTGCGTCACGGGTTTTGCCTGTAAGCGGGGCGACGCTTACGCGCGCGAAGAGTTGATTGCCCCCCGGCGGATGGTGACGGCGCTCGTGCGCGTGAAAGGCCGGCAGGAGCCGCTGCCCGTGAAGAGCGAGCGGCCCCTTCCAAAAGAGCTTGTGTTCGAAGCGCTCGCGGCGTTGCGCGCAATCGAGGTCGAGCCGCCGGTTGAAGCGGGCGGCGTGGTGCTTGCAAACGCCCTTGGTACGGGCGTAGATTTCATCGCCACGGCAAGCTGTTAAACGGGGCCTGCCTAAAACATGGCGGCGAGAGTCGCCGCGGGAGGTTTGCGATGGCAACGAAAACCGAACACGCGCCCTATGGCGCGCGGGAGCTCTCCGCATTTTCGGCGCAGCTGGCGCTCGTTCTTCGCGCGGGCATGTTTTTGCCAGACGGCGTGGCCGCCATGGCGCAGGACGGGGCCGACCCCGTGCTCGAGCGGCTGAACCTCGCCGTGCAGCAGGGCAAAAAGCTTGCCCCCGCACTGCGCGAGGCGGGCGTGTTCCCCGTCTACATGGTGAGCATGGTGGAGCTTGGCGAAGAGGCCGGCAAGCTTGAGCAGGTGATGGAGGCGCTCGCCCTCTATTACGAGCGCGAGCAGGCCGTGCACGATCACATCAAGGCCGCCGTGTTCTACCCGATGGCGCTTGTGGCGATCATGATCGTTGTGATCGCGGTTTTGCTGGTGCGGGTGCTGCCGGTGTTTGCCGATGTGTTCGCCGACCTTGGCGGCGCAGCGGGCGCATCCTCGGCGGACCTTGCGGCCTTTGGCGTTGCGGCGGGATATGCCGCCTTCGCCGTTGCGCTGCTTCTGCTCGGCTTTTGCCTTTGGCTTTCCATTAAATTGAGAAGCGCCGCGGGCTACGCTTCGGTGATGCGCACCCTCTCGCGCGCAGGGTTTTTGCGCAAGCTCACCGATAAAATCGCCGCGGGGCGTTTTGCCTTTGCGCTCTCCATGCTCCTTGAAAGCGGCTATTCGCTCGACGCGGCGCTTGGCGCGCTGCCCGCAATCGTCGAGAGCGAGCGGGTCGCCTCGGCGATTTTCACCTGCCGCGAATCGCTAAGGCAGGGCGCGTCTTTTTCAAAAGCCATGGAGGAAAGCGGCCTTTTCTCGGGCATGTACGCGCAGCTCTTGGGCGTTGGCCTGCGCGCGGGCGCGCTCGACAGCGTGACGGCGAAAGTTGCCGATATTTATGAAGACGAGATCGACCGCGCCATTGCGCGCCTTGTGGGGGCGGTGGAGCCGGCGCTCGTCGCGGTGCTTTGCGCGATCATCGGCGCGATCCTTTTGAGCGTGATGCTTCCGCTCATGGGCGTGCTCTCGGGCATCGGCTAAGATGGCGGGGCGCAGACAAAACCCTAAAAGCACAATCCGCTGGTGGGGAGGGCTGCTCGCTACCATGGCGGCCTTTCTCTTCGTGCTTGCGCTCGGACTTGCGGGCTTCGCGCGCGTGCGCCGGGGCAGCGAGCGGCAGGAGCTCGCGCTCGTTGAAAAGGCCGTGAACCGCGCGGTGGTTTCCTGCTATGCGCTCGAGGGTTTTTACCCGCCGAACATCGACTACCTCATCGAGCACTACGGCCTCGCGGTCGACCAAGAACGATATTACATTTACCACGAGGCGTTCGCGCCCAATGTTTACCCCACGATATGGGTCGCAAGGAGGTGAGCGCGTGCGCCTGCAACCAAACCGCGGCCTGACTTCGACCGTGGCGATGCTGATGCTTTTTACGTTTTTCGGGCTGCTCTCCCTTTTGCAGGTGCTCTACGGCGCGCGTGTGTACGAGCGCGTGGTTTCGCGCATGGAGGATGGGCACAACCTGCGCGCGTCGCTTTCGTATGTGACCAACAAGCTGCACGCGCACGACGGCATGGGCCCGATCACGGTCGAACAGGCAAACGCCCTCCCGGTACTCTGCCTCTGGGCGGAAAACGGCGAAACGGTGACCTGCATCTATTTCACGAATGGCGCGCTTTACGAGCAGCTGCTCGACCCGCGCACGCTGTTTTTGCCCGAAGCGGGGCAGGAGATTGCAAGGCTTGCGGATTTCACGTTCGTTGAGGATGGGGGCGCTTACACCTTTTCGGCCTGCACGTTCGAGGGGACGATGCGGCGCGTGACGGTGCGCCTGCGCTCGCCCGCGGGAGGTGCGCCATGAACGCGCGGCACGATTACGCGTTCCTCGCGGAACTCACGGCGGCGGCGCTGTTTTTCGCGTTGGCGGCAACGGTGATCCTCACCCTGTTTGCGGGGGCCCAAAAGCGGGCGGATGAGGCGGCGCGCCTTTCGGGCGCGGTGCTCGCGGCAAGCTCCGCCGCGGAGCTCGTGCGCACCTCCGCTTCCCCCGGGGCGGATTTCATGGCGGCCTACGGCGCGGCCCCTGAAAACGGAGGATATGAAGCCTTCCTCGACCCGAGTTTTTTGCCAAGCGAGCGGATGGAGTATGTGCTGCGGCTTGAATGCGGCGAAGAAAACGGGCTTTGCCGCATGCGCGTCGTTGTGATGTTCCCCGATGGCGAGGAGATCTATTCCCTTTCCTGCGCGAGCTATGCGGGGGGTGAAGCATGAGGCGCACAAGGTTCAAAAAAACGCCGATGGGCTTCACGGCGCTGGGCGCGCCGAGCATTCTGCTCGTGTTTGTGCTGCTGTGCCTCGTGTGCTTCGCTTCGCTCTCTCTCGTGAGCGCGAACGCGGAACTGCGCCTTGCCGCGCGCCTCGCGCAGAACACCGCCGATTGGTACGAGGCCGACGCTTTGGCGCAGGAGCGTTTGCAGCGCCTCGACGCGCTGCTTGCGGCGGGGGGCGGCGCTTTCGACGAAGCGTTCAAAGCGACGCTCGCGGCGGAGGGTTTTCAATATACGCCGGAAAACGGAGAGGACCGCATCGTGTTTTACACGACGATCTCGCCCTACACGGCCATTGAAACGCTCGTCAGGGTTTCCGGCGGGAAGGGCGCGCTCATGCACAGCGCGAATGTCGTGACGGAGGACCTCGCTTATACAGAACTACCTTTTATATGGAATGGAGTGATTCAGGATGATTGACAATGTGCTTCGCGACGCCATCAAAGAAAACGCTTCGGACGTGCTCGTCGCCGTCGGCTCCCCGCTGTGCTACAAGATCGCGGGCGTGCTCTCCCCGCGCGGGAACACCTCTCTCACCCGCGCGCACACGGAGGCGATCGTGCGCGAACTCTACGCCCTTGCGTTTGGAAGAAACATGGAGAGGCTCCTCTCCACGGGCGACGACGATTTTTCGTTTTCCATCCCCGGCTCGGGCCGCTTCCGCGTGGCGGCGTTCCGCCAGAGAGGCTCGATGGCGGCGGTGGTGCGCATCGTGCGCTTCGATTTGCCCGACCCCGCGAAGCTCCACATCCCGCAGGCGGTCGTGGACCTCTATAAGATCAACAAGGGGCTGGTGCTCATCACGGGCCCTGCCGGCAGCGGCAAGTCGACGACGCTTTCGTGCATCGTCGCCCAGATGAACAAGCACATGCCCTACCACATCGTGACCATCGAGGACCCGATCGAATTTCTCTACCGCAACGACAAGAGCATCATCAGCCAGCGCGAGGTGGAGGAGGACACGGAGGGCTTCAAGAGCGCGCTGCGCTATGCGCTGCGGCAGGCGCCAAACGTGATACTCGTCGGAGAGATGCGCGATTATGAAACCATCAGCATCGCCATGACCGCGGCGGAAACCGGGCAGTATGTGCTCTCGACCCTGCACACGGTGGGGGCCGCAAAGACCGTTGACCGCATTGTGGACGTTTTCCCCACGGGCCAGCAGCACCAGGTGCGCCTGCAGCTTTCGATGGTGCTCCAGGGCGTCGTTTCCCAGCAGCTTTTGCCCACGGTGGACGGCGGCACAGTGCCCGCTTTTGAGGTGATGCTCGTGAATCCCGCGATCCGCAACCTCATTCGCGAGGGCAAGGCGCACCAGATCGACAATGTGATCTACGCCAACAGCGACACGATGATGAGCATGGATGCGAGCATCTTCGCGCTCTATCGCGAGGGGCGCATCTCGCTGCAAACCGCGCTTCTCTATGCGACCGACCCCGACGGCATGCAGAATAAATTGACCAGAAATTATTGATAAAAGGAGCCGATTAAATGAAAAAACTCAACTTTGCAATTCTCGGAGCGGGAAACATCGCCCAGGATATGGCCGCCACGGTGCGGCAAATGGACTGTGTGGCCCCTTACGCCATCGGCGCGCGCGAGCTTGCGCGCGCCGAAGCGTTCGCCGCGTGCCACGGGTTCGAGCGGGCTTACGGCTCCTATGAAGAGGTGCTCGCGGACCCTGCGGTGGACCTCGTGTACATCGCCACCCCCCACTCCCACCACGCCGAGCAGATGCTCGCCTGCCTCGACGCCGGCAAACACGTGCTGTGCGAAAAATCGTTCACCAAGACCGCCGCGCAGGCGCGGGCCGTGTTCGCGCGCGCCCGTGAAAAGGGGCTGCTCGCCACCGAAGCCATTTGGCCGCGCTATATGCCCATGGCAGAGACCATCCGCGCGTTTGCCCAAAGCGGAAGAATCGGCAAGATTCACTCGCTCACCTGCAACCTCGGCTACCCCGTTTCCCACGTAGCGCGCGTGAAGGACCCGGCGCTCGCGGGCGGCGCGCTGCTCGACGTGGGCGTTTACACGATGCACTTCGCGTCGCTGCTCTTCGGAAGCGAGGGCGTTAAAGAAATCACCTCCTGCGCGCTGATGAGTGAAAAGGGCGTGGACATGCAGGGCACGGCCGCGCTGACCTATGAGGACGGGCGCATCGCTTCCCTTTTGTTCACCGTGCTCGCGCAGACCGACCGCATCGGCGCGCTGCACGGCGAAACCGGCCACGCGATCGTTGAGAACATCAACAATTTCGAATCCCTCAAGATTTATGACGACGACCACAGGCTCGTTGAACAGATCGTGCGCCCGGCGCAGCTCACCGGCTTTGAATACGAGGTGCAAAGCGCGGTGGACGCCATTCGCCGCGGCGCGGTCGAATGCCCGGAGGTGCCGCACGCGGAGACCGTGCGCATTATGGAATGGATGGACCGCATTCGCCACGGCTGGGGCATGTGGTACCCCGGCGAAAAGGAAGGTTAAGCATAAACGCGGTTTTAAGAGGGGCCGATGCAAAATCGGCCCCTCTTTTGGACGCTTCTTGCGGGGGCGCCACCCCCGAAACTATATGCCCAGGCGTTCTAAAAACCGCGCGGGGATCATGGCGCGCACGGTCAGCAAAGGATCCACGATTTGGCAGATGGCAAGATCGCACGCGAGCGAGAGGAGCATGCCGGCCTCGACGCGATCAATGCCGCAGGCAAGAAGAAGCTCGTAGAGCGCCTGCACGGAAAGGTCGGCCGCCTCGTCGAGCGTTTGGGCGGAAGCAATGGCCATAGCCTTGCCGCCCTCGACGAGCAGGGGCTGCTTCAGGGCGAGGTTTTTAACGACGCTGACGTGCACCTCGACCTCGCCCGACACTTCGAGGCCGTAACCGAACACCTCGCCATCGCCCATGAGCGCATGCAAATCGCCCATCGCAAGCAGCGCGCCGGGGCAGGAAACGGGAAAATAGATCGTGCTGCCCTCGACGATGCGCGAGCAATCCATGTTGCCGCCGTGCGGGCCCGGGGTAACGGTCAAAACATCCTCTCCTGCGGGCGCGACGCCGATGACGCCGATCATCGGCGACACGGGCATTTCCTGCCCCGCAAGGCGCACGACGCCATCTTCAAACCCGAACGCGCGCATTTCGTAAGCGCCCTCGTATTTAGAAAAAGCACGCTTGCCAAAGTAGGTGCCCATCGCGCCCCAGGGCCGCGTTTTGATGGAAAGGACATCGACGCGCAGCGCGTCGCCAACTTCCGCGCCCTCGACGAACAAGGGGCCGGTGGCCGGGTTTTCCATGCGCTCATCATAGGTGCGCACGGCTTCGCGCGAAACCGCGCCGTCGTAACAATCCAACGTTTCAAACAGCACCGTGGCGCCGCTTTGGCAGCGCGCGGCGGGCGCTGTTTTTTGCGAAAGACGATCTACTTTTTGCGTCGAAGGGATTTTAAGCATGTTCTTTGGTTTCCTTTTCTATTTTTGCGCCGGCAAAGCCGGAGTCGATCGCCCCATGCGGGCATACGCGCTTGCACTCGCCGCAGCGGATGCACTCCGGTCCGTCGATATCGTGCACAACGTCGATGTCCATCGGGCATTTGCGCGAGCACGCGCCGCAGTTGGTGCATTTTTGAGCATCGAGCCTCATGTGATAGAAGCTCGCGCCGTTAAAGAACGAATAGATCGCGCCCAGCGGGCAGAGGTATTTGCAAAACGGGCGCGAGAGGAAGAGCGAAAGCACGATAATGGCCGCGAGCACGAGCGTTTTCCACCCGAACAGCCACCCGATCGCGGCGCGAAGCCCCTCATCGGCAAGCACGAGCGGCACGCCGCCCTCAAGCGTGCCCGCGGGGCAGATGAGCTTACAAAACCAGGGGGTAGAGAGGCCAAATTCATCCACGAGGAAAATGGGCAGCAGCACGACGAACACGGCGAGCACGCCGTATTTGACATACCGAAGCGTCTTATCGCGCTTTTTTGGTATGCGCAGCTTCTTTGTGCGCACGCGGTTCAAAAGGTCCTGAATAAAGCCGAACGGGCAAAGATACCCGCAGACAAGCCGCCCGAACAGCGCCCCGAAGAAGATCAAAAGGCCGGCGGTGTAGAAAACAAAGCCGTGCTTCCACCCGCCAAGCTGCGCCTGAAGCGCGCCGATGGGGCACGCAAACGTCGCGCCCGGGCAGGAATAGCAGTTAAGCCCGGGCACGCACATGCGCTTGAGCCCGCCGTTGTAGATCGTGCCGTGAAAGAAGTTGCCAAGCTGCGAGTTCGTAAGAACCGCCCAAAAGGACTGGAACGCCGCGCGGCTTCTGAGAAATGCACCGAGCTTTTTCATGCGCTTCACCCGATGCCTATGCACTCAAGGCAGATCATAACCGCTTTTTTGAGCACGATCAAATGCTCCTCCCGCAGCACCCCCAGCGCGATAAACGCGAGGCCGAGGAAAAGCAAGGCATATTTCAAAAAGGCGCGTTTTGTTTTCATCTTCGCCCCCTATCATGCCGCGTGGGAAAGGGTTCCATGCAAGGCGCTTATTCGTCGACCACGAGGTAGGGACGCAGCCGTTCAAAATCGGCGGGATCGCTCACCACAAGCTCCACCGAAGAGATGCGCTCATCCTGAAACATCTGCGTGAGCGCGATGTATTGGCACAGCGTCGATTTGAGGTTGAGCCTATCCCCCTCCTGCGTGACGAGTTCCACCCGCCCCGGGCAGGCGTTGACCGCGGAGAAAAAGCGCTTGGGTTCGGCGATGTTGGTGATTTTCATCTTCTCACTCCCATTCGATGGCGCCTACGGAGACGAGGTATTCTTCAAGGAAATCCATGTAATCTTCCACAAGGCGCATCGCGTACATTTTGTGCTGGGCAAAGCGCGCCTGCATGCCCGCGAACATATGCTCGTAGGCCGCGTCGTCATCATACACCTCGCCCTCGTCGACGCGCGCGGCTTTCATATATTCCTCATCAAGCTCGAGCATGGCGTCCACCATGCGGGGAAGCTCCCCCTCCTTGAGGAAGGAGAAATCCCCTTCGGCCGCAAACTTATCGAGGATATACTTGCGCATTTCGTTCACATCAACATCCGCGTACATTTGTTATACCTCCTTGAGCTGGGCGGCAAATTCAGCGAGCGACTCGGCGAATACGTCGAGCGAGCGCAGCACCGCCTCTGGCTCGGTGAGATCGACGCCCGCGATCTTGAGCTCCTCGAGCGGATAGTCGCTGCCACCGGTAGAGAGGAACCTGAGGTAGGCGGAGGCGTCCCCGCTTTCGAGGATGGAGCTTGCGATGGCGACCGCGCTGCAAAAGCCCGTTGCATATTGGTAAACATAAAACGCCCGGTAGAAGTGCGGGATGCGCGACCACTCGAGCTTTTGGAACTCGTCGATCACCGCGCCCTCATAATAAAGCTCGTTGAGGGAGTGGTAGAGGGTGTTGAGGCTCTCGGCCGTGAGCGGCTCGCCCGCCTCGTGCATTTCATGCGCTTTTTTCTCGAATTCGGCAAACAGCGTTTGGCGGAATACCGTTGTGCGGAACCCCTCGAGGAAGTGGTTGAGCACATAGGCGCGGCGCGCCTTGTCGGTTTCCGTTGCAAGCAGGTATTTGCACAGCAGCACCTCGTTGACCGTCGAGGCGACCTCGGCGACGAGGATGTGATAATCGTGGTTCGCGTAATCCTGCGCCTCGCTCGATTTATAGGAGTGCATCGCGTGGCCAAGCTCATGGGCCATGGTGAACGCATCGTCGAGCGTGCCGGTGTAGTTCAAAAGCACATAAGGGTGCACGCCATAGACCCCGCAGGAGAAGGCGCCCGTGGTTTTGCCGCGGTTTTCGTAAGCGTCCATCCACTTGTTGTTATACGCCTCCTCAAGGAGCTTTGCGTATTCTTCGCCAAGCGGCGCGAGCGCTTTTTTGACGAGTTCCTTGCTTTCATCAAACGTGAGGCTGAAATCGACCTCGGAAAGGAGCGGGCAATAGAGATCATACATATGAAGCTCCTCGACGCCGAGCGCTTCCTTGCGCACGCCAAGGTATTCCTTCATCGTAAAAAGGCGGGCGTGGATGGCCTCGATGAGGCTGTCGAGCACGCGCGGGGGCACGTTGCTGCGAAAAAGCGCCGCCTCGCAGGCGCTCGCATAATGGCGGGTCGAGGCGTTATAACAATCGAACTTGACGCTGCCCGAATAGAGCGCCGCGAACGTGTTGATGTATTTGCCGTATTCGCCAAAGTAGGTTTCAAACGCTTCGCGGCGAACGCGGCGGTCCGCGCTCTCGCGGTACACGCTGAAGTTCGCGTGGGTGAGCGCAGCCTTCCCGCCCTTTTCATCGATGATATCGGGAAAGGTCATGTCGACGCTCGAGAGCATGGTGTAGGCGTTATCGGGCGTTTGCGCGGCATCGCCAAGGCGGGCCATCATCATTTCGCCCTTGGCGTCGAGCGTGTGCGCGCGGCCGCGGCAAACATCCTCCACCATGTGGCGGTAGGTCGCAAGGCCCGGCGCTTTCATGTAAGAATGGAGCGTCTCTTCGGGGATTGCCAGGAGCTCGGGCATGAGAAAGCTCGAGGCGGCGTCCGCCGCGACATATAGGCTCATCGCGCGCGCTTCCATTTTCTGATAGCCGGGGTCGGAGTTATCCGCGCTCTTATGGAGCATGGCGTAGAGATAAACAAGCTCGATCTTCTCGTGCGCTTCAAAATAAGCGTCAAGCGCTTTTTGGAGCGACGCGGTGCTCTCGCCGAGCGTGCCCTCGAGGGCGGCAACGCCTTTGCCAAGCGCATCCGCCTCGGCAAACGCCTCTTCCCACGCCTCGTTCGTGGGGAAGATATGGGTGAAATCCCACATAAAATTCGGATCCATGTCCCTGCGGTTTTTAAGTTCCATCGTTACCTCCGTTATGATCATCGTTTTGATAAGCTGTCGTTGGTTCGGTTTGCTCCGCCTGCGGCGCTTCGGGCGCCGCCACGGGCGCATCCATGCCGAGCCACGCGCGGCCTTCGAGCCGCACGCGCGCGTCGTAATAGAGCACGGTGTCGAGCGCGGGGGCGAAAAGTTCCCCGAAGAAGCGCACGAGGAGCACCGCGAAGATGCCCGCATAGGTGAGCCACGACGGGGCGCTGTTGAAATAAACGTTCTCGGCGACCGTCTGCGTGGCGACCGTTGAATAGGCGACGCCGAACAAGAGCAGCGAAACAACCGTCAAACACGCGCGAAAGAGCAGTCTCGTGCCGAACACGCGCCCAAAGCGTCCGCCCGCGAACTTGAAGCTCCTGCCCACGGCGTCAAAGTTGCGCACGTTCTCGTTGACCGCGGCGGGGTAGGTCAGGCAGAGGAAGCTTTGCCCCGCAAGCGTTACGACCGTGCCCAAACTCCCAATGATGAGGCCGATGGCCATGGCCCCGCCGCCAAGGCTCGCGAGGAACGACCCGGCCAACGCATCCCACATCGCCGTGCTGGCCAGGACCTGCAAAAGGGAGAACGTGCCCATAATGCCCACGATGCCGCCGACGATGCTCAAAAGGACGGACTGCGCGATGCTGATAATAATGCCGCAAAGCATGAGGCAAAGCGCCGTTGTGAAAAACCGCTTGAGCGAATGGATGCTGCGCTTTAACAGCATTTTGCAGGAAGCGCCATGCGCATACATGCGCGCGGAGAATTCACCGTAGAGCGTGCCAAGGTAAATGGGCTTGAAAACAAACGTCACAGCGCCCATATAAACGAACAGCAGCAACACCGCGATGATCGTGCCCACCGCGAAATCCACGCCCGCGAAGTCGCCCTTGATTATGCTCCCCAACACCGGCGAAACCACGATGAGCGCGCCGAGCAAAACGATGAGCCACATCAGGAAACCATAGAGAAGCAGCGCCCCGAAGTTGCGCCGCACAAGCTTCCACGCGATGCCGAACGTGCCCCGCAGCGTCAGCGGGCGGATGTCAAGCGGCCCTTCCAATTTCATGCGGATCTCCTTTCACAGGCTCCTTTAAAGGAGCTTTTTCGTTTGCAGATACACATCTCCGCTGCCCACGGTGACCACGAGGTCGCCCGGGCGCGCGTGCTGCTCCAGGTATGCGTTGATTTCTTCGAACGAAGCAAGATAGGTTGCTTGCGCGCCGCCCTGTTGAATGGCGCGCACCATGTCGCGCGCATGGACGCTGCCGTCGTTCTTCTCCCGCCCGGGGAAGATATCGGGCACGAGCACGAGGTCCGCATCCGAAAAACAGGTAACATCTTCACAAAACAGGGTCTTTGCGCGCGTGTAGGAATTGCACTGGAACACGCAAAAAAGCTTATCGTGCTTGATGCGCTTTGCCGCGGCGAGCGTCGCCGCGATTTCTTTGGGATGGTGCGCGTAGTCGTGGTAGATGCGCACGCCTCTCTTCTCGCCGTAAAACTCGAAGCGGCGGCGGGTGTTTTCAAAGCGCGCGAGCGCAAAGGCGATCTCTTCGAGCGAAGCGCCCAGCTCGAGGGCCACGGCCGCGGCCGCAAGCGCGTTGGTAACGCTGTGCTCGCCCGGCACGTTGAGCCGGATGCGCCCGAGAGCTTCGCCCTGATGGCATAGCGTAAAGCTGGCGCAGCCCGCATCGTCATATTCGATGTCGCCGGCAGTATAATCGGCCTCAAAAAAACCGTAGGTGACCTTGCGGCCTTCGTGCGCCTCGAGCAGCGCGCGCACATGCGCATCGTTCGCGCAGCCAAGAAGCAGCCCGTTTTCAGGAAGAAGCTTGGTGAAGCGGCGGAACGCTTCGACGATGCGCTCCATGCTGCCGTAATAATCGAGGTGATCGTTATCGATGTTGTTGATGAGCGCAATCGTCGGCCGCAGCGTGAGGAAGCTTTCGACATATTCGCAGGCTTCGGTGATGAAGCGCTCGTTCGAGCCGAGCCGCACGCCGCCCTTAAGAAAATCGACAAAGCCGCCGATGTGGACGGTGGCGTCCACTGCGCCAAGCTCGCAAAGAAGCGCGAGCATCGATGTGATCGTGGTTTTGCCGTGGCAGCCCGCGATGGCGACAACCTCACGGTAGCCTTCGCTCAGCTGCCCGAGCGCCACGCTGCGCTCGATTTCGGGAATACCCCGCGCGCGCGCCGCCGCGCGTTCGACATTATCCGCCTTCACCGCGGCCGAGTAGAGCACAAGTTCCGCCTCGCCGAGGTTGTTTGCATCGTGCCCGATCATGACCGGGATGCCGAGCTCTTTAAGCCTTTTGGTGAAGGGCGATTCGGTTTGATCCGACCCTTGCACAAAATAGCCGCGCGCACACAAAATCTGCGCGAGGCCGCTCATAGAACAGCCGCCGATGCCCACGATGTGAATGCGTTGGTGGTCTTTGATATGCGCCATATTGAACTCCCGTTCCGATCGTCGAGCGACCGATACAACATTATACCATAGGATACGCAGGCCTGCACGCGCGCACGAACGCTTCCCCCGCGAACGCGCGCGCGGCAAGGCGCGCCGCCTGCGCGTTTTCAAAAATGCCGAACACCGCGCTGCCGCTGCCGGTCATGGAAGAGGCAAGCGCGCCGCAGTCCCGCATGCGATCAAGCAAATGTGCGATTTCCGGCACGAGGGAGCCGGCGGCCTCCTGAAGGCCGTTTGAGATGTGCGGCAAAAGCGCCGCGCGGTTTCCGGCGCAAATGGCCGCGACCGCCCCCGCGCTCGTTTGGGGCGGGTAGGGCGGCGCGAGCCGCGCGAACACCTCGCGCGTCGCAGCGCCCCGCGCGGGCTTCACGACGAGCAGGTCGAAGTCCATTTTCGGCAGGGGCGTGATGATCTCTCCCTTGCCCTCGCACAGCGCGAGCCCGCCCGCCATGCAAAACGGGATGTCGGCGCCGAGCGACGCCGCAAGGGCCAAAAGCGCCTGTTCCTCCATCGCCCGATAGCGCGCGTGCAGCGCGTTGAGCAGGGCCGCCGCATCCGCCGAGGAACCGCCAAGCCCCGCCCCGGGCGGGATGGCCCTTTGGATGGAAGCGCGAAGCCCCGCCCCCTTGCAATGCGCAAGATAGGCGCGCGCCGCGCGCTCGGCGACGCTGCCGGCGGGCAGGGGCGGGTCCGCCTCCACGAAAACGCCGGGCGCGCTGAAATCGACCGCGATCACATCGAAAAGATCGAGCGCGAGCATAACGGAGCTGAGGCTGTGGAAGCCGTCGGCCCGCTTGCCAAGCACATCGAGGGTCAGGTTCACCTTTGCATAGGCACGCATTTCCATACGAACATTATATACGCGATGATATCCCGATGAAAGAGCCAATTCAGCGCGAAAAAACGGACAACAGGCCTCCAAACAAGCTCTTTTCGCATAAAAAGCGCGCGGTTCGTCAATGCTTTTCCCAAGATCGCCCACAAGGAGGGTTTATGTTCACAAAACGGATCGTCGCGGCGCTTCTCGCGGCCGCGCTGTGCCTTGGGTTCACGCCCGCGCCGAAGGATGTTTTGCGCCTGCACGTCATTGCCAACAGCGACAGTGCGGCCGACCAAAAAGCAAAACTTGCCGTGCGCGACGCAATCCTCGCCATTGAGGCGGATATGATCGGCTGCGCCGATGAAAGCGAAGCAAAGGCCGCGCTGCTCGCAGACGGCGGGGCGCTGCTCGAAGCCGCAGAAGAAACGCTTCGCGCGCACGGTATGGACTACGGCGCGCAGCTGATGCTCGGGCGCTACGAGTTCCCCGAGCGCGTCTACGGGGATGCCGTGTACCCCGCGGGGGAATACGAAGCGCTGCGCGTGGTGCTCGGCGAAGGGCAGGGACAGAACTGGTGGTGCGTACTCTTTCCGCCTTTATGCATATTGGAGCTTCCGGGCGGGAAAATTGATTATGAGGGGCTGGACGCGGACTTTGAGCTCGGCGGGTTCAAATTCAGCAGCGCGCTCCTCAAGCTTTTGAAAAGCATAGACGGAGGAAAGCTATGGCAAAAACTACAGGCAATGCGAAACACTTGGTAGCGCTGGCGCTCGCGCTCGCGCTATGCATGCTGCTCCAAAGCGCGGTCTATGCGGCGGCGACGCTGCGCGTGGGTTCATCCGGCGACGAGGTCGTGACACTGCAAACAAAACTTAAGCGCTGGGGTTACTACTCCGGCGCGATCGACGGCAAATTCGGGACGATGACGCAAAAGGCGGTGATCTACTTCCAGCGCAGCAACGGCCTTTCGGCCGACGGCATCGTGGGCCCGGCGACCGCAAAGGCGATGGGCCTGACGCTCTCCGTCCCGACCGGGGGCGGAAGTTCGGGCGGCTCGTCGAACAACAACAGCGACCTTTACCTTTTGGCGCGGGTCGTCTATGGCGAAGCGCGCGGCGAACCCTATAAGGGGCAGGTGGCGGTCGCGGCGGTGATTTTGAACCGCGTGAAAAGCAGCGAATTCCCAAACTCCCTCAGCGGCGTTGTTTACCAGAGCGGCGCTTTTGACGCGGTGAAGGACGGGCAGGTCAACCTGACGCCCGATGAAACGTCCATCAAGGCCGCGACGGACGCAATGAACGGGTGGGACCCGACGAACGGCTGCCTTTATTACTACAACCCGGCCACGAGCACGAACAAGTGGATGCTATCCCTGCCCGTGACGCTCTCTATCGGCCGGCATAACTTCTGCCTCGGCAAGAAATAAGGGGGAAAAGAAGATGAGCGATCGCACAAAGGACATCATTACAAGGGTAGTCATCCCGCTCGTTCTGGTTGTTGCGGTGGTGAGCCTTGCTTTCTGGGGCGCGCAGCAGCGCGCGCTCGCGGATGAATTCCGCTACACGGCCTCGACTATGTATCGCCGCGCGTTCACGGAGCTTTGCACGAACATGGGCGACTTGCAAACAGCGCTCGGGAAACTGCGCGTGGTCAACAGCCCCACGCAAAACGTGCTGCTTCTCGACGACATCTGGCGGCTCTCGGGCTCGTGCGTGAGCCTTCTAAGCCAGATCCCCTCCTCCCACCTCGACACGGGCGAGCTTGGGCAGTTCATCACGCGCATCGGAGATTATGCGCATACCCTCACGAAAAAGGCGCTTTCGAATGAAACCGCGGCCGAGGAAGACCGCCGCCAGCTCGATGAGCTCTACGCGCGCTGCGGCGAGATTGCCGCCGACCTTAACGACCGCCTCGCTATCGGCGACGTGCCGATGGCTGCCATCACGCAGGATGAATTCTTCACCGCGGTGAACGACACCTACGCGAGCACCGAAGATGTTTCGAAGTTCCCGACGCTCATTTACGACGGTCCCTTCTCCGAGAGCACCGAAAAGCAAGAGGCGCGCGGCGTTTCGGGCAAGGGGGTCACGCCGGAGGAAGCCAAACAAATTGCCCTTCGCCTTGCAAACCTCGGCTCCTTTGATTCGGAAGGCGACTCGAACGGCACGATTCCTGCCTATGATTTCCACGGCAGCTATGGGGACGGGCGCGAGGTGGACGTTTCGATCACCAAGACCGGCGGCATGATGCTTTGGATGATGTCCTCGGCAACGGGCACAGCCTCGGGCGTGCCGGGCGATGAAACGGTGACAAAGCTTCGCCAGGCGGGGCTCGAATGGCTCGCCAAACAAGGCTACCAGAGCATGGAGGCGACCTACGCCCAATATTACGGCGGCAGCGCGTTGTTCAACTTCGCCTTCGTGCAGGACGACGCGATCATCTACAACGACCTGATCAAGGTGTGGGTCGACGTGGAAACCTACGAAGTCATCGGCGCGGACGCGCGCAACTATCTTTTCAGCCACGTGGAGCGCAATATCA
>CAZJIS010000014.1:28878-30086 GCA_964546125.1 uncultured Clostridium sp.
TTATGATAATATGAAATCGCACAGTCCATCATGAACCGTGCGATTCTTCTATACCGGAGGCGCGCATGGACGACGCGTATCGCTTCATTATGGGCGAAAACGCGCCCGCGTGGCGCAAAAAGCCGCCCGCGCTCGACTGCGGCACGATTCTGTGCCGCGCGTCCCTTTTGCCCCCGCCGGGGGAGGCGGACATCACGACGCGGGCCGGCATGGCGCTCGCGAGGCTCAAGACCCTTTCAAAAAAAACGCATTGCGGCTGCCCGGACGACGAGCGGGTGAAGCGCGCGCTTTGGCTGTGCCTGGGCGCCGTCGCTTTCCCCGGCGACGCGCGGCGCACCCGCGCAAGGATCGCGGAGGCGGCGGAGGCCGCGCTTTGTTTGACCCACGGCGCGGCGCCCCGCGAACGGGAAGCCCTGCGCGCGCGCTGCGCGCAGCCCGCCGATGCGATGGCGCGCCTGCTATCCCTCGCGCTTAAGCGACAAAACGACAAGGAGGAAAGAATATGCTGATCAAATGGTACGGCCACAGCTGTTTTCTGATCACCGCCGCATCGGGCGCGCGGATTTTGACCGACCCCTATGACCCGAGCGTCGGCTACCCGATGCACAAAATCGAATGCGACGCGGTAAGCGTGAGCCACATGCATTTTGACCACAATTATTTCGACATGTGCGCGGGCGACCCCGTGCGCATCACCGGCCCCGGGGAACATGAGGCGGGCGGCGTAAGCATCCGCGGCGTGGAGACGGCCCACGATGAAGTGGGCGGCGCAAAACGCGGCAAGAACACCGTGTTTATTTTCGAGCTTGAAGATATGCGCGTTATGCACGCGGGCGACATCGGCGCGATGCCGGATGCGGACACCCTCGCGGCCATCGGCCCGGTGGACGTGCTGCTCGTGCCCGTGGGCGGCTTCTATACGATTGACGGGGCGGGCGCGCGCGAACTCGCGCGGCTTCTCGACCCGAAGGTAACCATCCCCATGCACTACAAAACCTCCGCCATCGGCGAAGATACGCGTTTAAGCGATCTCGAGCCGTTTTTGAGCGGCCTTAAGGGCTACGCCGTGCATCGCCTGCGCCAAAGCGAGGCGGCGCTCAACCGCGCAAGCCTCGGCGCAAACCGCGTAATCGCGCTCGATTACGCGAGGGAGTGAGCGTGGACGCGCGTTTTGACGGCTTCCCCGCGGGGTTTGAACAGGCTGTGGC
>CAZJIS010000014.1:30186-32374 GCA_964546125.1 uncultured Clostridium sp.
GCGCCAAAGTCATCATAAACAAGGCGCGCATGGCAGGTGAGCACATCGGGCCCGGCGAGCGCGATGCGGTAGGTGTCGCCCCGGGCGGAGCGGGCCGTGCGGACGAGTTTCTCAATGCTGAAAAGGGCGGCGTCCGCCGCATCATCCCCCGCGGCAAAGGCGAGCTCCTCTTCCGGCACGAGGGCAAAAAAG
This sequence comes from uncultured Clostridium sp., assembly GCA_964546125.1. Taxonomy (GTDB): domain Bacteria; phylum Bacillota; class Clostridia; order Christensenellales; family CAG-138; genus Phil1. The sequence continues at coordinate 30,379 of CAZJIS010000014.1, forward strand.
CCTGTGGAGATGACGCGCGTGCGCGGGTCGCGCCCGACGCCGCCGAAGGTTCCGAACTGCCGAAGCGCCGCCCCTACGACGCCGGTTTCTTCTTGAAGTTCGCGCGCGGCCGCCTGCTCGAGCTCTTCATCCATTTCCACAAAGCCGCCCGGCAGCGCCCAGCGCCCGATGTAGGGATGGTTGCGCCGCTTGATGAGCAGCACGCGGAGATCGCGGCCCGACGGGACGAAAACGGCCATATCGACCGTCGCCGAGGGGCGGCGGTAGCGGGTTTCGTCATATTCAGCCAAAAACGCTTCGAGCGTGCGGCCCTGTTCATCGCGCATCTTATGAGCGCCTCCTGTTATTTTCATTTTTGATTATATCACAACCCACATGCGGCAATATATATAAGGTATGAAAACCGCCGGGGGATGATTGAATGAAAACGCAGAAGCTTTTCGCGCTCACGGGAACCGCGCGCGGCGCGGCGCGCCTGACTTTGGATGAAAACGGCGGCACGCTCGCCGTCGAGCTTGCCGGTTACCGCGGCGCGTGCGAAGCGTGGCTTGTGCTGCAGGGCGGCGCGCTTTTGCATGCGCCGCTTGGCCCTGCGATGCGCGCCGCCGTCCCCGCCAAAGCGCGGGACGCCGCGGGCGTGTTCCTCTCAAGCGGGGGCGCGATCATCGCCCGCGGCGGCAACGGCCTTTCGGCCGCGCAAATGGATGCGGCCTCGCTGCGCGTGCTCGCGCAGCTTGCGCAGCGCAAAAAAGAAACGGCGCCGCCCGAACTTCAAACTTTGCCGCCGCGCGCCGAGCAGGCAGCGCCCGCGCAAGCGGCGCCTCCACAGCAGGCTTCGAAGGAAAACCGCGCTTCGACCCTGCCGGCGGGCAGCGCAGGCGCATGCGGACGCCCCGCAGCACCGGGCGGAGCGCGCACCGCACAGATGCTGCGCGAAGAGGGGCCGCCTGTTGAAAGCGACGCCGCACGCGCGATCGTGTCGATGGCCAACCGCCTTTTCTACCCGCCCGGCGCGGACGACGCGCCCGCGGCTTACCTTCAAACGCATGTGCGCGCGGCCGGCACGCACACGCCGGCCGGATGTCCGCACTGCGCGCCGCCGGCCGGCCAAAAGCCAACCCCGCCCGCCGCGAAGCACGGCGCGCACCCGCCCATGTACGGCCCGCGCAAAAGGCATCCGCGCGGCCGTTCGGGGCGGCCGTACTAGGTCGGCACAACATATGGGAAACGCGCCGCGCTCCCTGCACAAGAGCGCCGATTTTCTATGAAAAAAGCGGCGAAAGTCCATGACTTTTCGTTGACATCGGCCAAAGCCTGTGGTAGATTATTAAAGCATCCCCCGCAAGGGGGGTTTATTTAGGTACGTAGATAGCGAATGCGTCGGCAGCGTGCCGCGAAATACAGGAGGTTACGGGAAATGCGCGTCAAGATCACACTGGCCTGCACGGAGTGCAAGCAGAGGAACTACAATACTTTTAAGAACAAGAAGAACGACCCGGACCGCATCGAGTTCAGCAAGTATTGCCGTTTTTGCCGCAAGCACACCGCCCACAGGGAAGCGAAGTAACAAAGGAGTTCACGATGGCCAAAGAAAAAGAAAAGAAGCCCGGGATTTTCCGCCGTTTGGGCAAGTTTTTCCGCGAGGTGCTCGGCGAGCTCAAAAAAGTGACCTGGCCCACGCCCAAGGAATTGCTTTCCTACACGGCGACGGTGCTGGCGTTTGTGGTCGTGGTCGCGATCATGATCGGCGTGCTCGACTATGCCTTTGGCGCGGGGTTCAAGGCGCTTAGCAACATCAACCTCGGCGCGGCCCTTTCCGCGACGCCCACGCCTGCGGCGACGCCCGCCGTCACCCCGGAAGCGACCGTCACCGCGACGCCCGCGGCGACGAACTGAGGGGCGCTATGTCCGAGGAAGCCAAGTGGTACGTAGTCCATACCTATTCGGGCTACGAAAACAAGGTTAAGGAAGACCTTGAAAAGACCGTGGAGAACCG